>CAKZXY010000041.1 GCA_937883945.1 uncultured Clavibacter sp. | reverse complement strand
AGTCTTTCCGGTGTAGAGCTGGATATCAACATAACTTGCTGGCTCAAGCCTTGCGCCAAACTTTGATTTAGTCCTTCTAACTCCCTTTGCAACAGCTCTTATACGACCGCGCTGCCTTGAAAAGAGGGTGACAATGCGATCTGCCTCCCCAAGCTTCTGGGTTCTGATAACAACTGCCTCATCACGGTAGAGCGCCACAGGCACAACTTAGAGCAGATAGTTATCGAAGTGCGCGATTGACCGCAGAAATCACCGCTTTTAGCGATGCGGTGGTCGTTGATGGATCAATTCCAACGCCCCAATAAGTTCCCCCATTAACGCTGCACTCAAGGTAGGCCGCAGCGCTTGCATCTCCGCCAGCGCTCATAGCATGTTCATAGTAATCAGCTACTTGGATATCAACTCCATAGCTCTGCATCACATTACAGAATGCAGAGATAGGGCCGTTACCGCTTCCCTTAAGCGTTATCTGCTTCTGATTATCAAGAAGATCAACGCTTAACTCAACATCTTTGCCAGCAGTACTACTTTGGTTAAGGGATGTAAATCTAAATCTTCCCCATCTGTTATCTTCACTTGGCAGATACTCATCGACAAATATCTTCCACATCTGATCTGGAAATACCTCGCCACCTTGATCTTCGGTATGAGATTGAATCACATGGCTAAATTCAATTTGTAGCCTTCTAGGAAGATCTAATTGATGCTCGCTCTTCATAACATAAGCAACGCCGCCCTTACCAGATTGAGAATTAACTCTGATAACCGCTTCATAGCTTCTGCCAATATCTTTTGGATCAATTGGCAGATAAGGAATTGCCCAGGTGAACTTATCTTTATCCACTCCAGCAGCTTTGGCATCTTTTTCCATGTGATCAAAGCCTTTTTTAATTGCATCCTGGTGTGATCCAGAAAATGCAGTAAAGACTAAGTCCCCACCATAAGGATGACGCTCTGGCACTCTAAGTTGATTGCAATACTCAACTGTTCGCCTAATCTCATCAATATCTGAGAAATCAATC
>CAKZXY010000040.1 GCA_937883945.1 uncultured Clavibacter sp. | reverse complement strand
GTCTTACCGGCTCCTGTTTCGCCAGTAATTACATTAAAGCCCTCTCTAAATTCAATTGTCGCACTATCAATTAGCCCAAGTGAGCGAATATTGATTTCTTCTAAGAGTGAGCCTTTACGCTCGCCCTTTTTACTCACCGCGCCAGCCATCAACCGGTAATTTAAATTTGGCAACAAGGCGATCAGTAAATGGCGCCGCATCAATATGGGCCAGGTTTATATAACTTTTATCAGAGGTTAGTACGACGCGATCCTTTTCTTTCAAGGCAAATTTACGGAGGCCATCTGCTGATAGAACGCCTTCATCGCTTTCAACATCAATGGCAATCTCTGAATCTGCGCTGATAACCATCGGATCTGAGAAGAGCGCATGGGCGGCAAGTGGGACAAGAACAAGTGCTTCAACCTCTGGCCAAACTACTGGACCGCCTGCGCTAAAGGCATAAGCAGTTGATCCTGTTGGCGTTGCGCAGATAACTGCGTCGCAGCCCCACCTTGAAAGTGGACGGTGATCAACTTGAACAAATAGTTCAATCATCGCTTCAGTACTTCGTTCAACTGTTACTTCATTAAGCGCCCAACCTTTAGTAACTAACTCATCGCCTCGGAATACTTGATAAGCAAGAGTCATTCTCTTCTCAGTCTTATATTTCTTCTCTCTAATGGCCGAGATAATCTCTTCTTGACTTGGTTTTCCAATCTCTGCAAGAAAGCCAACATGTCCTAGATTGATTCCTAGCACTGGAATATTTAATCCATGGATCTCTTCTGCCCCGCGCAGAATAGTTCCATCTCCGCCCAGAACTAATACCAATTCAATCTGGCTATAACTCTGCTTTACTTGATCGCTTCCAACCTGAGTGACGCCAGAAATTCCAGTATCTAAACTTGAGATAAAGGTAAAACCTTCAGAGCTAAGAGTCTTAACAATAGATGCAGCAAGCTCTTTTGCCGCAGGGCGAGTTGGATGAAGGACAAGTAGAACTTCGCGCTTTGCCATCTACTGCGGTCCTTTCGCTATCGCCTGATCTAACTCTTTATCTGAAATCATCTCTGCTCCAGATTTAAGCCAGAGAAAATATTCAACATTTCCAGAGGGCCCTGGAAGGCAGCTGGCCACTACGCCAACGGTACCCAAACCTGCATCAAAGGCGCTCCTTGCAATATCGCTAACGGCCGCTTTTCTAAGCTCAGGATCTCGCACAACTCCCCCTGCTCCCAATCGCTCTCTGCCTACTTCAAATTGAGGCTTAACCATAAGGAGAAAATCTGCTTCGCTTTTGCTCACCGAGAGCAGAGCGGGGATAACTAGGGCTAGTGAAATAAAGGAGAGATCAGCGACCACTAAATCGACGCTCTCTTTGATTATCTCGCTACTTAGAGTGCGAACATTGGTGCGATCATGTATCTCAACTCTTGGATCCTTTCGAAGTTCCCAAGCAAGTTGTCCATATCCGACATCAACAGCGATAACTTTTGCAGCTCCCTTCTTAAGCAAGACATCGGTAAATCCACCTGTTGATGCTCCGGCATCAAGAGCGGTCACTCCGCTAACTCTTATCTCCTTGAAGGCCTCAAGTGCTCCAGCTAATTTATAGCCACCTCTTGAAACATAATCATCTCTCTTGCCTGCAAGTGTTATTGAGGTCTCTGGATCAACCTGAGTAGCTGGCTTTGATGCCGGGATTCCTCGAACTAGAACTGATCTTGCCTCAATTAAATCAACCGCATCTTCTCTAGATCTAGCAAGGCCTCGTCTAACTAACTCAGCATCTAGGCGGGTTCTCATTTTTCTAACTGATCTAAATAGATAAGGTAGCTAAAACTTCTTAAGCTTGACTCTGGCTAGAAATACCTTCAACATGAGTTAGCGCTGCTGATAGATCCTGATTAACTTGATCAAATAGCTCGCCATGTTCGACCAAAGGAGCAAAGGCAATCTCATTTATTCTCTTCTTGATAGCTGAGATCTGCTCTAGATTCTCTATATTCTCACTCATTTTTTCTTCCTTGCGCTTTTGCTTGCTGCGCTCTTCTTAACTGGAGCTTTCTTCTTTACTGGCTTTGTTGCTCTTGGGCTTGTTACAAGTCTTGTCTTTAATAGCTCAACTTCTCTTGCTAGTCGATCTAAATCTTCTTGTTTCGCAAAACCCATCTTCTTAACACTTGTCTTTACCTCTTCTTCGACGCGCGCTTTTATCGCCTCGCCGCTCTCCTTTGCCCAGTGGTTAAGTGCGGCCGCAACTTCCTGTGGACTTTTTTCGCCTGATGAGAGTTTGGTTAAGTAGGTGCGCAGCGCTGATAAGAGATCATTTGCCATAGGTCAACGATAGCCAATGCTTGGCTTCTTAGCCTTCTATCTACAGATTTGGCTCACTCTTTAGATACTTTGCTCTAAATTCTTCCGCCTCACCTGCGCGAC
>CAKZXY010000039.1 GCA_937883945.1 uncultured Clavibacter sp. | reverse complement strand
ATTGGCATACGACCGGTTCCGACTTGGAAATCTACTGAAGCAGCGCCGACTCCAATGAGCGATGGAGCTATCTCTTGTCCTTCAGCGTTGAGTCCGTGGCAAGAAGAACATCCTCTAAGAAAGATTTCTTTACCTTCTTCAATAACTGCAGATCGAGATTCGACTGTTGCGTTCTCTTGATTGACAGCGCTAGCTACTTGGAAGGTGGTGCCGATGGTGAAGAGTGCGAAGATGAGAAGAATTGGACCTGCCGCACGGTGTCTGCGTAGACGCGATAGACGCTTCACTGTTTTCCTTTCGATTGAAAATTACTTGATGAGGTAAATTGCGGCAAAGAGGGCGATCCATACAACGTCGACAAAGTGCCAGTAATACGAGACAACGATTGCAGTTGTTGCTTGACCTTGGGTAAAGCGACGAGCCTTAGCTACACGAATCATCACGATGAGGAAGGCGATCAAACCACCGGTCACGTGCAGACCGTGGAAGCCGGTTGCAATATAGAAGACTGAGCTGTACGCATTTGTGGAAAGGGCCAAACCTTCAGAAACAAGGAAGGCATATTCATAGATCTGACCAGAGATAAAGAAGGCGCCCATCAAGAATGTGAGTGAGAACCATTCACGCATTCCCCAAGATGAAACTTTAAAGATTGAACCGGTACGTCGCGCTTGGTAACGCTCTGCTGCGAAGACACCGAATTGGCATGTGACAGATGAGAGGACAAGAACTGTGGTGTTAACGGCGGCAAATGGAATATTGAGGAACTCTGTTGATTCACCCCAAATTTCTGGGCCTTGAACAGATCTTGTTGTGAAATACATAGCAAAGAGAGCGGCGAAGAACATCAACTCACTTGAGAGCCAGACGATGGTTCCAACAGCAACGATATTGGGGCGATTCAGTTTTGGTGCTGTGGAGAGCGCGCTACTCATAAGGGGGATTATTCCCGAAAAGAGGGCAATACCCCCTCTTTGAAGGGGCTAATAAGTAGGTATAGCCGGTGAAACGCATCACGGGATATTGGCTCAGATTGAGCGAAGTGGAAAGAGAGTAAACCCCTAGAATTACGCCAATCATGGATAGCAGCCAGAAAAACCTAAAAATCGCGCTTTACTCAGATGATTCAAGCGTCAGAGCTAGCGTGATAACTGCGCTGGGTAAGCAGATTTCTCCTGATTTAGGAGTACATAAAATCTTTGAATTTGCTACCGCTAAGGCCCTAAGAATGGCCGTTGATTCTGGAGAGAATTTCGATCTATTTATTCTTGATGGTGAAGCAGTTCCTGAAGGTGGGCTGGGAGTTGCTAAGCAGTTAAAAGATGAAGTCTTTAACTGTGGAGTAGTTATCGTTTTGGTAGCAAGAAGCGCTGATGCCTGGCTTGCTGGTTGGTCTAGAGCTGAGGGAGTAATTACCCATCCCATTGATCCCTTTACTCTTGCTAAAAGTGTTGCAGAAATTCTTACTAAAAACCCCATCGCTTCTTAAGTTAGAGCTAGAGAGATGACTGAACGCCCGATCTCTTGGGATGAGATATTTGAAAAGTTAACAGAAAAGCAAAATTTATCTGATTTGCAAATTAATTGGGCTATGTCTCAAATTCTAGATGGCCTTGCAAACAATGATCAGATTAAGAACTTTCTACTTTTACTGAAAGCAAAAGGCGAAAAGCCAAGTGAGGTAAGAGCGCTAGTTGATGTCATGTATCAAAGAGGTATTGCTATCAATATTGCCGAACGAGCCGTTGATATCGTGGGAACGGGGGGAGATGGCGCTTCAACTATTAATATCTCAACAACTGCTGCGATTATTACAACTGCAGCTGGAGCTAGAACTATCAAGCATGGTAACCGTGCAGCAAGTTCAAAGAGCGGAGCTGCAGATCTACTAGAGGCTCTCGGTATTGATATTTCACTTGGGGCTGAGCAGATTGAGGAGTGCGTGAGAAGAATTGGAATTGGTTTTGCATTTGCTCCAGTTTTCCACCCTGCAATGAAGAATGCAGCCAGCGCAAGGAGAGAGTTAGCAACTCCAACGGTCTTTAATATCCTTGGCCCGCTAGCCAATCCAGCAAAACCAAAGGCAGTGGCAATTGGCGTTGCTAGGGCTGAATTATTAGAACTTGTTGCAACTGTGCTCGCCGAGCGAGGCTGCGAAGGGTTTATCTTCAGGGGAGATGATGGCTTAGATGAGATTTCGCTCAGCACAACGAGCACAATATTTCAGATAAATAATGGCGAGATAACAAGGCATATCTTTGATCCAAGTGAGTTGGGGCTGGAGCGAGTAGGAATTGAGGAGTTAAGAGGCGGTAGCCCTGGGGAGAATGCTGAAATTACTAGAGCTATCTTTGCTGGAAAAGGCGGGCCTTATCGCCAATCAGTTTTGTTAAATGCAGCAGCTGCAATTGCTGCCTTTAAGGCAGATTTTCATCTAGGCCTCACCCAGCAATTTGCCAATGGCTATACCTTGGCAAAGCAAGCAGTTGATTCTGGCGCTGCTGCTCAATTAGTTGAGCGCTGGGCAAATCTATCTACCGAATTAGCAAAATCTTCCTTGTAGCTATTAGCACCAACTTGAGCTCTAACTTTTTCAATCTCTGATCTTGCCGCTGCTGAGCCAAAAGTTGGAAGCGCCCAGATGCCATCAATTTCAACAATTCGAATTCCCTCTTGATTCAAGTAACGAAGGAGAACCTCAACTTCTTCATGATGACTTGCGGGGAGTATCTCGCCATTGTCGATTACTACCTCAGCAGTTAATTTCAGCGACTCAACAACTTCTTTGTAATTATCACTCTTTGCAGTAGAGCTAGCGGCAAGTTTGCCATGGCGAATAACTACAAATTCCCAGGTATCGGTAGAGGTAGCAATAGCAGCGATTAACTCTTTAACTCTAGTTAAACTCCTAATGCTCTGCGCTCTAGCGCTTCCTCTAATTAGCGCGCCCAAGCGATTCCTTACCTCAGAGGCCTCTTCGAAGCGCTCTTGATTAGCCAGCTCTCTCATCCGCTGATTAAGTGAGTTAAGAATTGGGCGAGAATCGTTATGCAGGCTCTGATGAATTGCTGTCACATGAGATGAGTAAGAATCAATTGATTCCTGGCCAATACAGGGAGCCCCGCAGCGTTTCATATCAAAAAGCGCGCAGGGGCTAGCACTTTTCATTGAGGATAAAGTGATTCTTGGTTTGCACTGTCTTATCTGCGTAACTTCATAGAGCGCCTCAATTGCTCTTGCTGATTCATCTCGTCCATTAAAGGGCCCTGCCCAACCGCTCTCATCATCTAGCCCGGTAGCCCCTCTTACTGCAACTAATCTTGGAAAGGCTTCTTTAGTGAGCTTGATCCATAGAGACTTAGCTTGAAACTTGGAACGGCGATTAAAGCGAGGTTGTTTCTCATTTATTAGCCGTAGCTCTCTTACCTCAGCTTCAATGATGGTAGCTGTTTCAATGACATCAAGAGAATGCGCAAGTGAGATCATGTCATGAATTCTTTTTCGGGTTTCAGCTGCAGTGAAATAGGAACGGACTCTATTTCTTAAGTTTCTAGTAGTTCCTATATAAATCGGAATTCCTGCCTCATCTTTAAAAATGTAAACACCTGGGCTATTTGCAAGACCCTCTGCCAAATACTTCTTACTTCTCTGGGCGCTAGTAACACGAGAGCTAAAAGACTTTAACTCCTCAAGAGTTTTCACTCCGTAGCTTCCTAGGCGATCTAAGATTCCATGGAAGACATCAACTGTTGCGCGAGCATCAGAGAGAGCTCGATGATCTGGGTTTGTCGTTGCTCCAAAAAAAGTTGAGAGCGTTGAGAGTTTGCAATTTGGAGCCTCATCCCTTGTCACCACATACCTTGCAATCTTTGCGGTATCTAAAACTTGATAGGAAGGCCAGATAACTTCTAGCTGTAAGCAAGCTGCCTTTAGAAATCCAATATCAAAGGGAGCGTTATGAGCAACCAAAACGCTATCTTTACTGGAGCCAATAAACTCAAGAAATGAAAGGAGAGCCTCTCCTAATTTTGGCGCTTGAATAACCATTGCATCAGTAATGCCAGTGAGAACTGTAATAAAAGGCGGGATAGGGCTCTCTGGGTTTACTAGAGTTTGAAATTCTCCAACTATTTCTCCCGCCCTAACTTTTACTGCGCCAATTTCAGTAATTGCTGCGCTGTTATATGAGCCTCCGGTGGTCTCTAGATCAAGAACTACAAAGGTAGTTTCATAGAGGCTCGGTGATATCTCATCAAAGCTTGGCTGAAACGCTATAGCCGGCGGGCGCTCTCGCTCTGATTTCATGGAGCAAAGATAGATGGGATAAATGACATTTAGCGCGATTAACTTTAGGGTGCGCATATGGCCATTGAAGGAGCGCCCCAAGGTTGGTTATCTGACTATCGAGCAAAGGGCTCTGGTTCAAATGGCGATATTGGAGTTCTTCTTGTCCATGGCTTCACCGGATCTCCAGCTTCGATGCGACCCTTTGCGCATTTTCTTAATGAAAAGGGCTACCAAGTATCGGTTCCCTTAATTCCTGGGCATGCAAGTAGGTGGCAGGATCTAAATAAGGTGCACTGGTCAAGTTGGGCAGAGAAGGTTGAGAGCGAGTTACTTGAGTTGAAGAAAACGTGTAGAAAAGTATTTATGGTTGGTTTATCAATGGGCGGCGGAAATAGTCTTTATGTAGCAGCAGAGCATCAAGATAAGGTAGATGGAATTGTTCTGGTAAACCCAATGATTCATATCCCAGGTCTACAAATCAAATTTGTCTCGATTATTTCTAAAATACAGAAATCTCGCGCCTCAGTGGGAGATGATATAAAAAAACCAGGAGTAACAGAGTGGGGTTATGACGCGCTGCCGATAAAGGGAGTTGCTCAGTTATATAAGCATTTAAAACTTGCTAGAAAGCGCCTGCCAAGGATTAAGACGCCAGTATTACTCTTTCATAGCGTTGATGACCATACCCTTGATGTCTCTAATACCGAGATTATTTTCGAGGAGATTGGGTCAAGTAGTAAACAAAGAATAGAACTTCTAAATAGTTATCACGTTGCAACCCTTGATTATGACGCTGATATTATATTTGAGAATACGCGACTATTTATACAGGAGAGAAGCAAATGAGCAAAAATCCATTCCTAACCAAATCAATTCTTGAGTACGAACTACCTCCATTTGCAGGGATTTCAGAAGAGGATTATCTGCCAGCTTTCTATGCTGGAATGGAAGAACAGCTGGCAGAGGTTGAAGAGATCACTAGCCGAGCTGAAGTTACCTTTGAAAATACCTTGGTAGCCCTAGAGGCAAGTGGGGGGATATTAAGTAGAGTCGCTGCTGTTTTTTACAATAAATCCTCAAGTGATACTAACGAAACAATCGATAAAATTGAAGCAGAGATTGCTCCAAAGCTTGCAGCTCACTCCGATAAAATCAAGTTAAATCAGAAGCTCTTTGCTCGGATTACTCATTTAGTTGATTCAGGTCTTGATCTAAATAGCGAAGATTCTTGGCTTCTAAAGAGGTATCACCGCGACTTTCTCCATGCTGGAGCCGGGCTATCAGATTCCCAGCGCGAGGAGATCAAGAAGATTAATGAAGAGCTATCTACTCTTCAAACAGAATTTAGTAAGAAAGTATTAAGTGAGACAAATGATTTAGCTCTCTTTGTCGAAGAAGTTAAAGAGTTAGATGGCCTCTCTGATAATCAAATAAAGGCCTGCAAGGCAGCGGCAGATGCGCGAGGAATGAAAGATAAATACATGATTGGCGCGGTCAATTTCACTGGCCATCCTCTCCTGCGCTCACTAAAGAATCGTGAACTTAGAAAAAAGGTTATGCAAGCATCTCTAAGTAAAGGTCTTCGTGGAAATGGCTTTGATACCAGAGAAGTGCTTTTAAAGATGGTCAAATTAAGAGCTAAACGGGCTGAGATATTTGGCAAGTCAAGTCATGCTCAGTATTCACTCTCCGAGCAGACAGCTGGCTCTCCTGAGAAAGTTCATACAATGCTTAGAAAGATTGCTCCTGCTGCTCTTGCAAATGCTAAAGCTGAGGGAAGAGATCTTGAGCGGCTAGCTAAGTTAGATGGCATTGAAAAACTAGAGAGTTGGGATTGGGATTACTACACCGAGAAGGTAAGAGCTGAGAAGTACGATCTTGATACTTCCTTGATGAAGCCATACTTTGAACTGGAGAGCGTTTTATGTAAAGGCGTCTTTTTCTCTGCTGGCAAACTTTATGGAATGAGCTTTAAAGAGCGCCCAGATCTAGTTACCTATCATCCAGAGGCGAGAGCTTTTGAAGTCTTTAACGAAGATGGCTCAAAGATTGGCCTCTATATCGCCGATTTCTACACAAGAGACTCTAAGCGAGGCGGTGCTTGGATGAACTCTTTAGTTAAACAGAGCCACCTACTTAATCAACTCCCTGTTGTAGTAAATAACTTAAATATTCCAAAGCCACCAGAGGGGGAGGCAACCCTTCTTACTCTTGATGAAACAACTACTCTCTTCCACGAATTTGGCCATGCTATCCATGGACTTCTATCTAATGTGAAATATCCCAGGTTCTCAGGAACAGCGGTGCAGCGAGACTTTGTTGAGTTTCCTTCCCAGGTTAATGAGATGTGGATCCTTGATCCCCAAATCGTTGATAACTATGCCCGCCATTATCAAAGTGGGGAACGCCTACCACAAAGCTGGATAGATAAACTTGAAGAGTCATCAACCTTTAATGAAGGACATGCCACAACCAGCTATATGGCAGCAGCAATCCTTGATCTTGCTTGGCACTCACTTTCATCAGATGAAGTTGTAAGCGATGTTGAAAAATTTGAAGCAGAGGCGATAGAAAGTTACGGCCTTGCCTATGATTGCGTTCCAACAAGGTATCGCTCTTCCTACTTCTCTCACATTTTCGCTGGGGGATACTCTGCTGGTTATTACGGCTATATCTGGGCAGAGGTCTTTGATGCCGATACTGGTGAGTGGTTTAAGGAAAATGGTGGTTTAACTCGAGAGAATGGCGATCACCTCAGAGGCAAACTTATGAGCCAGGGCGGCTCTATTGATTCTCTAGAGATGTTTAGAAATTTCAGAGGTAGAGATGCAGTTATTGAGCCGCTATTAAAACGTAGAGGGTTAGTAAGTAATGCTTGAGGCAATATTTCTTGGAATTATTCAGGGCTTAACTGAGTTTCTTCCTGTCTCATCAAGCGCCCACATTCGAATCTTCGGTGAATTCTTGCCTTCGGCGGCAGATCCCGGGGCCACCTTCACAGCGATAATGCAGATTGGAACAGAGATAGCGGTTCTCATTTATTTTAGGGCTGATATTGCAAGGCTCATCTCTGCATCTCTTAGATGGCTTATAAGAAGAGGTGAATTGGTGGGCAGCGAGAGAAGCGATGCGCATCTATCAGCGCTAATTCTTCTCGGTTCACTTCCTATATTTTTCTTAGGATATTTTGGCCAGGAGTATATTCGTCAGAATTTTCGTTCCCTTTATCTAATTGCAGCCACATTAATCATTTTCGGCCTTCTACTTGGCGTGATGGATCACTATGGCAAGAAGATGAAAGACCTTGATGCTTTGGGTGCAAGAGATGGCATTGCATATGGAATTGCGCAATCACTTGCTCTAATTCCGGGTGTCTCTCGCTCTGGTGCAACCATTGCTATGGGTAGAGCTCTGGGATATAAAAGGGAGGCAGCTCTTAGATATTCGTTTTTGCTAGCGATACCCGCAGTTTTAGGCAGTGGAGCCTTTGAACTCTTTAACTCATTTTCAAAGCCTTTAAACTCATTTTCTCTTGGAGAGACTTTTGTTGCCACTCTTACAGCTTTTACTGTCGGATACTTAGTCATCTCCTGGCTCATGAAATATGTTCAGACTAAGAGTTTTATGCCTTTTGTCATCTATCGTCTATTACTTGGAACGCTCTTACTGATCTTGTTATCAACCGGTGCAATTTCCGCTTAAGATCCTTTAAGTTAGCTCTCACTCTTTACTTTAAGCTCTGATTGGTCAGGCAATGGGCATGGAGCACCGTCGCAGCAATTAGTTTTCATATGGCAGTGAGGGCATAGCCACCTTGTTGCTATTGGGTCATAGGGACGCTGACAGAAATCACAGGGCATCTGATTATTAGCGCTCACTAGCCAAGCCTATGTTCTATTACTTAAAAAGTGGTGGACGATACTGGGATCGACTCGTAGATATGCTGAATATGCATATCGATATAGTAGAAATTCCTACTTAGTTCGAATATTACACGATTGGGTTGGATTCCCAGAAGGTGGATCAACCTTATTGTTTAGTCTCTCCAGCATATATGGCATATTTGAGTAATGGGTAAAACCTATTATGAGATTGATGTATTTGGTGCTGAACCATTTAGCGGGAATCCAGTTGGTGTGGTGTTTGAGGCTGATGAATTAAGTACCAAGCAGATGCAAGATTTTGCTCGATGGACCAATTTAAGTGAAACAACTTTTGTTCTAACTCCGACAGATGATAAAGCCAATTATGGTTTAAGAATTTTCACTCCCACATCTGAGTTACCTTTTGCCGGTCATCCCACGTTAGGAACTACCAAAGCATGGCTTGATTATGTAGGCACTCCAACTAAAAATGAAGTGATTCAAGAATGTGGAATTGGCTTGATCGAAGTTTTGCAGAGTGAGAATAGATTTTCATTTAAATCACCAAAATTGATTCGGGGAGAGGCTTTAAGTTCACAGTTGTTAACCGAGGTTGCTCTTACGTTAAATATTGAAGAAAGTAAAATTCTGGATTCAAAGTGGATTGATAATGGGCCTGGTTGGATTGGCGTGCTTCTTGCCTCTGCCAAAGAGGTTATAGCTGTTAAACCAAATCGAAATAGTAATTTGGCACTGGGTTTATTCGGATTTTATGATGCTGGATCTAAATACATGTATGAGGTCAGAGGCTTCTATCCAGAAGATGGATTACTAGTTGAAGATCCTGCTACGGGAAGTTTGCATGCATCAGGAGCTCAGTGGCTCATTTCCGCAGGAAAGTGCGTTGCTCCATATTTAGCATCGCAAGGAAAGGTAATAAATCGAAATGGTGAAATTTATGTTACAAGTGATGCGGATCAGAAAATTTGGATTGGCGGAAGAGCTGAGATCCGAATCAAAGGAGAAGTTACTTTTTAAGTGGACGATACTGGGATCGAACCAGTGACCCCTTCCATGTCAAGGAAGTACGCTACCGCTGCGCTAATCGTCCGTTAAGTTAAAGTCTACTAGCGACCGAAATCATCCTCAACACGTTCAATATCATCCTCGCCGAAGTAGCTACCAGTTTGAACTTCAATAAAAATTAATTCAGTGCTGCCGGTATTGCTTATTCGGTGCAACATGCCTTGTGAAACTTGGATAACTGAACCGGCAGTTACTGGCTGCACCTTGCCTTCTAAAGTAACTTCACCACTTCCTTGAGTTATATACCAATGCTCACTTCGTTTTTGATGACGTTGGTATGAAAGACGTTTACCTGGGGAAACATGAATAGATTTAACTTTGTAATTGGCCGCTTCCTGCAATACCTCATACCGACCCCACGGGCGTTCTGACTTTTCTAGCATGGAAATACTTTAACCCTTAAACTAGCAAGATGAGCAATTACATCGCCAAACCTTCAAAATTACCCTCAAATCAGTTTGATCATTTCTATAAGGGGGGAAACCGAATCGGTAAATTACGCAATGGTCCGGGCGGACCAATGCGACCAGAGGAGTGGATAGCTTCAACCACCACCAGATTTGGCGAAAGCATTAACGGGCTTTCAAAATTGGAAAATGGCCAGTTACTACGGGATGTAATCGCATCTGATGCAGTTAGTTGGTTAGGGGAAAAACACATTGCAAAATTTGGTGCCTCTACTGAGATTCTGGTCAAACTTTTAGATCCTGACCAAAGATTGCCAGTTCATTACCATCCAAATATAAGTTTTGCTAAAGAGAATTTGCACATGAATCATGGCAAAACTGAAGCTTGGATCATCCTGGATGCACCAGCGGGTGCGAAAGTTGGAATTGGCTTTAAAGAGAAGATGAGTAAGGCCGATGTTGCTGCAATGGTGGCAAATCATGATTCAGTTGGCTTATTAAAATCTTTAGTTTTCAAAGAGGTTAAAGCGGGGGACGCAGTATTTGTACCGGCAGGCGTGGTTCATGCAATTGAGTCTGGAATTTTTGTCTTAGAGCTGCAAGAGCCAACTGATCTATCAATCTTGCTTGAGTGGGATGGATTTGCTGTTGATGGCGATAAGGATGGCCATTTAAATCTCGGCTTTGATACTGCCTTAAACGCACTACGGCTTACACCATTAAGTATGGATGAAGAGAGGCAGATAATTACAAAGTTTGATATTGGCGGGCAAAGAAGTGGTGGGATATTTAATTCAATAGCTAATCCATTTTTCAGGGCTGATTATTTAACTCAAGGACATTCCAAGGTTGAATCTGGTTTTGGAATCTTTTTAGCACTCTCTGGTGAAGGCGTGATGATTTTTGATAATGATCAACCATTAGAGATTAAACAAGGGGATGCGGTAGTGATTCCATATTGTGCTGGTGGTTTTACTTTAAGTAATTGTACAAATTCAGGAATCTTTGATATCGCAATTCTAACACAATATTTACCATTATCTTTAAATGAACATATTGGTGTTGGTAAACCTTGGGATTTAGATAGAAGAGATGGTGGAGTCACATTATTACAACCACATAAAGAGTGGTATAGTGGTACAGCAGACGCTGTATTACAAAACATTGAATATATCCAAAGAAAAAATCCAAAATATACGCTGATTTTAAGTGGAGATCATATCTACAAAATGGATTATCGTAAAATGATTGCCGAACATGAAGCAAATGGTGCAACATTAACAATAGCTGTACCCGTTCTATCATTTCCATTAGCATCTGAAACAGT
>CAKZXY010000038.1 GCA_937883945.1 uncultured Clavibacter sp. | reverse complement strand
AAAATGTCTGGTTGGCGAAACATTGCGCGTGCAAGAAACACTCGTTGTTGTTGACCGCCCGAGAGTTCGCGAATGTGACGACTAGCAACGTCTGCGATTCCGAGTTTCTCTAATACCTCGCACACCGCAGTTCGCTCGGCTGGCGTTATGCGTGGCCACCATTTTGTTTTTGAGCGAGTCATCACAATGACCTCTTCAACGGTCACGGGAAAGTACCAATCAACAGTTTCAACTTGAGGAACATAAGCTGGTTCAGGAGCAGGTTCTGGTGTAGCGGGCAAAACAGGTTTGGGTGGAATCATCCATGATGCGGCAAGCGCAATTCTCTTAGGCTGGGGCTTTAGGTTTCTCTGGATCGCTGGGGGATTGGAGCGGCTCTGGGGTAGCGCTGCCTTTACCTTGGTTGTGATTAACTGGCTCAGCTCGATAGCAACTATCGGCGATCATCGCTTCCGAATACCGACTATGACTTTGAGCGTGCTGCTCCAGGTTATTGGCCTGACTTGCCTACCTCTAAATAAACGTAAGAGGCTCCTAGGCCCTGGCACCCCTATCTCCTGGCCTGGGCTTTATTGGAAGAGAAAGTCAGAAACCGATAATCTGCGCCTCTGACAGAAGAACTAGTTAAGGAGGTCTCGCTATGGGGCGTGGCCGTTCAAAGGCAAAACAGACAAAAGTAGCTCGCGATCTTAAATACAGCTCACAAGATATTGATATCGATCGCCTCTCTAAAGAGCTTCATGGTGAGGTAGAAAAAGGCGATGATGATGACTTCGATCCATATGCTGAAGGTAATTACATCCCACGTAAGTAATTCTTAGATGAGACCAACTCCTTATGTTGCATCTCTTAGGGTCTATGAACCGATAGGCAGTTTCTCACCTGTTGATCAACTACGTTGGTCGACAATTTCTCTTGAGAGCTATACCGGAGGCGATGAGCAGCTAAGAGCTCTTAGAAGAACCATTCTCTCTGAGCCACCATCTTTAAAAGCAGATGGAGCTCACATTATTGATCATGATGGCAAACGTTATATCTCTCCTTGGTCAACTGCGAGAAGGTGTTGGGCAGCGGTGGAAGATTTTAAAAGTTCACTACCAAGCACAGTTCTTCCCTTCTTTATGCCAGAGAGTTTAAGTGAAGCGCTAGCGCAGAGCTCTGAAGAACTTGAACTCCGTATCCCTCATATTCTCTCTGAAACTTGGATGATCCCACCTCGTTGGTTTGCTCTCTTTAATCCAGATGAGCGCTTAAGAGGTAGAAATGATGATGGACCCTTCACAATTATGCGGACAGATATTTCTAACGCTAAGAGGCGATGCATCGCAAGTCATCAGATAGTAAAGAAAGCATTTGGTCCAGGCCCGGTTGAGGGGGAGATTGCAGATCTTCTCAACTGGCTCAATGTCTTTCATCCAGAATCGATTCTTGAGTGTGATTATGGCGGTCTCGCTCTCTATCTT
>CAKZXY010000037.1 GCA_937883945.1 uncultured Clavibacter sp. | reverse complement strand
TACGCTCAGAAAGAATTAGAGCCATTCCAACAATAATTGAAATCTTTGCTAGCTCTGCCGGCTGAAATTGCAGACCTCCAGGAAATGAAATCCAAGAGCGCGCTCCATTAACTGTTGATCCAAGTCCAGGGATTAATACTGCAACAAGGCCTAAGACTCCAAAGCCCCAAACAAATGGCGTGTAGGCCCGAAGTAGGCGGTAATCAATAAGAGTTGTGCCATAGGCCAGAGCAATTCCAATAATGACATTAACTATCTGCCGCTTTA
Organism: uncultured Clavibacter sp.; assembly: GCA_937883945.1. Taxonomy (GTDB): domain Bacteria; phylum Actinomycetota; class Actinomycetes; order Nanopelagicales; family Nanopelagicaceae; genus MAG-120802. The sequence goes on along the minus strand of CAKZXY010000037.1, from coordinate 945 downwards.
GGTAATACTCAGGATCTAAATCATTTGCTGCAAACCAATCTCTAGTTGCTGCATAAACCAAGACAATTCCAATTAAAAGAAGGAGGAAGACTGCCGCATTTAATATCTGATCGGCGCCAGTAAAGAATCCTCGTTTACTCTGAGCTTTAAGGGAAATTTTCATGGCAGCAGCTCTGCCTTTGAAGAATCTATTCTTGGAAGCTTCTTAGGATTTCCATTAGGAAATATTGCTACTCGGCCATTTGTGCCAAAGATATGTTCATAGATCTTTCGAACTCCAACACCGCTTGTGCTGGCACCAAAACCACCCTGACTTACCATCATCACAACGGCATATTCTGGTTTTTTACTTGGAGCAAAAGATGCAAACCATGAGGTGTCATCTTTACTTGAGCCATCAAGATTTCTACCAAAGACCTGACCAGTTCCAGTTTTTCCACTTACCTCAACTCCAACTCCAGAGAAGGCTCCAGTTGCAGTTCCTGAAGTCACTACTGCTCGAAGCGAGTTTTGCAGAAATTTAAGAGTTGATTTCTCAATTGGAAGACGGCCGCTAATCTCTGGCTTAAATTCTTTAACTACTCGCCCACTTGGTTCAACTATCGCTTTGGCAACTTTTGGTACCATTAACTTTCCACCATTAGCAAGAGCTGAATATGCCACAGCTAATTGCAGTGGTGTCATCAAGGTGTCTCCCTGACCGATTGAGAAGTTGACCATATCTCCTGCTCTAACTTTGTCGCCATCAAGGCAATTCTCTCTAGCTATCTCAATAAGATATGGAGTGAGCTGAGATTTCTTAGCCTTTTCGGTGTAATTACAGTAGAAATCTTTGTTTTTCTCATACCACTTTGACTTCCATTGCCGATCTGGCAGTCGCCCAGAGAGCTCTGATGGAAGATCAATTCCAGTCTTCTTGCCTAGGCCATATCCCTTTGCTGAATC
>CAKZXY010000036.1 GCA_937883945.1 uncultured Clavibacter sp. | reverse complement strand
ATCAACGCCGACTCCGACTCCTACTCCCTCAACTTCTCCGACACCAACACCGACTCCTACGCCTTCTCCAACTCCGACACCAACGCCAACGCCAACTCCGACACCAACGCCAACTCCGACTCCAACTCCAACTCCAACTCCAACGCCTACTCCTACTCCAACGCCTACTCCAACTCCAACGCCTACAAAAGTTGGTTACACAATGGATCAAGTTAAGGCAAATAACACAAGCGCTAGCTGCTGGACTGTAATTGATAACAACGTTTATAACTTAACTAATTGGATTTCATCTCACCCAGGAGGAGCTGGGGCAATTCGCTCTCTCTGCGGAGTTGATGGCACTGCCTCTTTTAAAGCTCAACATGCAAATCAAGCCAACCCTGCATCACGCTTAAACTCTTATCTTCTAGGGCCGCTATCCAATTAAGTTTCTTTACTTCTTTAGGAAGTGGAGATTTAGTTTTATCATCTTAAGTAGTAACTTCTCATCCACTTTCCAATCAATGGGTACTTGAACCGTCTTCTTATTTACTTTATATCCCTCTAAATCCTGCTTCATAGCCAATAAAACCTTCTGGTTCCAGGGAGCGATAAGTATGTGATTTTTGAGTATTGATGCTCCAAACAAATACTCATTACCCAATTTCAACATTGGCTGATTCCATGCAATTACTAGCTCTAATTTTGGATATTTCTTTTTAATTACTCTAAATATCTTCTTAATAGTTTTGCTCTTTACTTCATCCTGGCCCTTTAGATATCCCTCTAAATCATCAAAGCGCTTAGAGCTCTTCGAGCCTCTGGAATACATCACAAGGGCATTTGCGTGAGCCTGGCTAAAGCCATGTTCTTCTCTTAAATAAGAGATCTGCTGGGGGTATTTAAGATCAGAGATATCTTTCATAACAGCAAACCAATAGCGCATTGGTTGGCCATACTTTGCTTCTATCTTTGGAAAGTGAGCCTGGCGACTTCCGCTATCTTTTGCTGGCACTATTTTTTAGCGAGGCCCTGCGACTCTATGGCCACAACCTTGAGTTTTACTGCAACAACAAGTGCAGTTACCTTCAGGGCATCCGCAAGGACACTTAAACTCTTGGCTTGAATCACTCATTGATCTAATCCTTATCTATCAAGCTGGTAAAGGCCCAGCCCCAAGCAAGACAGAAGAGAAAGACTCCAAGGACATATAAAAGTTCACCCATAACCGAACTCCTCTCTGTAACTGATTATCTGGTGGGCGCTGAGGGTTTTGAACCCCCGACCTACTCGGTGTAAACGAGCCGCTCTACCACTGAGCTAAGCGCCCTATCTTTAATACCTGCGCAGTCTATAACGAGGCTAGCGCGCTTATATAATCCTCGATTTTTCTCGCCTCAGCAGGGCTATTTATTACGCTCCAGCGCACAATACCTGCCTTATCGATAATAAATGTGCCGCGTAGCGCAAGACCGCGATCTTCATTAAATACTCCATATTTGCTTGCAACTGCGCCATGAGGCCAGAAGTCAGAGAGCAGTGGGAAGTTATAGCCCTCTTTCTCTGCAAAGACTTTTTGGGTAAACATCGCATCACATGAGATTGCAAGTAGTTCAATATTCTCATTTTGGAAAGCTGATAGATCATCTCTTAGAGCGCAGAGCTCTCCAGTGCAGGTGCCGGTAAAGGCAAATGGAAAGAAGACTAGAACAACGTTTCTCTTTCCTCTAAAGGAGGAGAGTGAAACTTTCTCTCCAAACTGATTTACCAACTCAAAATCAGGAGCAAGATCTCCAATACTAATTGCCATTATTTTCTTCCACTCTTTCTCGCAACTAATCTAGTTGCAGTCCAATCCTTTGATGCTGGAAGCGTTGAGGTAAGACTTAAGCCTGCAGTCTGGGTGGCATCTTGAATATCACTTGGCTCAACATGTCCTGGCCTTGAAACCTTTGGGGTTAATAGCCAGATTGGACCAGATTCACTTAGATAGGTAAGACAATCAACTAACTCATCGATTAAATCGCCATCATCTTCGCGCCACCAGGTAATAACTGCATCTACTACCTCTTGAGAATTTTCATCAAGGAGTTCACTGCCGGTAGCAGTTGAGATCTCACTACGAATTGCTTCATCGCAATCACTTCCAAAGCCTCGCTCTAAAACGAGATGACCGCTCTGGATTCCCATTCGGGATGCCAGTTGCCCTGGCCCCACCGGCGGGGTGCTCAATGCCTTCTCCTTAACTTTCTTACTTCGCTCAAAAATTGAGCCTCACGGGCTAAGTCCACACTCTTAAGGGCTAGAAAGCAACTTGGTAAAAGGGGCAAACTCACACGCCTTGGATTTCACTCAAAGCGCTATTTAAGGCAAAGATAGCCCTGTGAGCCCAGGCCCAGAGAATATGAATAATCTCCAAGACCTCCATGTAGATCAGCTAATCGATGCCAATCCTGATGAGACTGCCGAGTGGCACCAGAGCCTTGATTCCTTAATTAAACATGCTGGCCCAGCAAGGGCTCGCTATCTCATGCTCTCACTTATTAAGCGAGCTCATGAGGCAAATATTTCGCTACCAAATCTCCGTCTTACAGATTACATGAACACAATTCCTCCTGAGAGCGAACCACAATTTCCTGGTGATGAATTCCTAGAGAGAAGAATTCGGGCATATATCAGATGGAATGCAGCAATTATGGTCCATCGCGCTCAGCGCCCTGGAGTTGGTGTTGGCGGACATATTTCAACATTTGCATCATCTGCTGCGTTATATGAAGTTGGCTTTAATCATTTCTTCAAAGGAAAAGATCATCAAGGCGGCGGAGATCAGATATTTTTCCAAGGACATGCATCACCTGGAATGTATGCCAGAGCATTTCTTGAAGGACGCTTAAGTGAGCATCAATTAGATGGATTTAGACAGGAGCTCTCACACTCTGGTGGTGGACTATCTTCTTATCCACATCCAAGACTTATGCCAGAGTTCTGGGAATTTCCAACTGTTTCTATGGGACTTGGTCCAATTAATTCAATTTATCAAGCCCGCTTTAATCGCTATCTTCATAACCGCGGAATTAAAGATACCTCTGGCCAACAGGTATGGGCATTTCTTGGTGATGGCGAGATGGATGAACCAGAGAGCGTTTCAGCTTTAACCCTTGCTGCTAGAGAGAATCTAGATAACTTAACCTTTGTTGTTAACTGCAACCTACAGAGACTTGATGGACCGGTGCGCGGCAATGGAAAGATCATTCAAGAACTTGAAGCCCTATTTACTGGCGCTGGCTGGAATGTGATCAAAGTAGTTTGGGGAAGAGAGTGGGATCCACTCTTTGCTATGGATAAAGAGGGCGCGCTAGTTGAGCTAATGAATAAGACGCCAGATGGAGATTTCCAAACTTATAAGGCAGAGAGCGGCGCCTTTGTTAGAGAGAATTTCTTTAATCGTGATCCAAGAACAGCTGCGATGGTGGCTAATTGGAGCGATGATGATATTTGGAATCTAAAGCGCGGTGGCCATGATTATCAGAAGCTCTATGCTGCTTATCAATCAGCGATGAACCATAAAGGCCAGCCCACTGTAATTCTTGCTAAAACCATTAAGGGATGGACCCTTGGATCACATTTTGAAGGACGTAATGCGACCCATCAGATGAAGAAGTTAAAGCTAGAAGATTTAAAGGCGCTTAGAGATCGTCTCTATCTTGAAATCGATGATGAGAAATTAGATGAGAAGCTCCCACCATATTTCCACCCCGGAAAAGAATCACCAGAGTTCCAATACATGATGGAGAAGAGAGCAGAGCTTGGTGGTTCAGTTCCAAGAAGACGTTCAAAGTCAAAACCCCTACCCCAGCCGCAGGATTCAGATTTTGCAGTAATGACAAGAGGCTCTGGAGCGCAAGAAATTGCCACCACGATGGCATTTGTTCGCCTGCTTAAAGATTTGGCAAAAGTTGAAGGCCTTGGCCATCGAATAGTTCCAATCATTCCTGATGAAGCTAGAACTTTTGGTATGGATTCACTCTTTCCAACGATGAAGATTTATTCGCCTCACGGCCAGCAATATTTGGCTGTAGATAGAGAGTTGATGCTCTCTTATAAAGAGTCCACCTCTGGAGTAATTTTGCATGAGGGTATTAATGAAGCGGGATCAACTGCTTCATTTACCGCTGTTGGCACCTCTTACTCAACCCATGATGAACCAATGATTCCCGTTTATATCTTCTATTCAATGTTTGGTTTCCAGAGAACTGGAGATGCATTCTGGGCAGCAGCAGATCAGATGGCCCGTGGTTTTGTTATGGGAGCAACAGCTGGAAGAACTACGCTCAATGGCGAAGGCTTGCAGCATGAAGATGGTCATTCCCAACTTCTAGCTTCAACAAATCCAGCTGTAGTTGCCTATGATCCAGCCTTTGCATTTGAGTTGGGCCATATCGTTAAAGATGGTCTAAAGAGAATGTATGGCGAAAATAGTGAGAATATTTACTACTACCTCACTGTCTATAACGAGCCATATGTTCAACCAGCAGAGCCAGAGAATCTAGATGTTGAAGGTTTATTAAAAGGTATCTATCTCTATTCAAAGGCTAAAAAGCAGCGCCGGGCTAAGCGCCAGGTCAATCTCTTGGCCTCAGGAGTAGCTCTTAATTGGGCCCTTAAAGCGCAAGATCTACTTGCTAGCGATTGGAAGATTAGCGCAAATGTATTTAGCGTCACCTCTTGGAATGAGCTAAGGCGAGATGGCCTAGAAGTTGATCGACATAATCTTCTAAACCCTCTAAATAAAAAGAGCGCCTACCTCACAACTAAACTCAAAGCTTATAAAGGAAGCGTTCTTGCAGTAAGTGATTACATGAGAACGGTTCAAGATCAAATTGCTCCTTGGGTTGAGCAGAACTTTGCCTCCCTTGGAACCGATGGCTTTGGTCTATCTGATACAAGAGGCGCTCTACGTCGCCACTTTAAAGTAGATGCGGAATCAATTGTTGTTGGAGCTCTCTCGCAGCTAGCGAATCAAGGAAAAATCTCACCTAAAGTTGTTAAGAAGGCAATTGAAAAGTATCAGTTAAACAATGTCACTGCAGCAGATCCAGGAAATACTGAAGGATCTGGATGATCTCTCGCTTTGGAATAATTGATATCTCTCCAACAACTTTTTTTAATGGAGAATTTATCGGTGCCAAAGCTGTAGTTGATGAGGCGGTTGCAATCTCTGCCACCATCATAAGAGAAGGACATGAAGGATTTGATGCCTTTGCAGTTTTAGTAGATGAAAGTGGCAAAATTTCTTCTCGCGAGAAGATGCTAGAAATCTGGCCAAATAGCCAGAGATTTCAAGCGCATCTAAGACCCAATGCTCTAGGTAATTGGAGTTTCTATATCGAGGTGGCTTCAGAAAATCCTGGAGAGTTTGCTAAAGCTTTAATTACAAAGTCGGAGATTTATCCAATTAAAGTTGAGCGAGAGCGAGCTCTTATTGGAAATTGGTATGAATTCTTTCCTCGAAGTGAAGGGGCTATAAAAAATAGCGATGGCACAATAACTTCTGGAAACTTTAGAAGCGCAGCAGATCGAATTGCAGATGTGGCCAAAATGGGCTTTGATGTTTTATATCTCCCGCCGATTCATCCAATTGGTTACTCCCATCGCAAGGGCAAAAACAACTCACTTACCGCAAGCCCGCTTGATCCTGGGGTTCCTTGGGCTATTGGCAATGAATCAGGAGGCCATGATGCAATTAATCCTGAGCTTGGTGATTTTGATGATTTTAAATACTTTCTTAAAGTTGCCAAGAAAAATAATATAGAAATTGCACTTGATCTAGCCCTGCAATGCTCCCCCGATCATCCCTGGGTAAAGACAAACCCAGAGTGGTTTACCAAGCGAGCTGATGGCTCAATTGCATATGCTGAGAATCCTCCAAAGAAATATCAAGATATCTATCCCCTAAATTTTGATAACGATTATCCAGGTCTCTTTGCTGAAATCTATCGAGTAGTAACGCTATGGATTGAACTGGGAGTTAATATTTTTAGAGTTGATAATCCACATACCAAGCCAATTAACTTCTGGGCAGATTTTATTGCAAAGATAAATAGTAAATATCCTCAAGTTATCTTTCTTGCAGAGGCCTTCACAACGCCAGCCATGATGCATGCACTTGGTAAAGCTGGTTTCCAGCAGTCTTATACATATTTCACTTGGCGAGTTACTAAATCTGAATTAGAGGAGTATGCCAAGGAAGTTGCTTATCAAACTAGTGCTTTCTTTCGCCCAAATTTCTGGGTCAATACTCCAGATATTCTTGCCTTTCACTTGCAGAGCGGAAATCCTGCTGCCTTTGCTCTTCGAGCAGTTCTAGCTTCAACTCTTAGCCCCTCTTGGGGAATGTATGCCGGATATGAACTATATGAACATCTCCCAATTGGCGAGGGCAAAGAGGAGTATCGAGATAGCGAGAAGTATGAGATTAAAGTCCGTGATTGGCAGGGGGCAAGTAAGAAGTCTCTCACTCTTGCACCATTTATCACTAAGTTAAATGAGATAAAGAATCAAAATATTGCTCTGCAGCGCCTAAGAAATATAACTTTCCATCAGAGCGATTCTGATCAGGTAATTGCCTACTCAAAGATGGAGGGCGATAATCTAATTCTGATTGTGGTTAATCTCGACCCATCTAAAGCCATTGAAACAATGGTCCATTGGAATCTCTCAGCGCTGGGCCTTGAAGATAAGAGCTTTGAGGTCACAGACCTTCTAGATCAAGCAAAATACAACTGGAGTAGGGATACCTTCATTCGCCTTGATCCCTCTCGACCTATGGGAAGAGTTGCCCATATCGCACGCGTTAAGAAGTAATTAGGCTTTAGTCCTATGCGCCGCCTTTTTAAGAATCTATTTTCAAAGCGGAGCTCTTTTCAATCACCTCCTGCTGGATATCTAAATCCACATAGCACCCTTGGTGAATTAGATATGTATTTAATCACTGAAGGAAGACATGAATCGCTCTGGGAGGTTTTAGGAGCACATGTTAAGCGAGATGAGAGCGGTGAGTTAATTGGCACAGCTTTTAGCCTTTGGGCACCAAATGCAAGGCGAGTGAGTTTGATTTGTGATGCAAATTTCTGGGATAAAGAGATTAATCCCATGATTCCTCTTGGTTCTAACGGGCTATGGGAAGTTTTTATTAAAGATCTTGGCCCAGGGCTTAAATATAAATTTGCAATTCAAGGCCGAGATTCTCGCTGGGTTGATCATGCAGATCCATTAGCAAGACAGAGTGAGCCCCCGCCAAAGACTGCATCTATCGTTAATGAGAGCAATTATCGCTGGAGTGATGAAAGGTGGATGGATAACCGTGGTCTATTTCAACCTTGGAAGAGTCCGATATCTATCTATGAAGTTCACTTGGGTTCATGGCGGCAAGGCCTTTCATATCGCCAACTAGCTCAAGAGTTAGGTCAGTACTTAATCGAGCAGAATTTTACTCATGTTGAATTTATGCCAGTTAGTGAATATCCCTATGATCCTTCTTGGGGTTATCAAGTCACTTCTTATTTTGCTCCAACTTCACGTTTTGGAAGCCCTGATGATTTTAGATTTCTAATTGATCACCTGCATGGCCTTGGCATTGGAGTTATTTTGGATTGGGTGCCTGCCCACTTTCCTAAAGATGAGTGGGCCCTAGCCCGCTTTGATGGTACTTGTCTCTATGAACATGAAGATCCACGTTTAGGTGAACACCCGGATTGGGGAACTTTGATCTTTAATTACTCAAGAAATGAAGTGCGTAATTTCCTAGTAGCTAGCGCTCTTTATTGGCTCGAGAGCTTCCATATCGATGGGCTTCGAGTAGATGCTGTTGCATCGATGCTCTATCTCGATTACTCACGAAAAGAGGGAGAGTGGATTGCTAATGAATTTGGGGGACGCGAGAATTTAGCCGCAGTGAAGTTTTTACAAGAAGCAACTGCAACTGCCTATAAACGTTTTCCCGGAATCATGATGATCGCTGAAGAATCAACTGCTTGGTCTGGAGTAACTAAGCCAACTTCTGAGAACGGCTTAGGCTTTGGATTTAAATGGAATATGGGATGGATGCATGACAGCTTGCAATATCTCTCCCATGACCCAATTCATCGCCTCTATCACCATAATGAGATTACCTTCTCAATTCTCTATACCTTTAGTGAGAACTTCTTGCTCCCTCTCTCGCATGATGAAGTCGTTCACGGCAAAGCAGCTCTGGTAAATAAATTCCCCGGAGATCGCTGGCAGAAAATTGCCACGCTACGCGCACTCTATGGCTATATGTGGTCTCACCCTGGAAAGAAATTACTCTTTATGGGCTCTGAATTTGCTCAAAATGATGAGTGGAGCCATGACAAATCACTGGATTGGCATCTAACTCAATACGGCGAGCATAAAGGGGTGCAAGATTTAGTAAGAGATCTAAATTCGCTCTATAAACAAAGCCCTGCTCTCTGGCAGAGGGATAGTTCAAGCGATGGTTTTACATGGTTAGTTGGTGATGATGGCGCAGGAAATACTCTGGCATATCTTCGCTCCGCTGATGATGGATCAGAGATAATCTCAATTACAAATTTTTCGCCAGTTCCTCAAGAGAAGTATCACCTGCCAATTCCTAAAATAGGTAATTGGGTAGAGGTGCTAAATACAGATGATATTAAATATGGCGGATCTGGCGTGATAAATAGTGAGATAAAAATTGAGCAGAGGCAACATAGAGGATATGAAACTTCAGCGCTAATTCGCCTTGCTCCTCTTGCAACTATCTATCTAAAGCTTAATTAGCTTTTCTTAGGCTGACTTGCTGCTGCTACAAAGAAAGCCACGAGAATCAACATAACTCC
>CAKZXY010000035.1 GCA_937883945.1 uncultured Clavibacter sp. | reverse complement strand
CTCAAATGTGCTCTGGCATACTGCAATTGATGGCAATCCAGGACGATTTAGTTATGACCTTTCCAGCACTGTTTTACATGAAATTGGCCATGGCCTTGGTTTTCTATCAAACGCCGAATATGACAAGTTTTTTGGAACTGGATATTTAGTTCAGCCAACTCCATATGATGCATATGTTCAACTTAGCGATGGTCGGTTATTTACAGATTTTTGTGCTCGCTCAGTTGATTTAGGAAAAGCTATGACATCGCAGCTTTTCTGGAGTGGCTCGCTAGCAACAGCTGCAAATAACGGCGTTAAGCCCAAGCTCTATTCACCCCAGAGTTATGAAGATGGCTCATCAATTACCCACCTTGATGAAGCAACGTTTTCAGCTACCGGGACAAACTCTGTTATGACTCCAGTTCTTGACGCTGGTCAGGTCTTTAGAAGCCCGGGAAGTATCGCTCTAGCGATGATTGAAGATATGTTGTTAAAGCCTCCAGCAAATAAAGCACAGAGCCTTCCTGCAAAACCAATTGATGTTAGAGCTTTAGTTGGCGATAGATACGCGCTATTAACATTTGATTCCCCTAATTGTCGCCGTATCGATCGAGTTACTGGATATACAGTCACTATCAGCCCTGGTGGGCTGGAGCGAAGCTTTACTCAAAGCCCTGCCAAGATAACTGGGCTAAGTAATGGAAGTAGCTACTCATTTACCATTAAAGCTAAGAACGATAATGGTGAATCTGATGCTGTTACCAGTAATGAGGTGACCCCTCGCTCCACAGCAAAGGTTAAAACTATCGATAAGAGAGCTGATGTTAAATACCTTGCATCTGGAGTATTTAAAAAGAGCCAAGTTATTGCCTACTCTGATGCCATTTCTGGGAATCTAAAACTTGCAACACTTGTTAAAAACTCTTGGAAGACATCAATTATTGATGGAATTTCAACTTCAGGTGGAAGGTCAGATAGGAACTTAGCTGGTCCAGTATCGCTCTGTGTTTCAGGGTCAAAGGCAGGTGAGAAGCTACATATTTTCTATACAGATACTGAGAATAAAGATCTTCGTCATGCCTCATACGATGGCAAGAAGTGGCGCTATGAAACTGTAGATGGCGATGGCGAAGATGTTCAGAATTATCAAGAGAGTACCAGGCGTAAAACTGCTAGTGATGTCAGCGTCTCTAACGCTTGCGCTGTTACCCCTGCTGGAGTTCAAGTCTTCTATCGGGATGAGTCTCAAGGAATAATTCTTGGCGCAGCTCTAACTAAAAGTGGCTGGATATATGAAATTGTTGATGGAGACCGGCAGAGCGAAGGTCGAACAACTGGAGATGTTGGATTTTCTCTAAGCGCAGTAGCAAGCGGTAAGAGTGTTTATCTGATTTATGATTCAGTACTAACACTCTCCTCAAGTAATGTTGCTACTCAAGGTGAAGTAAGACTTGCTAAGCGCAACTCCATATTTCCCGAAGATTGGAGATATAGCACCCTTGATGGTCCAGATAATGGTGTTGCAGTTGCTGGTTATGATGTTTCAATAAGTAATTCTGGAAATAGAATTGCAGCAGCATGGCTTGCTGCCAGTGGTATCCGTCTACCTAACGCTGATGAAGTTCGCTTTCTTATAGTCGATGAGGATGATTTGCCTAGCCGGTTATCTCCTGAAAAACATGGAACCCCTGGATCTCCGCTTTTGATTGATAACAAAGGATTACTCTTTGGATGCCAAGAGCGCCTCTGTTCAGTTAGCTCCTATAGCTCAACGCCTAAATTAAGCAATGGCGCCATCCTTAATAACGTTAAGGATAGCGCCATAGTCATAATCAATAAGGTCCGTTATGCGGTGACCTCAATTTCCAAGAAGTTAGTTCTGGTAAAGCTTTAAAACTACTTCTTGTTTCTGCGCTGAATACGAGTCTTCTTCAGAAGTTTCTTATGCTTCTTTTTGGCCATGCGCTTACGACGTTTTTTGACTACTGAACCCACATTGAACCCCGTCCTAAAGTTGATTAGACCGAACTTCCAGTAGGCTAGCGCTCGTGAGAGGTTATAAGCAACATATTCTTAAAACACTCCAAAAGTTCGATATTTATGTTTATCGAGCCGCTCATGAGAGTCACTTCACATTGAGAAAACGGATTGAATCAGAGTTAATCAAGCAGGCAAATGGCGTTCTTCACATAGGTGCTCACGAGGGCCAGGAGGCCTTTTTCTATGATCAATGTGGCGCTAAAGTCCTTTGGGTTGAAGCAAACCCTTCTGCCTATGAAATCCTCTTGGAAAATATCCGCCAGTACCCATCTCAGAGCGCAACCCGAGCTCTACTCGGCGCGGAAAACGATACCCAAGTAAATTTCAATCTTACAAGTAATAGAGGAGCTTCTTCATCCATTTATGCGCCAAACCCAGAATTCCAACATCCTTTTAATGTTGCTAACACGATTAGCCTAGAGATGAGTAGATTAGATTCGATAATCTCTGAGAAGGTTATTGGTCAATTTCCTCACTGGGTGGTTGATGTTCAAGGAGCTGAACTTCCAGTTTTATCAGGTGCCGGTAGTTTCATTCGTTATTGTAATTCGATGGTAGTAGAAGCCAAGAATAAGTCCTACTATTCTGGAGGAACAAGTTACCCTGAACTCAAAGAATTTCTTCGCCAGGAGGGGTTTACCCCTCTTTGGGAAATTGATGAAGATGGCGAAGACAATATCTTCTTTTTGTGGATAGAAGGCCGATTGAAATAATCTGGATCTTTAACTAAAGATTTTGACTATAAACCCATTAGTCTA
>CAKZXY010000034.1 GCA_937883945.1 uncultured Clavibacter sp. | reverse complement strand
CAAGGTATTGATTATGGAGTTGGTTATACCCCGTATGCCAATGCTTACCTGGTTATGTTGCTACCGCATTCAATAGTTACTATCTCCATTGTCACAGCTCTACTTCCTGGTTTATCCAAGTTAGCATTTGATAAGAAGTTATCTGAAGTTAGAGATCAGTTGAGTAAGGCGCTTCGATTAACTGCCATATTAACTATCCCAGCATCGCTTTTCTTCTTCTTCTTTGCAGAGGAAATTGCTAACGCAATATTCTTTGGTATTTCAGAGCAATCTGCAGAATATATTGGACGAGTTCTTGCTGCTATGTCTCTTGGTTTAATTCCGCTTTCAATAAATTTAGTGTTAATTAGAGGGCTAAATGCCTTTGAAAATACTAAATATCAGGTGATTTCAAATTTAGTTATTAACTTAGTTGCTTTAACAATTAGCACTTGGGCTTTCTTAAATCTAGATGTTGTGGATATAACAGTGGGGCTTGGAACAGCTCTTGCAATTAGCTATTGGGTGGGAATCGTTTGCACCTACTATTTACTGCGTAGATATTCAGGGCCACTTAAAATCACCTCTTTACTTCTCTTTCATAGCAAGATTGCCCTTATTGCGCTCACTTCTTGCCTAGCCATCTCCTATTTGTTATCAAGGCTTGATTTGGAGGGGAATCTTTTCTCATTACTTATTGTTCTCTTAAGCACATTTGCCCTCTATCTTGCGATAGGGCGAGTGTTAAAGGTTTCAGAGATTAGCCAAGTATTAAAAGTTCTATTACGAAGGTAGGGTGCACTAGTGAGCGTTGATTACGACAAAGTCCATGAGTTAGTAATTGTTGGATCTGGCCCCGCTGGTTATACCGCAGGGGTTTACGCCGCTCGAGCTCAATTGGACCCAGTTCTCTATGAAGGTTCAGTAACTGCTGGTGGAGCTTTGATGAATACCACTGAGGTAGAAAACTTCCCAGGATTTAAAGATGGAATTATGGGGCCTGATCTTATGGATCAGATGAGAAAACAAGCCTCTCGCTTTGGAGCTCAATTAGTAACCGATGACATCACTGAGATGAAATTAGATTCAGATGTAAAAGTATTAACAGATGGCTCTGGAAATACGATTAAAGCTCGCGCTGTGATTCTTGCTATGGGTTCTGCATATAAGGAAATTGGTTTAAAGAATGAGAAGCGCTTATCAGGGCGAGGTGTTTCTTGGTGTGCTACTTGCGATGGATTCTTTTTTAAGGAACAAGTTATTGCTGTTGTTGGTGGGGGAGATTCAGCAATGGAGGAAGCTAATTTCTTAACTAAGTTTGCTAAGAAAGTAGTTTTAATCCACCGTAGAGATCAGCTTCGCGCATCAAAGATTATGATTGAGCGCGCTAAGGCAAATCCAAAAATTGAATTCCTGCTTAATACCGAGGTAATAGATGTATTAGGTGAAGATAAAGTTACTGGCCTAAAGCTTAAGAACACTGTTACTGGTCAGGAAAGCGATGGCGACTTCACTGGTTTATTTGTTGCTATCGGACATCTTCCAAGAAGCGAATTAGTTGTTGGTCAAGTAAAGACAAATGCTGAAGGTTATGTCTTAGTTGAATCTGGCTCCACTAAAACCAACCTATCTGGGGTCTTTGCCTCAGGTGATCTAGTTGATTTCACTTATCGCCAAGCAATCACTGCAGCTGGATCTGGCTGTCAGGCCGCTTTAGATGCTGAGCGATTCCTAGCGGGACACTAGAAGAGAAAAAGAAATTCCTTTAATAAAGAGATAAAGTTCTCAAATCAATATCAAATAGAGAGAGGCAATAAGAAGATGGCAACCGAGAAAGTAACTGCAGAAAACTTTGATGCGATGGTATTAAAGAGTGCTACCCCAGTATTAGTTGATTTCTGGGCTGAGTGGTGTGGTCCATGCCGAGCAGTAGGTCCAATTTTGGAAGAAATTTCCAATGAATATGGCAGCAAAATTAAGATTGTTAAGCTCAATACCGATGAAGAAGGCTCTATTGCTATGAAATATGGCATCAACTCAATCCCAACAATGAATGTATTTGTTGGTGGCCAGGTTGTTAAGAGCATTGTTGGCGCTCGCCCTAAGCCAATGATTCTTAAAGAGCTCTCCGAGTACATCAACTAAAAAGCGATGATTAAGCCCGGCGATCACGGGGATGTTGTAACTGATGTTACAAACACCCTCCATCGCCTTGGCTTCATTGCGAAAGCAAGTGAAACCTTCTCAGATGAGGTAGGCCAGGCTGTCCGTGCTTTCCAACAAGAGCGTGGCTTATCTGTTACAGGTCTTATTGATGAAACTACTCAAGTTGCTATAAATGAAGCACGCTGGAAGCTTGGTGATCGCTCACTTAAAGTAGGTGAACCAACTATGCGCGGTGATGATGTGGCATCTCTTCAGAGCCGTTTGATTGAGATGGGATTTAATCCAGGAAGAGTCGATGGAATATATGGAAATGCGAGCGAAGCTGCTGTTAAAGAGTTTCAAAAATCAGTTGGCGCAAAAGTTGATGGAAT
>CAKZXY010000033.1 GCA_937883945.1 uncultured Clavibacter sp. | reverse complement strand
CAATAACGCTCAATCTAAATTACTTAATTGCTAGAGCCTTAATCATCTCAACGATCTCTAATCGATGTTCATCCTTAAATCCTCGACTACAGAATTGACAATAGATCTGCCATTGCCACCAAGGCGTTGAGGAATACCCTAATTTATATTTAGAGACGAAGACTCTAGCGGGAAAGACATGGCATCTCATACATCTCTTAGGTAGCTGAAGTTTTCGTACCACCTGGCTCTCAGCTCGAAACCCTCTCTTATAGATAAAACCTATCCCAAATAGATCTACATCAATTAAGAAACATCCTGGGTTTAGGGTTAATTCAAATTTAGCATCATCAAATTCCTTATATGCATAAAAGCCACATTCACAATCAATCACAGGAGGGATGTGAGAGGGATTCAAATCACAAGTTGCTGCATCATCTGCTCGATATGAATCTCCAGTAAGACCGGTAAGAGTCGGAGGGTGATTGGTAATGAGAGCTAATTTATATCCAAACATCTCCTGCTTAGGAAGGAGAAATGGATCTGAGGTAAGAAGCCTCTCCCTCTTTGAGCCCATCTTCTTAAACTCTCTATCAGTAGCTCCTCCCAAAATAATAAAACCAATAATAAAGAGAAGTGGCACTAACCCAACAAAGAGATAGAGCCCAGTGATTAAGGCGCTCTGAGGAACTAACGGATCTTCTTGCTCACTAAATGCGCCGAGAAAATAGGCAAGGGCTAAGACAGCAAGGGCCAAGATGGGATAGAGGCGGATGGCTTTTATCAGCCGGCGCTTGACTCTGGCCAGATTCATATCGGCAGTTAACACCTACTTAGCTAACTTCGCCTCTCTATCTATGCTCTAAGAAATTCATCTTGCTCAAAGCCAGTAGGTTGATAGGCTCGCCTTAGATAACTTGAGAATGAAGGAAGTGGTTATGGCTGAAATTGGAGAACCAGATCGCGTAGTTCGCCGCGAAAGAGAGCTTGAGCCTGCAATTAGCCCCGCCTCTCCAGTAGTAACTCCAGAGCTTGAACCTGCTGGCAAATAAAGTTCTCTTCTAAGAGATAAAGAAGCGGGATATAGATGTCATTTGTTATGTATTCAACTACCTGGTGTGGTTATTGCAAGAGGCTAAAGT
>CAKZXY010000032.1 GCA_937883945.1 uncultured Clavibacter sp. | reverse complement strand
ATCGCGCGCCACCAAGAGCAAATGATGGAGGCCAATAATGGCTGAGAACACCATTGAGATTGAAGTCGAACTCAAAGGCCAACAGGAAACCCTTAAGGCTCTTGATGAAGTCAAAGATGGGGCTGAAGGTATTGGTGAAACCTTTAAAGGCGTCAGCGATATTGTTGGCAAGACAAACGAGCAACTTGGCGAAAGTCTTGGCTCAATGTCTGATGCTGTCTCTGAGGGCGCTGCTGCCTTTGAAGGGCTAAGGGATGCAGCTATTCAAATTGGAGAGGGGTCTGCGAGTATATCAACTTTACTCGGCCCTCTAGCCATGCTTGTGACTGCCATAGGCGCTGCTTATGAGGCCTATCGTCAATTCTCTGGAGCGGCTGAAGAAGCAGAGGAGAGGCAGGAGGCTTTAGCGGCGGCGGCGGCTGATCTCACATCAAAGTTAGAGGAGCTATCTGAGAAGGGTCTAGTGCCTGCTATCCATCAACTCCAAGCGTATATGAGAGCAAATATTGAGGCTCAGGTTGCAAAGGAGCGATTGGAGACAGCGACAAAAAAAGCATCTAAGGTAATCTATGAAGAGAATGATGCAACCGAAGCGCTCACAAAAGCAGCTAAAGAACATGTGCAAGCAATCAAGGAATATGGCAGAGGAAGCCAAGAGGCGCGTTTTGCTCAAGTGAAGATGATGGAGGTACTAGCCACAGCTCAGAGCCAATATCAAAAAGGTGACAAGATTTTCAAGAGCCTAGCTGAAACAACATCTCAGGTTCATAAAGAAGTTAGCGCCGCCGCAGAGTCTTTCAAAAAAATGGAGGAGCAAACCAAAGACGCTCTTGAGGCTAAGGCTAAAGAACAAGCCAATCAGATGGCAACCATCTTGGGGTTGAGGGCTGAAGCTGAAGCTCTTGATGAGGTTTCTGCATTAGAGGGGAAGCGATCCGCTGAAAGATTTAAGAAGTCTCAGCTTGATGCTATCGAGGCCGCAAGCAGGGATGAGTTAGCTGGGCTGGTTGAGACTCAGAGACTTGCTCTTGAGGCGCTTAATGAAGAAGCCGTTAAAGACGCCCTCTTGAGTAAAAAGATTGCAGAGGTGCAAGCTAAAAAAGCTGGAGCGAGAGCGAAAGATACTAAGGCGATCAAGAGCCAGACAGACGCGCTCAAACAGCTAGCAGCTCAACAACGTCAGCGACTAGTTGAGGAGAGCACACTACGCCAACTTCAGATTAAGCTCACCCAAGAGGGAACAGCTGAGCAGATCGCGTTGGCGCGCGAGCGTTATGATACAGGCTTACAGCTCGCGCAAGATGACGCCACCAAGCGCGCCATCGTTGAGGCTCAGTATCAGTTAGAGATAAAGCGCATCAAAGACGCTGAGCTTGATGCTGATTATGCTCGCGTGGTTAAGCGTGAGGAGATGCAGAAGCAAGCTCTTGAGCGCTCGCGTGAGCTCGCCTTCTCGACTGCAGAGTTCAACGCGCAGTTTATCCAAGACGAGACCGAGCGTGAGCTCGCCCAGCTCAAGGTCAAGTATGATCGAGAGCTTGAGTTAGCTGAGAATAATGAGGCTCTCAAGACTGAGCTGATGAGACGCTATGGGATGGAGCGCATGAGGGTTGAGCAGAAGGCCTCACAAGCTCTGATGGAGCAGGCGCGCTCTGTCATCTCTGATTATGGTAAGGGCTTTGCTGAGGCGGCGGTGGGCGCTGTTTTATTTGGTGAGAGCTTTGAGGACT
Source organism: uncultured Clavibacter sp. (assembly GCA_937883945.1). Taxonomy (GTDB): domain Bacteria; phylum Actinomycetota; class Actinomycetes; order Nanopelagicales; family Nanopelagicaceae; genus MAG-120802. Next base: position 34 of record CAKZXY010000032.1, on the reverse strand, counting down.
CCATCGCAAAAGTGCTCAACAGCTTGGCGCGTGA
>CAKZXY010000031.1 GCA_937883945.1 uncultured Clavibacter sp. | reverse complement strand
CACCCATGGCAACAGACAAACGCCACAACTTGGAGATGGTCGCGGGTCGCTTCAACATCTGGCACACGCCAGGCTGCGAGATATGCAAGGCCTCGGCAATTTGCTTCTGTGTAATTTTACGACGTTTGCGATTGAGGTTGATGTAATACGAAACAATCTCCTGAAACATTTCTTCCGAATGCTCGGCAGTGTTTTTTTCATAATCTGATGACTTATACCGAGCTATCACCGAAGGCAATTCATAAAAGTTTTTAGTTGTCATGTCCTTGGTCTCCTTGTGTTTGTAAATGTTGCGAAAACAGTTTGTCTGCTTGTTGAATAGCGCTGGGATACCAGTCATTCCATTTAGACCCTTTGGACTTATCTCCACCAAGAAGGAGCACGGCCGTTCGTCGTGGGTCAAAAGCAAAGAGGGCTCGAAGAGCTCCTCCCGACGAGATACGCAGTTCCTTCATCCCAATCATCCACTCCTCGAACTCATCGGTGGCCACCACCGTCCAGGGGCCCATCATTGAGCCCTTCCACAGATTATAAGTAAATACTTATAATGACGCCTGAGGTTCTGCATGCCTCCATGGGTGCGCCACGCCCCCAGAAACGGCATCTACCCGTACCCTGAGCACCGCAATGGATAACAAGAAGCCCCGTCAAATGGACCGCAGACAGCGCATGGAGGCCATTCTCGAGCGCGACGGTGACCTCTGCGTCTGGTGTTCCGTGCAGTTCGACGATCGCCTCAACCCCGCCACCACCGAGCACCTGGTCCCCTCCATCAAAGGTGGTCCTAGCTGGATTGAAAACGAAGTGGCTGCATGTCGCCGTTGCAATAACGAACGCGGTCATCAGGGCCCGGCCGGTTGGCTGAATGACTGCATCGGCATCGGGCGCGAACCACGACCTCACATTGTGATTGCCGGATTACGTCGGCTTCAGGAAGCGATCGAAGTTCGTGGAGGTCTGCGTAAAGCACGACCATACATAGACACCAATTTGCGTCGCCTAGTAAATCAGTATCCCGACCCGCGCTAGGCGGCGGGAATTACAAAACGAGTTACAACTCTTCTGCGAAGCGTCGTGACAACTTGGTGAAGATGGACCAACCCATCAACCAATTGAACATATCGCCTCCCTTCGCGCGATTCCCGGCCTTGATGTCATTAGACCTGCTGATGCAAATGAAGTAGTTGCCTGCTGGTTAGAGATAATTAAGCGAGATAAGGCTGCTGGATTACTGCTTTCTAGACAGAATCTTCCAGTAATAGATAGAAGCCTCTATAAATCAACAGCTGAGGTTGGGCGCGGAGCTTATGCCTTAAATGAAGTTTCTAGCCCTGATGTTTTGATTATTGCATCTGGCTCTGAAGTATCTATTGCTCTGAAAGCAAGCGAGGAACTTGCGCAGAAAGGTCTTAAAGCAAGAGTCATCAGCGCCCCATGCCTTGAGTGGTATCGAGAGCAAGAGCAAGGATATAAAGATTTGCTGATGCCAAAATCGGTAAAGGCTCGGGTTAGCGTTGAAGCAGGTATTGCTCAAGGCTGGCATGAATTTATCGGAGATAGCGGCGTTGCCATTAGCTTGGAACATTATGGCGCCTCAGCCTCTGCTCCTGTCTTGTTTAAAGAATTTGGATTTACACCAGAGGCAGTAGTTAAAGCTTGCCAAGAATCGATCTCAAAGAGCTCTAAATGAGCAAAATGCTAGCGCAAATTAGCCAGGCAGGAACCTCAATCTGGCTCGATGATCTATCTCGAGAGCGGATGATCGATAATGGAAAGTCACGTTCTCTTAAATCACTTATATCTGAAGAATCAGTTGTTGGTGTAACCACCAACCCTGCGATTTTCTCAAGCTCAATATCGCAATCAGCTCTCTATAGCGATGATTTAAAGGCGCTAGCTGCTAAAGGTTTCTCAGCTGAGCAGATAATTACCGAGCTAACCTGCAGCGATGTTGCTAAGGCATGTGATCTCTTCAAAGAAGTATTTCTATCAAGTGGCGGGGTCGATGGCCGGGTAAGCATTGAAGTGGATCCAAGATTTGCGCGAGATACCCAGAAGACTATTGCTCAAGCTCGAGATCTCTGGAAACAAATAGCTCGACCAAACCTTCTAATAAAAGTTCCTGCAACCATTGAAGGACTTCCTGCTATCAAAACTTTAATTTCAGAGGGCATAAGCGTTAATGTCACAATAATTTTTTCAACTAAACGCTATGAGCAAGTTTTAGATGCTTTCATCAAGGGTCTAGAGGCTCGGGCAAGTAAATCCCTTCCGCTCTCTGATATTCATTCAGTCGCATCCTTCTTTATTAGTCGAGTAGATACCGAAATTGATCCAAGACTTAAAGCCAGTGCTTCCAACGAAGCCCTAGCTCTACTTGGAAAGGCAGCAATTGCCAATGCACACCTTGCATATGAGCACTTTGAAGGGGTCTTGAACTCGCATCGCTGGCAGGCGCTTGCAAAACTTGGAGCAAATATCCAAAGGCCGCTCTGGGCCTCTACTGGGGTAAAGGATCCAAACTATGACCCAACCCAATATGTAATGGAGCTAGTTGCACCACTATGTGTTAACACAATGCCGGAGCAGACTTTAAATGCCGTTAAAGCTCAAGGAGAATTTAAGGGAAATAGCATCTCAGGAAAATACATAGATGCAGCTGGGGTCATCAATCAATTAGCAAGTATTGGAATCGATATTGAAGAGGTTGCAGAGAAGTTAGAGCGAGAGGGAATCGATAAGTTTATTAAGCCTTGGCTTGAGTTGATTGGAAATGTTGAGGCCGCTAGTAAATGATCAAACTCACTGGCTTTAAACAAGGCAGGGGCCTCTGGGAGAAATTAGATAAAGTCACAGATCGCCTTGCCAACTGCGATCCAACCATCTGGGGCGAGAGCGCTGCCAAAGAGGCCGCGATAAGACTTAATTGGGTTAATCTTCCCGAGAAATCTCGCGAGCTTCTTCCCCAACTTGATGCTCTCTCTGCCTGGTCAAGAGAATTTGGCCACGAGGTTTTCATTCTCTGCGGCATGGGCGGTTCATCTCTAGCGCCGGAAGTTATGGCACAGGTCTATAAAAAGAAATTAACAATTCTTGACTCTACAGATCCTGCTCATGTCAAGAGCGTATTGGATCAAGATTCATCAAAGTCATGCATAATTATTGGCTCTAAATCTGGATCAACTATTGAAACTGCCTCCCAGATGGCAGCAGCCAATGAGCAGTTGATTAAGCAGGGACTAGATCCAAAGAATCATTTTGTAGTAATTACCGATCCTGGCTCTCCCCTTGATACTCAAGCCAGGGAAAGTAATTTAAGAGTAGTAAATGCTGATCCAAATGTTGGCGGGCGCTTTAGCGCACTAAGCGCATACGGGCTCACCCCTGCCGCTCTTATCGGTATTGATATCTCAATTCTCTTAGATGATGCTTATGAAGCATCACTTGCCTTTACTAAGCCTGGCTCAGTAGTTACTCAAGTTGCAGCTGCTTTAGCTGATAAGTTTTTTTCATTTACAGGATTTCTTGATACCGGCTCAAATGTTGCTGGGTTAAGTGAGTGGATAGAGCAGCTAATTGCAGAGTCAACTGGCAAAGATGGCAAGGGCGTATTACCAATTACTTTGAGAAGAAAAAGTAGCCTCAACTACCCAGTTATTAGCTTCGATGGAAGTGGATCAAATAGCGTTGAAGCAAGTCTTGGTGAGCACTTTATTTTCTGGCAGTGGGTCACAGCTCTTCTGGGATATTTACTTGGAGTCGACCCATTTAATCAACCAAATGTCACAGAGGCTAAAGAGAAGACCAGCGCCCTGCTTTCAAGATGGAGTAAAGGAAGAGAAGAGATTAGTCCAGTATTTGAAAGTGAAAATATCGCTATTTATTCAAGTCTTCAAGAAAAATCAGTGGAGCATTACCTAGGAAAAGCCATTGCAAACTCCCGCGGCTATTTAGCGATAATGGCCTATCTTCACCGCGGCGCTGATGATCAAATCAAAGATCTAGCCCCACTACTTGAGAGTAAATCAAAGTTTCCCACCACCTTTGGCTGGGGTCCGAGATTTCTCCATTCAACTGGCCAGTTCCATAAGGGTGGACCAAGTACTGGTTCATTTATTCAAATTACTGCAGAGTATGAAAATGCTTGGCCAATTGCGGGAAGAGATTTTGGATTTGAAACCTTGATTATGGCTCAAGCGCTCGGTGATATGGAGGCGTTATCTAGTAGAGACTTTAGCGTGATTCGCTTTCACTTAAAGAATCGAAAGCAAGGTATTGCAGAACTGCTTAGCGCGGCAGAAAAGATTTAATCTTCATCCTCAGCGCGTAGTTTCTTAAGCGCTGCTTCTAAAATCTTCTTAGCTTCAGCCTCTGTGCGACGCTCTTTTACATAAGCTAGGTGAGTCTTATAAGGCTCGTTCTTGATTGGTGATGGTGGATTGTTCTTATCTTGCCCGGCAGGAAAACCGCATCTTGGGCAATCCCACTCAGCAGGAACAACAACTGTTCCATCTTCAGCAAAGGATGGTTTTGTCTCATGGCCATTTTGGCACCAGTAAGAAACGTGGAAGCGAGCAATAGCTTCGCCGCGTTCTGCCTCGCCCATTGGGCCTGCGCCAACGCGTGAACCTCTGATAGCACTTCCACCAGCCATTTACTTGCTCCCTTTTCTAGAGATTGATAAAACTTTTTATTTTAAAACTAAGCCAAGTGCGATGATGATGGCAAACCATAGACCGCCAACAACAATTGTGATGCGATCTAAGTTCTTCTCAACAACTGATGAGCCACCATAAGTAGAGGACATTCCACCGCCAAATAGATCTGAAAGTCCGCTGCCTTTTCCTTTATGGAGCAGAACTAAGAGAATCATCAAGATGCTGGTAATAACCAGAAGGATTGAGAGGGCTAACGACACTTATTTTCTCCTTGGGTTGAATAAGGGGCAAATACTACCTAAAGGCGGTGATTACTAACGAATTTAGGCGTTATGCGCGCTAGAGAACCCGATGGAATTTGCATAGGCGGGCAAACTCCTCGGCATCAAGGCTGGCCCCGCCAACGAGAGCGCCATCGATATCGCTCTGTCTCATAATTTCTACAATATTTGCTGACTTAACCGAGCCTCCGTAGAGAATTCTGGCGTTCTGAGCAATCTCATCACTTCCGATATCAGCAAGCTCTACTCGAATAGCTGCGCATACCTCTTGAGCATCATCAGGGGTGGCAGTCTTTCCAGTTCCAATTGCCCATACCGGCTCATAGGCAAAGACTATTTTCTTTAAATCTGGTTTATGAAAGCCCTTTAGACCTTGGCGGAGTTGGTTAAGCACATAGGAGACATGCTCGCCTGATTCACGGACTGATAGCTCTTCACCTATGCAAAAAATCGGGGTCATCTCGTTATCTAATATCGCGCGTATCTTTGAATTTATTAACTCATTACTCTCGCCATGAATTGCTCGGCGCTCAGAGTGTCCTGCTAGAACATAGGTGCAATCAAGTTTCTTTAGCATTGCTCCTGAAATATCGCCAGTAAATGCACCGGACTTTTCTGGCGAGATATCTTGGGCTCCGTAAGATAACTTGAGACGATCTCCATCAACTAAAGTTTGAACTGATCTTAAATCTGTAAATGGAGGCAGCACCGCTACTTCAACTGCATCAAAGTCGCGATCCTCTAGTGAGTATGCCAACTTTTGAGTAACAGCAATTGCTTCAAGATGATTGAGATTCATCTTCCAATTGCCAGCAATCAATGGTTTTCGTGTGCTCATCTCTACTCCTTAGTTGGCTACTTGCTTATCTTAAGGCTATAAGTCCTGGAAGCTGTTTTCCTTCCAAGTACTCAAGTGATGCTCCCCCACCAGTTGAGATATATCCAAAATCGCTATCGCTAAAGCCAAGAGCTCTCACCGCAGCTGCTGAATCCCCGCCACCAACTACTGATAACCCTGAGACTTCACTCAAAGCTTGAGCGACAATCTTGGTTCCGGAGGCAAAATTAGGAAATTCAAAGACTCCCATCGGTCCATTCCAAAAGACTGTAGCGCACTCGTTAATTGCAGAGGCAAATGCACGTGCGCTCTCTGGGCCAATATCTAGACCCATCTGATTACTTGGAATCTGATCTGCGCTAACCAAACTTGGAGAGTCATTAGCAAATGCTGGAGCGACCCAGATATCACTTGGAAGCAAAACTCTTACTCCTAATTTCTCTGCTCGATCTAGTATTTGTTTAACTAATTCAACTGACTCCGCCTCAAATAGAGATTTGCCAATCTCTTTTCCTT
>CAKZXY010000030.1 GCA_937883945.1 uncultured Clavibacter sp. | reverse complement strand
CGTCATCGCTAAGTTCAGTTAAATCAGCGACATGGCGATATGCGCAAATTAACAAGTGGCCAGCGTTATACGGGTAGAGATTCATAACGACGTAGGCGTTTGTTCCGCGGGCAACAACCAGACCTTCTTCATCGCTCATCTTCGGTATCTCGCAGAAAGGACAGGTAACTTTATTTCCCGCAAGCGGACGATTCTCGCCCTTTAGATACTCCATACGGTGCGGCGCCCAAAGTCGTTCCCAGCGATCAGGCATGCCTGCTCCCCCACTTGATTCAAAACTCATGGAGAGCTAAACCTGCTTTCGATTGCTAATTGCAGATTGAATTTCAGCAATTGCATCAGAGAGTGCAATACCATTTTTCTGTTCACCATTTCTATAGCGGAATGAAACTGCTCCGGAGTTAGCATCTTCTTCTCCGGCAATCATCATAAAGGGAATCTTTTCATTCTGAGCATTTCTAATCTTTTTCTGCATTCGATCATCTGAGGCATCAATTTCAGCTCTTATGCCAAGTTTCTTTAAATCTGCAACTATCTTTTCAAGATAGGAGTTGAAGGCCTCTGCTACTGGAATCGCCCTAACCTGAATTGGAGCAAGCCAGGGAGGAAAAGCTCCTGCGTAGTGCTCAGTTAACACACCAAAGAAACGCTCAATTGAACCAAAGAGAGCTCTATGAATCATTACGGGTCGAGCGCGTGATCCATCTGATGCGGTGTAGCCAAGATCAAATCTCTCTGGAAGTTGGAAATCAACTTGGATGGTAGACATCTGCCATGTTCTGCCGATGGCATCTTTTGCTTGAACTGAAATCTTTGGCCCATAAAAGGCTGCCCCGCCAGGATCTTGAACTAGCTCTAGATTCTGCTTTGCAGCAGCGCTTGCAAGAGCAGCGGTTGCATCTTGCCAATCACTTTCTTGCCCTATTGATTTCTCTGGATTTCTAGTGGAGAGCTCCAGATAGAAATCAGTTAACCCATAGTCACGAAGGAGATTAAGAACAAATGTTAGGAGGCTATCTAACTCATCAACCATCTGCTCTTTACTACAGTAGATATGGGCATCATCTTGGGTAAAGCCTCTTGCTCGAGTTATGCCATGAACTACACCAGATTTTTCATATCTATAGACAGTTCCAAATTCAAATAATCGAAGTGGTAAATCACGGTAAGACTTAGCGCTGGACTGATAAATGAGATTATGGAAAGGGCAGTTCATTGGCTTCATGTAATACTGCTGACCAGCTCTCTTAATTGTGCCATCGCTATGGTGTTCTTCATCCATAATCATCGGCGGATACATTCCATCGGCATACCATTGAAGATGGCCTGATTTTTCAAAGAGAGCAGCTTTAGTTAAATGAGGTGAGTAGACAAACTCATATCCCTCCTCCTCATGGCGTTTTCTGGAGTAATCCTCCATCGCCATACGAATAGCTCCACCTTTAGGATGAAAGATTGCAAGGCCAGAACCAATCTCTTCAGGAAAAGAGAAGAGATCTAACTCTGCTCCAAGTTTTCTATGATCGCGCTTCTCTGCCTCAGCAAGAAGATGTAAGTAGCCATCAAGTGATTCTTGTGATGGCCAAGCTGTGCCATAGATTCTCTGCAACATAGGATTTTTCTCAGAGCCACGCCAATATGCTCCAGCGCTTCTCATTAATTTATAGGTAGCGATGTACTTAGTCGATGGTAGATGAGGCCCTCTACAGAGATCACTCCAGAGCGCCTTTCCATCTCTGCCAAGATTGTCATAGATCGTAAGTTCGCCTTGGCCCACTTCAACGCCAGCTCCATCTGCAGCATCAGATGATTTCAATTTAATTAGCTCGCATTTATAAGGCTCGCCAGATAGTTCACTTAAGGCCTCTGAGTCAGTAACAACCCTTCGTTTAAACCTCTGACCATCTTTAACTATCTTCTTCATCGCAGATTCAAGTTTGATTAGATCATCTGGAGTAAAAGGGTTCTTTGGATCAAAGTCATAGTAGAAGCCATCTTTAATAGGAGGGCCAATTCCTAATTTGGTCTCTGGGAATACATCCTGCACCGCTTGCGCAAGAACATGCGCTGTGGAGTGGCGCAGAACGCTAAGTCCTTCATCTGAGCCAATCGATATAGATTCAACTACATCACCATCTGCTAGATCGCTCCAGAGATCTTTTAGCTCTCCATTTATCTTGCAGACAATAATGGCATCTGCTCCAGGCTTCATCTGATCTGGATAGAGCTGCTCTAAAACTTGGGTGACTTTTAGCCCTGCTTCTACTTTTCTTGATGCGCCATCAACGCTTATTTCAATCTCACCAGGCGACATGACATCAGGCTACCAAAGCCTAGGCCGATAAGGCCTTAAGAGATAGGTTTTCAGCTGTAATAGATTGCAATTGCAAGCAGAGATGCCAGGGTTAGAAGTGCGGCAATGAGATATTTAACCCAGAGCGGGATTCCAATTTTGTCTGAAAAATTCTCTGCAATGTTTTTAGTCTGTCTTATTGCCCTTGATGCCCATGCAAACTCTGTTGCCAAGATGCCAAGACCGGCGAGAAGAACTAAGAGTCCAGGACCTGGCGCAAAAAGAAGAGCTGAACCAATGACAGTAATTAATCCGCCAACAACCCCAATAAAAACGCGCCATAACAGAGAGCCATAGGGCG
>CAKZXY010000029.1 GCA_937883945.1 uncultured Clavibacter sp. | reverse complement strand
GGAAAGGCAGAGCTCATATCAGCAAAAACTGCAGTTTTATCTGAAGTTTTTGGAGCGCTCTGAATTACCCCAGTCTCTCTATTAACTGCTTGAAAACTTAGGGTTATCTCGCTACTGCCATCTACCTGATAATCAATGATTCCATTTGAATCAACGCTCTGCTCAAGTATTTCGCCGCCCCTTTCTTGATGTTGCCTTGCAAAGGCATGAATTACTTGGCGATCGATTGCTGAATAGATGAATTTAGATTTTCTCTGCGTTAAAAGCCCTGATAGAGCGCTTTGAAATCCAAAACCTAATTCACCAACTACTTCAAGTTCGCTACTAGCGATACCAAGGTGAGAGGAGATAGATTCCTTTGCTTCATTTATTAGATTTCTTAACTGCGCTGAATTTCTATGGATTTTGGCAGGATCAAACCAGGCAGAATCAAAGAGTTCTAGTAAATGTTGGCGCGCCATAGGCTCAAGAGGTAACTCACTCTGGAAGTCATCTTCCGGGGCGATATCTGTGATGGGCAACACCCTTAGAAACCTACCCCCTAATGGGCGCAGATGCGAGGCGCAAGTATTCTTAGCCCATGTCTCCAATGAGAAAACTAGCCCTGGCAGCCTCTCTGCCGCTTTTAGCTGGTTGCTCAAATGAGGAGTTAACTGGGATTGGATATCGCGGGGGAGTTACTAGCGTTAATGAGGCCTCCTTCACTTTATGGCAAGGGGCCTGGTTAACGGCAGCAATTGTTGGAGCCTTCACTTTGATTTTAATTCTCTGGCCAGTTTTCTTTCATCGAAAGAGAGAAGGCGAGGCATTTCCACGTCAGTTCCAATATAACATTCCAGCAGAAGTTGCCTACACAGTAATTCCATTTATCATCGTTGCAGTTCTCTTTGGATATACCGCGAAGGCAGAGAACGAAATCGTTGCGCTATCGCCTCAGAGCAGTACCGCTCTCCATGATGTAACGGTCAATGGCTTTCAATGGTCTTGGCAATTTACCTATAAAGAGGCTGGCGAGGGAACAACTGTTACTGGAACTCCAGCTCAACCGCCAGTGCTCTACATGCCGCTTGGCGAGAAGGTGAGATTTACCTTCACCGCATCTGATGTGATCCACTCTTTCTGGGTCCCTGATTTCATGATCCAGATGCAAAACATCCCTGGAGTAACTAATCAACTGGAATTTACCGCTAATGAGTTAGGTGAGTATCGAGGATTTTGTAATATTTTATGTGGAAGACAGCATTCACAGATGAGATTTACAGTAAAGGTGATTACTCCTAGTGAATATGACAGCTATATCCAATCTCTCAAAGCTGAGGTGAACTCATGACCACATATGCCACTCGCACTTTAGCCTCAGATGAGATGCCAAATGCTCCTAAGCCAATGAGCAAGGGGAAAATGGCGGTGAAGATATTAACTTCCACCGATCATAAAGTTATTGGGTATCTCTATCTAGCAACATCTTTTGCGTGGTTCTTAATTGGCGGCATCTTGGCTCTTCTTCTAAGAGCTGAGCTAACCCGTCCAGGGATGCAGTTTTTAAGCTCAGAGCAATATAACCAAGTCTTCACGATGCATGGCACCATCATGTTATTGATGTTTGCAACGCCGCTCTTTGTCGGTTTTGCGAATGTGATTATGCCGCTACAAATCGGCGCAGCAGATGTCGCATTCCCGCGTTTAAATATGCTCTCTTACTGGCTCTACTTCTTTGGTTCTATCCAACAAGAAGTCGACCATAAGGTCGACTTCTCTGTTGTGAACCCATATTTTTGCAAAAATATTATTCATTTTCATTATAAACTATATTTGCTGCCATTTCAGCATCTCCATATCGTGGGATAGAATTTAATGGAGCATTGGGATTTTCTTCGTATGCCCAATCATGAAGTCCAAGTTCAGTAAATCTATCTCTAATTTGTTCATTGTAATAATAACCAATAGTTCTTACCCTCCTCTGAATATCAGCTCTTGCCATATCATGGGTATTCTGTCCATTCGCATTGTTATATAAGAATTGAACATATCCAAGTTTT
>CAKZXY010000028.1 GCA_937883945.1 uncultured Clavibacter sp. | reverse complement strand
AACGATTCCGCCAAATTGCCATCTAAGGCTCATAAGTGCGCTGGCACTTGGCAGATCATCATGGTTTACAAGCCTTGGCAAAATCGCATCCTGGCTAGGGCGTTTTAGCCCGCTTAAAGCAGCGAAAATTGCGGCGATAACAAAGATCAAGATAACGCTAGGTTCTTCTTGTAGTGAATTAATTAAGAGAATTGAGGTAGCAATAAGGGTGCCAAATTCGGTAAACCAGATCATCTTCTTTCGATCTAGGTAATCAGCTAAGACCCCGCCATAGAGGCCAAAGACAATAAGCGGAATAATCTCGACAACTCCAATTAGACCCACCGCCCAGAAGGAGCCGGTTAGCTCTTTGATTTGAAACGGCAGGGCAACGAAGGTGATCATTGAGCCGAAGTAGGAAAAAAGCCCTGCGGTAAAGAGCAGCTTAAAGTCGCGATACTTCTTTATAGGAGTTAAATCAATGGCGTATTTGCGCACGTCTTATCTTAGTCAAAGCTCTCTTTAGTAGAGGGGAAGGAGCCTGACTCAACATCTGAAATCCATCTGCCAACAGCTGCAACCATATCTTGGCGCAGATTTAGATAGGCCCTTGAAAAACGTGGCGGCTTTGGAGTTAGCCCCATTAGATCGGTCCAGACTAGAACTTGGCCATCACAGTTAATCCCCGCGCCAATGCCAATAGTTGGAATCGATAGAACCTTTGTTAGCTCCGCTGCCAATTTCGCAGGAATTAATTCAAGAACAATTGCAAAGGCCCCTGCTTCCTGTAGAGCTAGAGCATCTTTGATGATCTCATCTGCCTTGCTATCTCTTCCTTGAACTTTAAAGCCGCCAAAGGCATTAACAGATTGCGGGGTCATTCCAAGATGGCCCATAACTGGAATTCCACTACTAACTAGAGCTCTAACTTGCTCGCAAACTCTCACTCCGCCCTCAAGTTTTACCCCGGCAACACCTGCCTCTTTCAATAATCTAATGCTGCTCTCTAGCGCTAACTGGGTTGATGCTTCATAAGAACCAAAGGGAAGATCAGCAATTACCAGCGCTCTCTCTGAGCCTTTAACTACCGCTCGAGAGAGCGAGATTAATTCATCTAAGGTAACTGGGATGGTGTTCTCATGGCCTAGAAAGTTATTACCTGCGCTATCTCCAACAAGCAGTATCGGCACCCCGGCCTGATCAAAGACTGAGGCCATCGTTGAGTCATAGGCAGTGAGCATGGCAAAGGGCTTACCTGATTTCTTCCAGGCAGCTAGATCTAAAACGGTATAGCGGGCCATTTACTTTCCTTCCTCGAGGCCAAGTGCGGTCCCCGGGATTACAAGTGCGAGTCTATCGGTACTCTTGAACTATGCCTACAGCCAAGAGCGCTCCTCTTAGAATCGCTATGGCCCAGATCAATCCTGTCCTTGGTGATTTAGAGGGCAATAGCCAATTAATTCTTGGCGCAGTTAAAGAGGCGCTAGTTAGCGGAGTTGATGTAGTTCTCTTCTCCGAGATGGTTTTAACTGGATATCCAGTTGAGGATCTTGCTCTAAGGCCTGCATTTCAAAGCGCCTCTAGAAAGAGAATTAATGAGCTAGCAGAGCAGATAGAGAAAATTGGTGGCGGCGAGCTTTTAGTGATTATCGGATATCTCGATCATGATGAAAAACCTGAGAATGCTCTAGCTGCAATCTATCAAGGCAAGATTGTTGGTAAATATGTCAAACACCATCTACCAAATTATGGCGTCTTTGATGAGTTTAGAAACTTTGGCTCGGGAGATAAGAGTTTAGTTATCCGCTTCGGCTCTATCGATATTGCTCTAGCAATCTG
>CAKZXY010000027.1 GCA_937883945.1 uncultured Clavibacter sp. | reverse complement strand
AGCTTCAATCTTTCCCTGTTCCTCACGAGCTGCGTGATATCCGCCATTTTCTTTTAAATCACCTTCAGATCTCGCTGATTCAATCTTTTTAATAATCTCAGAGCGCCCAGTTGTTTCAAGGCTGGCAAGCTCGGCAGAGAGACGATCTGCAGCTTCTTGGGTCAACCAACTCTTACTCATAGGCGTAGAGGTTACTTACCTTTGAGATCTATTGCATCACATTTAAGAACTGAGGCATTAACCGCCCTTAGCCGGGTTGGAATACTGTCATCTCTCTTGAGGGAGCCTTGGCTCGAACTTGGGATAGCTACCTCAACTTCTCCCACCACATTCTTATCAAAGTCCCTGGCAATCAAAGTGCAATTTAAGGCAAGTGATGGATCTCGCCTTTGAATCAGGTAGGTGATATCAATTGAAGTATCTTGCTCATTTTGAAAACTAATTAAAGTAACTCGAATCTGCGGATTTGAATGATGCCATGCGCTCCAAATTAACCATGGAAGAGCGGTTAGTAGCAGCAGCGCTGCTATATAGCGCCAGGCATTTGAGCTCTTTTTCCCATAGCGCTGGGCGAGAAGCTCTTCGTTGCTGCCTATCTCCTGAGTCATGGGAGAATGATTACATGGAAGCAACAGTTTATGACGCCGGTATTGCAGGCTCAATGACGATGATTTTTCTAACTCTAGCCACGATTTTCTTGCTTAGAAGTTTCTATAAACGTTGGAAGAGGATGGATCAGCGTCGCCTAAATGATGAAAATAAGTAAGAGAGAGTTGCCCAGTAAAATAGGCGCAGCTTTCATAGTTCTGATCCTATGTGCAACGTTTATAAGACTTGGGTTTTGGCAATTAGATCGGGCAGGAGAGTTTCAAGAGTTACAAAGGCCTTATATCGAAAGACCAGTAATTAACTTAAGCCAAGTAGCAACACCTGGCGAGAATCTAAGTGATGACTCAATTAATCAAATAGTTCGCTTTAGTGGTAAATATCTGGATCAATATATTGCCCCAAATCAAGAGGATAAATATGGAGTTAGATCAGATTGGATTGTTGGACTACTACAAGTTGATTCAGGTGGGGCGATATTGGTAGTGAGAAGTGCTTCTAATGCAGAAATTCCACTTAGCGCAGTTGATATCACCGGCCGGCTATTTAATAGACAATTTGATGATCGAGCAGGCAAGAGCTCAACTACTTTAAGCAGAATCGATCCAGCGCTACTAGTGGCAAGTTATGATCAAAAACTCTTTGATGGTTTTGTCTTAGCTCAAAGTGAGAGTATTGATGGGATAGAAATTGAAGTTAACCGCCCAGAGCTAGATCCAGCAAAGCCGAGCGTGCCTGGTTATTACTGGCAACATATCTCTTATGTCGTTATTTGGTGGCTCATGGCATTGGTAGTACTTTTCTTACCCTTCTACCAAGTATCACGAAAGAGGCAGGGCAATGAACGGGGTAATTAAGAGATATCGCTTCATGGCGATAGCAGCTGGAATCATGTCGCTTCTGCTCTGGTTTGTTGAACTTCCAGTGGTCTATTTACTTGATAATCCAGATTTAGAGGCAAAGGTTAAATGGATTCCCTTTGTCCATGGCTATATCTATGCCTTCTATGTCCTTGCAGCGATTCACTTCACCGCAAGGGCTCGCTTTACTATCAAGCGAATGATTTTATTCATTTTGGCAGGGACCCTTCCAATAGCTTCATTTATTGCTGAGCGGCGAGTTATGAGGCAATTTCCACTCTCATGAGAGCCAAAACTCTAATCAAGTCAGCGCTCTATCCCCTCTATGAAAAGCGTTTACTTGCAAAGCTTGATCTAGGCAGAACCCCGCGCCATATTGCTGTGATTTTAGATGGCAATAGAAGGTGGGCAAAAGAGAATCCATCACTAAATGGCGACACCTCATCAGCTCATGGCCATAGAGCGGGAGCTAGCAAAATTATTGAGCTGCTCACCTGGTGCGAGCAGACTGAGATCAATGTAGTGACGTTATGGCTGCTATCAAGTGATAATTTAAAACGAAGCCCCCAAGAGCTAGATTCTTTAATGCAGATTATTGGATCAAGCGTTGAGTCCCTTGGCGATACTGGTAGATGGAGCATTAAGGTCTTAGGCTCTCTTGAACTACTGCCAGAGAAACTCCAAGAACAGCTAAAGCGAATTGAGGCTAAGAGTTCAGGCATCGCTGGTCTAAAAGTTAATGTGGCAATTGGCTATGGCGGCAGACTTGAGATAGTTGATGCTGTTAAGAACTATCTAGATTCAGCAACGAGAGCTGGAAAAGATATCGCGCAAATAAGAGATGAATTAACGGTGAACTCACTTGATCAATATCTCTACACTGCAGGGCAACCAGATCCTGAGTTGGTAATTAGAACATCAGGGGAACAAAGACTTGGCGGGTTTCTGCTCTGGCAGAGCCATCAATCTGAGTTTTATTTCTGTGAGGCTTACTGGCCAGATTTTCGTCGGGTTGATTTTCTTCGAGCACTTCGCGCCTATTCGATGAGAGAGCGACGTCTAGGCAGGTAGTTAAAACCTCAAGTTGAACTTGAGCGTGTCGCGTGATTTCAAGGCCTCTAGGACTTACCTTTTTCTCGTGGTACTTCCCCGGCAAATCTGCCTAATTCAGGCGGAAAAAGCTCTATAACAACAGAATAAGCAAGGAGTTCCGTGGCCCGCGCTAGCTCCGAAGGTCGCAAGACCTACGTTCTAGATACCAGCGTCCTGTTAGCAGACCCTTCCGCCTTCTTCCGCTTCGATGAGCATGAAATCATCATTCCAATAGCGGTAATAGGAGAGCTTGAATCAAAGCGAGATCACCCAGAACTTGGATACTTTGCCAGAGCGGCGTTAAGAAAACTTGATGATTTAAGAGTTACCCATGGAAGGCTTGATAAACCGCTAAAGATCACAGCAAGCGGAGGAACTCTCTCAGTTGAGTTGAACCATACAGATACTTCATCTCTGCCTCATGGATTCCTGCGTGATGGCACAAATGATTCAAGAATTTTAGCTGTTGCTAGAAATTTAGTAAGTGAAGGAAAAGATGTTGTTCTAGTTACTAAAGATCTTCCCTTAAGAGTTAAAGCATCAGCTGTTGGAGTAAGCGCTGATGAGTATCGCGCAGAGCTTGCGCCAAGTAGCGGTTGGACTGGAATGGCTGAGGTAAGCGTTGGAAGTAAAACTATCGATGCTCTCTATGCTGGCGAGAAGGTAAGCGCTCCTGAGGTTAAAGATCTTCCAGTTCACACTGGAGTAGTTCTTCACTCTGAAAAGGGCAGCGCTCTTGCAAGAGTAAATGCAGATAAAACTCTCTGCCTTGTTCGAGGAGATAAGAGCGCATTTGGAATTCATGGCA
>CAKZXY010000026.1 GCA_937883945.1 uncultured Clavibacter sp. | reverse complement strand
TAGGGCCAAAACCTTCACCAAAGCCAAGAGTGAAGAGAATTTCTGGATCTCAAATTAGCGATCAAGTGAAGAGCTTAATTCCTAGGGGAGAGATAATTACACAACCTTTAGAAAACATCTTGGTAAATCAGAGCGTTAACTTTTTAACTAATACTCCCTTACATTTCACCACAGTACTTGTAGTTCTTGGCACCCCAATAACAATTCACCTAACTCCTGAGTTCCTCTGGGAGTTTGGAGATGGCACCAGGCTTGCTGGCGCCCCATACCCGTTAATGCTAATTGAAAATACCTATAAAAGTTCGGGTCAGAAGAAAGTGGAACTAACCACTACCTGGAGCGGTTTATGGAGAGCAGGTTCTCTTAGTGCGCCAGTTGATGGAGTGATTGTGCAGAAGGTGAGAAGAGATCTAGAGATTAGACCTGCCCGAGGTATCTACAGAGGATAGTTATCAACAATTCTCCAGATTGAAAAAACATAGATCTATCGGTCCCAAGATGCTTTGCCTATGACAACTCTTACAACTCCTAAAGATCTTATTGCAGCCGTTCCCTTTTTAATTGGGTTTAATCCAACCGATTCAATAGTGCTATTGAGCCTCAATAGCGATGCAATTGCTATGGCAATTCGAATAGATTTTCCAGATCAGATTGGCGCAGATGAGTTAAGGCTTCTAACCTCGCACCTATCCAGAGATAACGCTGAATCGGTTATCGCCATCTTTTATAGCCCTGAAATCGGGGAGAGCCAAAATGAGGTCATCTCAATAATTCTTTCCGCTATTACTAACTATGGCCTTAGCCTTCGAGAGGTAATAACAGTTGAGCAAGAGCGTTATCGCTCGCTAATCTGTGAAGATTTACTTTGTTGTCCAGTAGAGGGAAATAGCGTCCCTGATTTGATTGAGTCCAGAATTGCTGCCGAACAAGTAGCTGCGGGCAGACCAATTCCCTTTAGAACTCTTGATCAATTAATTGAATCTATCTCACCAATACAAGTAGATCAGGAGTTAATCAAATTACTTACCAAGATAGATGAAATTGATTATGACCAAGAGCCATTGGAGCTACAGAGGCAAGGGGCTAGAGCTGTAAATGAATTTATGGCGGAGTTTAAAACCCATGGCGTAGTAAGAGATAAAGAGTTGATAGCGCTACTTTTGGTTCGCCTAAAAGATTTGCAGGTTAGAGATTACGCACTCGGAAGTGTGAGCGCTGACAGCCTTGATCTTTACTTCACAGCCTGGCGCTGGTTACTTCGAATTGCGCCAAAGGGCTACATCGCCCCAGTTGCTAATTTATTTGCAGCCGTTGCCTATGAACGCGGTGATGGGGCGCTTGCGCAGAGAGCTTTAGATAGAGCAGAGGGCGATGATGCATCTTATGCGATGAGTAAATTACTTAGGCAGGTCTTTAACTCGGGTTGGGCTCCTAACTCATTTGCCCAGATGCGAAGTGAGCTACACCCCAAAATTTGTAGTGAGCTTTTCTCAGGTACTATCTAGAGGTGAACATTGGCGTTCCAAAAGAGATAAAGAACCATGAGTATCGAGTCTCTCTAACCCCAGCAGGAGCTAGGGAATTTATCCGTCAAGGGCATAAAGTTTTAGTTGAGAGCTCAGCTGGTCTTGGATGCGCAATCTCAGATGATGACTATAAAAACGTTGGGGCAACAATACTTTCCTCGGCCGATCAACTCTGGGCTGAATCTGAATTAATCTTAAAAGTTAAAGAGCCAATCGCTGGGGAATACCAGAGGATGAGAGCTGGCCAAGTTCTCTTCACATATCTTCATCTTGCAGCATCAAGGGATTGCACTGATGCGCTAATCAAAAGCGGCATTACAGCAATTGCTTATGAAACAGTTGAGTTGAATTCAACTCTTCCACTACTTGCTCCAATGAGTGAGGTTGCAGGGCGTATGGCTCCACAAGTTGGAGCAGCAGCGCTCCAGGCAAGCGCTGGAGGGCGAGGAGTATTACTTGGAGGAGTTCCGGGGGTTAGACCTGGAAAGGTATTAATCCTTGGTGGAGGAACTGCAGGTCTTGCGGCAGCAACGATTGCTCTAGGTATGAGAGCTGATGTAACTGTTATTGATTTAAATCAGAGCAGGCTTGCCTATATAGATCAGATATTTAATGGAGCGGTAAAGACTTTAGTTTCAAATACCCATGAGATAGAGCAAGAAGCTCTTGCATCAGATTTAATCATCGGAGCTGTTTTGATTCATGGCGCAAAGGCTCCTAAATTAATTAGCAATGAATTGGTTTCGCAGTTAAAGAAGGGCTCAGTCTTAGTTGATATTGCAATTGATCAAGGTGGTTGCTTTGAGGATTCAAAGGCGACAACGCATGCAGATCCCACATTTAAGGTTCATGAGAGCATCTTTTACTGTGTTGCGAATATGCCAGGTGCCCTGCCCCTAACCTCCACCTACGCACTTTCAAATGCCACCCTGCCTTACGCGCTAGCACTTGCCAATAAGGGCTGGAAGGCGGCGCTATCTGAAAACCCTGGCCTTTCTAAGGGGCTAAATGTCCATAATGGCGAGATCACCTATAAAGCAGTGGCCCAGGCCCATGGCATGGCAAGTGTTGAGATGGACTTTTTACCTTAAGTTTTCTAAAGTCCGCCCTAGGTCAAGAGTTCCAGCATTAAGCCCCGGCTAACTGGACGGCAACCCTCCACCGCGGTGGGGTGCTCCGGGTGAAGACCAGGTCGCTACGAAAGTCGTAACGACAAGCGCGGGTATCTCACCGTTAATCGGTAATACCCCCTTATAGAAAGTTATGAAGGGATATTTGTTATGTCAGCTA
>CAKZXY010000025.1 GCA_937883945.1 uncultured Clavibacter sp. | reverse complement strand
TAATCGCCTAATTCGCCCAGCAATTGCATCTTTTGTCATTGGTGGAGTTGCAAGTGAACCTAATTCTTCCAAACTTGCTTGCCCATGGTTAACCCGAAGTTCACCTGCTTCTTTTAGATGATCTGGGATTTCAGCACCAAGGATCTCCATCGCTCTTTGCACTCTCGCTGAAGCTGCAACAGCAGCTCTAGCGGATCTGCGTAGATTTGCATCATCAAAGTTTGCTAATCGATTTGCAGTTGCTCGAACCTCTCTTCGCATCCTTCGCTCTTCCCAAGCTAGGACTGTTTCATGTGCACCTAATCTTGTAAGTAGCGCGCCAATAGCATCACCATCTCTAATTACAACTCGATCAACACTGCGCACCTCACGAGCTTTTGCAGTAATTCCTAATCTTCTAGCTGCGCCAACTAAAGCCAATGCTGATTCTGGTCCAGGACAAGTAATCTCAAGTGCAGAAGACCTTCCTGGCTCAGTAAGTGAGCCATGCGCTAGAAATGCTCCGCGCCATGCTGCTTCAGAATCACAAATAGCTGCAGAAACAACTTGCGGTGGCAGGCCTCTAATCGGCCGATTGCTAGCATCAACTAATCCTGTTTGTCGAGCAAGTGCATCACCATCTGCTAAAACTCGAACAATATAGCGAGAGCCTTTGCGAATTCCACTAGCGGAGACAACTGATAATTCACTCTCATGTCCAAAGACCTCAGCAATATCTTTACGCAACCGGCTGGCTGTTTGTGCAGTATCTAATTCAACCTCAACAATTATCTTTCCAGCGGCTACATGAAGGCCGCCAGCAAATCTGAGCAGTGAAGAAACCTCAGATTTACGACAACAAGGCTTGGTTATAGATAGCCTACTCAGCTCATCTTTAACCGCTTCAGTCATTGCCATCTATTCTCCTTTTACTTCTAAGGGGTTATCTAAGCAGGTATCAGCTAAAAATGTGGGCGAAAGCAGAAATTAATTTATTCTTATCATGTTGGAAATTAACAACATTATCTG
>CAKZXY010000024.1 GCA_937883945.1 uncultured Clavibacter sp. | reverse complement strand
CATTTATCTCATTTTCAAAAGGAAAGAGAAGGATTAATAGCCCTGCCAAAATGAATCCAGTAGTTGAGAAGAAAAAAGGAAGCGCAATAGAGATGGCATAAATCAAGCCACCAAGTGGCGCTCCTGCAAATTGAGAGACAATTACCTCTGAAATCTGGAGCCTAGAATTACCCCGCTCATAATTAGATTTATCAAGAATTTGAGGCAATACCGCCTGCGAGGTGGTATCAACTAGGACTTCGCAGATTCCAAAGAAGAAGACTGAGATTAATAGCAGCCAGATGTTGATAAAGCCTTGAGAGACAGCAAAGGCGATAAAGAGAGCGATTAGCGCTCTTAAAATATTTCCTAAAATCAGCGCCTTGCGCCGATCAAATCGATCAACCATTGCCCCGATAGGGATAGCAAAAAATAGCCAGGGCAGTAATCCAAGAGCAGATAGCGCCCCAATTAAAATTGGATCTTGGGTTAGTGAAACTGCAAGAAGTGGGGCGGCAAGACGGAGAACTCCATCAACTAGATTGGTAATAAGGCTGGCAGACCAGATTCGAGTGAAATCATGCCCGAGGGGAAGAATCTGACTCATATCCTCGAGTTTAGACTACCGAGTTAGTAATTTCCTCATTCTCTCTATCTCTGCGCTCTGTGATTCAACAATAGCCTTGCCAAGTAAAGCTGCTTCTTCATTTGCTGAATCAATAACCATATCTGCCATTTGGATTGCTCCTTGATGATGTTTAATCATTCCTTCAAGAAATAGGCGATCAAATTCAGCTCCACTAGCGCCTTTCAATTGAGCCATCTCATCATCTGTAAGCATTCCCTCATCCATCATATGTCCAGCATGCGAACCGCTCTTTGATGAACCCCAACTCTTCATCTGTTCAATCTCAGGACCTTGCGCTGCTTTTATCTCATTTGCTAAAGCAAGAATTTCAGGATTAGTTGATTTTCCTAGAGCAATATCTGCCATCTCTATTGCTTGCTCGTGATGAGGAATCATCATGGCAGCAAACATCTGATCATCTGCGCTAAATGAAGTATTAGAACTATCGCCGGTAGCACACCCACTTAACAGGGCAGCAAGGATAAGGAGGGTAAGTTTTCTCATAGCGCGATAGTAATATAACGTTGTGATTCCTGCAGATTTAAGCATTGAGGTAGCAACCCTTGATGATGCAAATGAACTTGCCGAAACAATGAGTTTGGCTGATCAATTCTTTACCCCAGGGGCTGAATCTGTAGGCCAAACTGAGGCTGAGGAGATTCTCAATGGGTATATCGATTCAGTTGAGGCGCGCAAAGTAATAGATAGAGCAAGTGGCAAGGCCCAAGCTTTTATCACCGTGCATAACGATAATTCTCGAAAGAGAATCTACGGCGATACTTGGCAGAGACCTGGCGCCAACCTTGAGGCGGCAAGTCTTGAGGTAACGCTAGGAATTGCTCAAGGTATAAGTAGAGATTTTGATCTATGGATTGGAACCAATTCCAAAGATCTGGGTTATATCCAAGCTCTAACTAATCGAGGATTTACCCTACTTCGCACCTATCACGGCCTAAAAGCTGAGATCACTAATCACGCCTATCCCAAGCTTGAAAGCGGCTTAGAGATGCGATTGATTGATGAAGATGAAAAGAAGATTTGGTGGACCACTCATCAAGACTCATTTAGTAAACACTTCGGCTTTGTGCCACGCCCCTATGAGGAATGGAAGGCGATGATTGATAAGGCAGTTGGAATCGATCTAAATGCTCGCTGGGTCCTTTATCTCGAAGGGCAAGCAGTTGGTTTTATTGAGTGCAGCGATATTAAAAAAGATGTAGGAGCAGGATTTGTTGATGGAATTGGAGTTATTCAGAGTCAACAAGGAAATGGTTATGGAGAGTTAATGCTACGTTGGGCCTTTGCCTACTACTCATCCATTTCTCGTAAATCACTTGAGCTCAACGTTGATACCGGCAATGAATCAGGAGCACTTAGGCTCTATGAAAAACTTGGTTTTAAAGTAAAGAGTTCTTGGCAACATTATGAAAATAAAGCTTGGGTGAAGCTTTAACGACTAGCCGCTACTGCTTGCTCCAGATGAGCCTTAATATGTTTGGACATGTAAGCAAGGTAATCGATTAATTTAATTGGCTCACCATTTGCCTTTACCCCCAGGCGCTCTAATTTATCGGCAGGAAGGCCAGTGAGCAGATCTAAATTATTTCTCCGAAGGGCTGCAAAAGTCTCAACGCTTGTTTTCGCATCTCGGTCTTTCTTAATAGCAGCGAAAGCATCTTCATCCCAAGCCAAGAATTGGTAGTTATCACTAGTTAGCATCATTCGCACTCGAAGCGATAGTGAAATCTCAGTATCGCAGATATGAGCGAGACACTGCGATGCGCTCCAGCCACCATCACTTGGCACATTATCAAGTCTTGATGAGAAGGCGCCATAGAATTCTTGAACTCTTGCAACATCATCTAGATAAGTAGCAAAGACCTCTTTAGACATATTTACTCCTAATCTAAATCGCGACGGAGAGTTGTTCTCATCGCGATGAGTGAAAATAGCGCCGCATAGCCCAAGAGTACAAGGGTTGCTGGCCCGGGGGTTAAGTAATTTTCAATGCTGAAATTAAAGTCATTTTCTCCAAAATCAACATCGACAAGACCTGTAATGGCCCCGGCTGGAAGATACTTTCCAATTGATTCCACAAATGCAACGACTAGACCTTCAACAATTAGAGTCCAGATAACTGCACCTGTTACAGCTGCGATCTGATTCTTTACTAAAGCTCCAAGTCCAACCCCCACAATTCCCAGAACTAGCCCTGAGATAGCTGATGCCCTAAAGACCTTAAATAGCAGCTCTGCTGGAACTGGAGCATGGGGTTCAAAGAAGGTTAGTGCGATAAACCCTGAAGTTATCGCAAAGAGAAAAGAGAAGAGCTGAATCACAAGCCCAGCAAGGCTTGCTGCAATCAACTTTGCAACTAAGACTGTGCTTCGCTTTGGCGTTACTAGAAACGTTCCTACCGCTGTGCCATGGCGATATTCATTAGTCATAATCAATATGCCAAGAATCAAGGCAAATAAATATCCACCAGCAGCATTGGCGAAGACAGCGTTGATTCCCTCTTGAGTCTCAGTGCCTGAAAATACGCCTCGTCCTGGCCCATTATCTGAATTGAGAACCAAAATCGGTGCAACTGTGCCAAGGGCTGCAAATAACCCGCTCCAAAGAAGCAAGAGCCAATTAGCTCTTAAGTAAATTAATTTACGAAGCTCTGATTTGAGTAAGGTGCTCATGCACTCTTCCTTAAAGTTAACTCTAGGAAAGCTTCCTCTAGAGATTTTCCTTTACAGATCTCTTTTATAGTGCCCTGCGCAACCAATACTCCCTTATTAATAATCAGAACATCATTAACAGTATTTTGCATCTCTGCCAATTGATGAGAAGAGACAAGAATTGTTCTT
This sequence comes from uncultured Clavibacter sp., assembly GCA_937883945.1. GTDB lineage: Bacteria > Actinomycetota > Actinomycetes > Nanopelagicales > Nanopelagicaceae > MAG-120802. The sequence goes on along the minus strand of CAKZXY010000024.1, from coordinate 13,935 downwards.
CCCTCACCCGCTAACTTCTGGAGAAATTCACGGAGCCAGACAATTCCAAGTGGATCAAGGCCATTTGCCGGTTCATCAAGAATTAAAATCTCAGGATCTCCAAGCATCGCTATTGCAAGTGAGAGACGCTGCTTCATTCCGAGTGAAAATCCTTTAGTTCTCTTATTTGCAGCGCTTGCTAGATCAACTAGCTCTAAAACCTCATCTATGCGAGAGAAGTTGATATCTGATGCGCTTGCCATAATTTTCAAGTTCTGCTTTGCAGTTAGCCCTGGATGAAAGCCTCTACTATCTAGTACTGCTCCCACCTTGTGAATTGGATCTTGTAGCTGGCTATATGAGCCGCCATTGATCTCAGCGCTTCCCCCAGTTGGATTGACTAGACCTAGAAGGCAGCGCAGCGCAGTGCTCTTTCCCGCACCATTAGGTCCTAAAAAGCCGGTGACCCGGCCAGATTGAACTTGGGCTGAGAAGTTGGAAACCGCTAAAACGTCCTTGTAGCGCTTACTTAAATCTTTAAATTCAATTTTTACACTAGACATAACGCAGAGCCTATACCCTTAACTTTATGAACCAGAGCACACATCGCTCCCCTGTGTATGCAAGAGGCGGCATCGTTGCTGCAAGTCAACCACTTGCAGTCTCTGCTGGTATCGAGATTCTTACTAAAGGTGGATCTGCAGGTGATGCTGCAATTGCAACTAGTGCGGTCCTAGCAGTTGTTGAACCTGGCGCATCTCATCTTGGCGGAGATGCATTTGTTATCTCCCATAACGCGGCAAGAAAGAAGAATTTAGCATTTAATGGAAGTGGCGAGGCTCCCCATAGCGCTAGCGCCGATCAATTCAAAGATGAAATCGATCATCATGGATATAAGAGCGCCACTGTTCCAGGCCTTGTCTCAACTTGGTTTGAAATACATAAGGAGTTTGGCCTTTTATCGATGGATCAAATTTTGGCCCCAGCTATTGATTATGCAAGAAATGGCTTTGCTGCCAACACTGGATTTGTTAAGCGAATTGCAGGGCATCTTAAGATGTTTCCAGATACTCAAGTTTTTCAAAGCCTTGGTATCGATACCAACCTAAAAATCGGTGACTTAGTAATCCAAAGCGATTTAGCAGACTCCCTAGAAGCCATTGCCGAGCAGGGGCAGGAGGCCTTCTATCAAGGAGAGATCGCCAGAAAATTAGTTGAGGCAAGTGGCGGCTGGTTTAGCCTTAGAGATTTAGCAGAGCATAGAACTAGAGTTCTACCGCCATTAAGCGTTAAATATCGCGATTACATGATTCACGGCCAGCCCCCACCAAGTCAAGGAATGATTCTGCTGGAGGAGTTATTAATTGCAGAAGGTTTTGATCTAGCAAATATCGATGCGGCAGATCGAATTCACTTAATGGTTGAGGCGAAAAAGATTGCCTTTGCAGATCGCTATCAACTGCTCGGAGATCCAGAACATATCGATATAAACCTTGATGAGCTCTTCTCAGCTGCAAGTATCAATAAGAGACGAAGCCAGATAGATCTAGCTAAAGCAAATTTGAAGGAGCCTTCAATCTCTAGCGAGGGAAGTGATACCACCTATTTTCTAGTAGCAGATAGGGATGGCTATGCCCTCTCTTGGATTCAAAGCGTCTTTCATGGCTTTGGCGCTTCATGGGTAATTCCTGGCACTGGCATCCTGCTTAATAATCGCTTAACTGGATTCTCACTTGATCCAAAATCACCAAACTTTATTGCCCCTGGAAAGCGCCCAGCTCACACTCTCAATGCATGGTCAGCAACAAGAGCTGATGGCTCACTTGCCTTTATGGGAGGAACCCCTGGGGCAAATATTCAAGTGCAGAGTAATTTCCAATTAATTGTTAATGCAATTGATCTCAAGATGAATCCACAAGAAAATGCTGAAGCTCCTCGCTGGCAACATTTAAATAAAGCAGGTGGATCATCACTCGATGAGAGATATGAAGGGGTGTTGCAGATTGAAAATAGAGTAGAAAAAGAGATTCAACAATCCCTGAAAGAAAAGGGGCATAGCGTTGAAGAGCTCTCTGCCTATGGCCATGGCTCTGCCGTGCAATTGTTGGAAGTCCTGCCAAATGGGACCTATATCGCAGGCTCTGACCCAAGGTGCGAAGGTCACGCAGCAGGAATCTAGCCTCTCTCTATACTTATCGCTATGAAATTACTTAATGGCGATGATCTAGGTGGACCTTTTGATCTCATTGCTGGGCTTCCACTTCACCCTCTAGCTTCACATGCTCCAATAGTTCTAGTTCCATTAGTGGCCTTGGCCGCGCTTGCTATGTCCTACTGGCCAAGTTTTTCAAGACGATATGGATTGCCAGTTTTAGTTCTTGCGGTGATTTCACAGCTCACTTTATTTTTAGCCAAAGCAAGTGGTGAATCTTTTCAAGAAAGAATCAACAAGGAAGTTGAACGACATGAGAGCTATGGTGAAATCGCGCCATTTACATTCATTCCACTTTTAATTCTGCTATTCATTCGATATCGGATGGATAAAACTGGCGCTGGTATTGGCTCGCCTCTTGTAAGAAGGCTAGTTTCAATTCTCCTTGCCCTCTCTGCAATCTTGGCTCTGGTCTATATCTTCTTAACTGGCCACTCAGGAGCAGAATCGGTTTGGGGCTGGATCGCTAAAAATTAGAGCTTTGCTGGCTTTATAGTTTTAAAGATTAGAAGACTTATCAAGCCACTAACTACAGATCCAACTATCACTGAAAAGATTGCTAGATCAACAATCTCTGGGCTATCAAAGGCTAGGCGAGCAATAAATATCGCCACAGTAAAACCAATACCTGCCGCGCTTCCCGTGGCAATCAGATCTAGATTTCTTGCACCTTGCGGATACTCGGCGATTTTTATCTTTCTCGCCGCCATAGTTGCAAGCAGGACTCCAAGAGGTTTTCCGATCACTAGACCAAAGAAGATTCCCCATGCAATTACTGAGTTAATAGCGCTATTAATTGACTTGCTAGACACCTCAACTCCAGTATTGGCAAAGGCAAAGATTGGCACAATTAGATAGCTACTAATTGGATGTAATTTGCTCTCTAAATATTCGATCACAGATACCGAGCCATCCTCGCTATCAATCACCTTTGAATTAGCTTTTGGAGTATTTGGCGTCAGCAGGCCCAAGATAACTCCAGCAATAGTTGGATGTACTCCAAATCTAGATGAGCAATACCAGAGCGAAAGCCCTAGAGGAAGAAAGACAAATATTGATTGGCTACCAAGTTTTTTAAATCCTAGAATGGCAAAGATTGTAAGGAGGCCTGCAAGGCCCCAGGAGAGATTTACACCTGTTGAGTAAACCAGGGCAATAATTAATATCGCTCCAATATCATCAATTACAGCTAGCGCTAGTAGAAATGATCGAAGCGAGGCGATCGCGCTACTTCCAACTAATCCAAGAAGTCCAACAGCAAGTGCAATATCAGTGGCGACCGGAACTGCCCAACCATTTGGTTCCACTCCCCCAGCAATTGCAAGATAAATAATTGCAGGCAAGCTCATCCCGCCAATTGCTGCAAATAGCGGAGCTGCTGCTGCTTTAAATGATGCAAGATGGCCTGAAGTTAGCTCTCGTTTAATCTCAAGGCCTACGACAAAGAAGAAGAGGCTCATAAGTAAATAGTTGATGCTCTTTAATATGGTGAAATCTAATTCAAGGCTTGATGGCCCTATTTGGAATTTAAAATCTAGAAAAGCAAAATAAGTATCGGCAAGACCAGAGTTTGCTGCAATTAAGCCAAAGGCTGAAGCGATAAGAATTAGCGTGCCGCTAGATGACTCTCTATGGAGAAAGTCTCTCAAAGGGGCAATTACGCGCTTCATTATCTAAAAGATATCACCTTGAGGTAGCGATGCTTGCTTCTCTATCGGCGCTTAATATCTCCTTGACCATAGGAACAACCTTGGTGGCATAGAGCTCAATTGAATTCATCAATTTAGAGTGCGCCATAGGTCCATTTGAATATTTGAAATCAAATCTCTCAGCTCCTATGGATTTCATCGCATAGGCAATCTTTCTTGCTACCTGCTCAGGTGTTCCAACATAGAAAGATCCGTATTTAACCTCATTGATGAAATGCTCTTTTGTGACCTGACCCCAGCCGCGCTCTCTGCCAATACGTCCAAACATCACTTGATAATGTGGCCAGAGCTCCTCGATTGCAATCTCCTGCGAGGCAGCAATATGACCAGGTGAGTGAATAGAGATAGGGCGAATTGGATGAGCAAACTCATTCATTGAACTTCGATAGAGATCTGCAAATGGAGCAAAGCGAGCAGGATCACCGCCAATGATGGCAATTGCTAATTTGGCATTAAGTCTTGCAGCTCTTACAACCGACTCAGGAGTTCCACCAACTCCAACTCGAAGTGGAATGTTGCCGCGCTCAGTCTTTGGATAAATCTCCTGATTAATTAGCGGTGCTCGCATCGTTCCTGACCAGGTCACTGCGTGCTCTTTTAAGATCTCAACTAATAGCTCAAGTTTTTCTTCAAATAGCGCGCCATAATCAGATAGTTCATAGCCAAAGAGTGGAAATGATTCGATAAATGATCCTCGCCCTGCAGTAATTTCTGCTCTTCCATTTGAGAGCGCATCAATTGTGGCAAATCTCTGATAAACCCGAACTGGATCATCGCTTGATAAAACCGTAACCCCCGTGCCAAGTGTTATCTGCTTTGTTCTAGTAGCAATTCCAGCAAGAACGGTATCTGGTGATGAAACAGCAAAATCATCTCTGTGATGCTCACCAATACTGAAATGATCTAGGCCTAATTGATCTGCCAGGACTGCCTGCTCAACCACATTTCTAATCGTGGCTGCTGCAGAGATAGGCGCCCCCAAATCATCGTTTTGAGTATCACCGAAGGTATCAAGGCCAAATTTGAGACTATCTAAATCCATAGAGCAAAATCTATCAGGGTCAATACAATTGCGCGCATGATAGAGCGCATTCTCTATATTGGCTTTGATCAATTACATGCCAAATACGGTGTTTTAAAGAGCGCTGATGCCAAGAAGGATGTAATTGCGCTGATTCAAAGCGAGCCAATGACTACCGGCAAAAATTGGCATCCTGAGCGGCTCTATTTCTTAATTTCAAGTGCTAAGCATTTTGCCCAAGAGTTAAAAGAAAAAGGATTTAAAGTCGAATATATAAAAGCAAGTAGCACAACTGCAGGTCTTGATGAACTTAAAAAGAAATATAAAGGCGCTGAGATATTTGCAGCGGAGCCTTCATCGCATCGCCTCTCTCAATCTTTAAGTGAATATGGTGTGAAATTTGTGGAAAATGATTTCTTTCTCACTTCCAGATCGCTCTTTGCCAAATGGGCCGATGAACAGAAGAGCTACTTAATGGAGAACTTCTATCGCAAACAGAGAGTTCGTCTAAACATCTTGATGGATAAAGCAAAACCGCTAGGTGGGGCATGGAACTTTGATAAGGAAAATCGCCTCCCGCCGCCAAAGAACTACACATGGCCCAAATATCTAACCCACTCCCCAGATCAGATTGATCTTGAGGTAGCTAAAGAGCTAGGACATAGCCCTTCTACTAATTGGGCTACCACAAGAGCTGGCGCGCTCAAACAACTTGATAATTTTCTAAAAAATCACTTTGCAAACTTTGGCCCCTATGAAGATGCCATCACCGATGAGAACTGGGCGCTGCATCACTCACTGCTAAGTCCATATCTAAATAACGGTCTGCTTCACCCCGAGGAAGTTATCAAGGCAGCGCTAAAAAGATTTGAAAAGGGAGATATTCCAATTGCCTCAGCTGAGGCCTTTATCAGGCAGATTATTGGCTGGCGGGAGTATGTCAATGGCATGTATTGGTATTTAGGAAGTGAATATCGCCAAAAAAATGGCTTGCATGCAAAGCGAGAGTTGCCACAATTATTTAAAGATCCAAGTAAGACCAATATGAACTGTATGAAGAACACCATTACTGATATCAGTAATCGCGCCTGGGTTCATCACATTCCACGCTTAATGATCTTAAGTAACTTTGCCCTAATTGCTGGCATTAATCCCCAGCAATTCTTGCAATGGATGAGAGAGGTTTTTATTGATGCCACAGATTGGGTAATGGTTCCCAATGTAATTGGTATGGGAGTACATGCCGATGGTGGAATTATGATGACCAAACCTTATGCAGCAGGCGGGGCATATATTTCAAGAATGAGCACCCATTGCAAAGGTTGTTTCTTTGATCCAAAGAAGCGCACCGGTGATGATGCCTGCCCATTTACAACACTCTATTGGGACTTTTTAGATAGACATCGCGAAGAGTTTAAAGGCAATCACCGGATTGCTCAACAACTATTTGGCCTAGATCGACTTAAGGATTTAGATGAGGTGAGATCAAGAGCCAAGGATGTGCTTAAGAAACTAGATCAAGGAAAACTTTAACGAGGGCAGCTGCAGATCTGCTCTTTACTGATTCCAGCAAGAGCCTCGGCGATATGTTCGCCGCAACCTTCCCAAGTCCACTTGCCACAAGAGCGACACTTAACTGCGCTACACATAAAAAGAGTTCCTCTCCATAAATAATTTTAAATATAGGGACATAGTCTATTTGGACTTATCCGTTGCTAATCTCGTAGCTCCAAAGATCTAGATCATCAAGATTTACCGGTTTAAACCCCTTGGCCTCAAGGGCGCTAGCAATTTGTGCTCGATGCTCAGTTGCATGGTGGATGCTTTGGGAGAGAATGGTGGAGCGCCATCTTTTAACAAGGTTTCCTGAGTAGTTCTTAAATTCAAGTAGCTCATCATCTAGCTTTGCAGACTCTAGAAGAGCAGCATCAATAGCTGCGGCCTGCTTGGCAAGTGCTTCCAAATCAGCAATTTTCTCTATCTCTTGAATTGCCTCTCCAGGGACCTCAGGGTGTTTACCAGTTATGCGAAATGCATATGCATCTGCTGAATCAACGATGTGATGAGTTATTTCAGCGACAAACCACTCAGGATTTGTGGCAAAAGACTTTAGAGCATCTTCAGGAAGAGTTGCTAGATGCTCAATTGTTAATTGATTAGCCCAGGCCATATGTTTCAATAAGCGCTCTAAACCGATACTCATGAAATCTATCCTCTCCTAAACTTTGGGAAGAATGCTGGAATTGATTTTTGAAACTCGATACTTTCAGGAAATTTCTCTCTTAAGATCTGATCTTCATATCTAGCTTTATAGAGCAACAAGGCTGTTAACAAGAAGGCGGTAATCAAAACGCTCCCGCTCTGCTTCCAGAGATAAGCAGCGAGTGTGAGAAGAAATAGCGCAGAATAAATTGGGTGTCTTAGATAAGAGTAGATACCGCTAGTTACAAGCTCTGCCCCCTCTTTACTCTCCGGAAGTGGAGTCAGGGCGCTACCTAGATCCTTAAAGCTTTTAAATAAGATAAATACTGCCAAGAGAGCAAGAATAATTGCTATCGATGTCTCTAGCCTTGAAGCGCTATTAGATGATTCAGAGAGCGCCAGGGATGCAAGGAGAAGAAATTGCATCGCCACTAGCAACTTGCCCTTCATGATAAAAGTCTAACTATCCGAGAGAGTTATTTCGCTCTCTTAGCTCTTGGCGCACTTCTCTTGCTTCGAGTCTGATCGTTTCCAACTCTCTTGCGCTTTCGACCGCCCTTTGGCCTTGGCCCGCCGCCTCGCTCTGGAGCTTTTGATACGACCTTTTCTTTAGCCTCTGGAGTTGGAACTCCACTTGGAGTTCTTGCCCCAGCAATCTTTACCAATTTCTCATCCATTGGAGTAACTGCCATAACCCAAGTTTCAACTCCAGCTCTTAAAGCTATTCCAGCCATAGTTCTCTGCTCTTGATGGGTGGCAAGTGATATGACTTTTCCAGATTCTCCAGCTCTAGCAGTTCGCCCAGATCTATGTAGATAATCTTTATGATCTGCAGGAAGATCAATATGAACGACTAAATCAATCCCGTCCACATGGATTCCTCGAGCAGCAACATCTGTGGCAATTAAGACTGCGCTCTCTGAATCTTTAAATCTTGCAAGAGTTCTAGTTCTAACGGCCTGTGATTTTCCGCCATGGAGAGTTCCAACTTTAACGCCAACATGGGCAAGATTTGAGGCCAACTTATCAGCGCCGCGTTTAGTTCTAACAAATAGCAGAGTCTTTCCCTGTCTTGCTGCGATCTGATTGATGATATTTGATTTATCACCCTGGCGATAGACAAAGACATAATGCTCGGCATTTTCTTTTGTTCCTTCAATTTCTTTTATGGAGTGAGATCTAGGCTCTGTTAGATATTGCTTTACTAAACCATCAACGCCTCTATCAAGGGTTGCAGAGAAGAGAAGGCGCTGTCCGCCTTTTTTAGTCTGATTTAAAATCTCTTTAACAGCAGGAAGAAATCCCATATCAGCCATTTGATCTGCTTCATCCAAAACAGTGATCTCAAGGTGATCAAAGCGAATATCTTTTCGATCAAGAAGATCTATTAAACGACCTGGGGTTGCAACAACGATAGAGATAGATTTCTTTAAGGCATTGACTTGTTTGCCATATGGCATTCCGCCAGCAATGACTACGCATTCATGGCCAACTGATCGTGCAAGGGGGCGAAGGACCTCATCTATCTGTTGAGCTAGCTCTCTAGTTGGAGCAAGGACAAGTGCTAGCGGTTGATGAGCCTTTGCTCTCATGCCATAAATGTTATGAAGCAGAGCAAGACCAAAGGCGAGAGTTTTTCCAGAGCCAGTCTGGCCCCGACCCAAAATGTCATGGCCAGCAATCGCATCGGGAATTGTTGCTGCTTGAATCGGAAAGGGGTTGGTTATGCCTTGCGCATCAAGGGCTTTAATAAGGGCAGGGTTTAGCCCAAGGGACTTAAAGGTAATCTCTTTTGTTGCAGGTTTAACGGACATAAAAAATACAGACCAATCATCTAGACATGTATGTCTCTAGTGACTTGTCGTATGAACGAAAAGATAAGACCTACATATAAGCCGGCTCTAGGGCCTGGCTTTGAGTTTTCTCGACGCAAGACGCATCAAGACAGAGCTAAGAGTATCTCAAAGCCTCACTTTTTATCTAATCTAGCCCTATGGAAGATCTCTTAAAGGGCGAATCAGTCAATAAACGTCCAATCCTGCGCCTGAGATGCAATCTGAATGAATTAACTTTATCGGAAAGTAATTGGCAATCAGAGTTTGAAGTAGAGAGTTTTAAGAGAAATAAAGATGAATCAAGATATCTAGATTTAAATAACCAAATCTTCATCGGCCATCCTGATCAGAGCGATTGGGATCTCTCTAAACTTCTTGCCAAAATGGGCGAAGTCTGGTTCCGCCCTGATCGTCTTATATTCATGAAAAAAGATGGAAGAGATTTAGGATTTTTCTGGCTTAAAGAACATCAATTAATTGGAGCGAGAGTCTGCGAGATTTTTGTAATTGGCATTATTCCTAGTTTGCAAGGAGAGGGGCTAGGAAAGAAAATACTTGCCCTTGCTCTTAGGCAGATGATCTCAGATGGATTTAACCAGGCTTGGGTCTATACCGATGAATCAAATGAGCGAGCTTTAAAACTTTATCGAAGCTTTGGTTTTGAAATTGATTTAGTCACTGAGCTTTGACAGCTGGCGCATACTCCAAATACTTCTAAGTTATGGCTGACATCTTGATAGCCATGCTTCTTTGCAATCTTGCTGGTAACAACTTCTACCGCCTCTAAATCAAACTCCTGAGTAGCCCCACAAATCCGGCAGATTAAATGGTGGTGATGGCCGCTATCTTGCCCACACCTTCGATAGAGACGCTCGCCGCTAGGACTAATTAAGGCATCAACTTTTCCCTCCTGGCTCAATCTCTCAAGACGGCGATAGATAGTGGCAAGGCCGATAGAACTTCCCTGCTCGTTTAAGATTTTATGAATCTGTTGGGCGCTTAAGAATTGATCTAGCTCATTTATTACTTCAATCAGGCGAGATTCACGGCTACTCTTGCGGCGAAGAGCCTTAGGCGGTGAAACTCGTTTCATACTGGCATTATCGCAACATTGAGCTAATTCCGCGAGGCAGTAGGCTTAAAAGCAGAGAAGTTCGGCAAGTATTAAGGAGCGGTGAGATCTCAACTCTAGAACTTGGGCTAGTACTAGCTCTGCTATCTGCTGCTGCAACGCTTTTGGGCTGGATATTGATAGCCTTGAAAAAAAATCCATCAGAGCGCTTCATCGCTATCACGCTATTGCTAGTTGCTGGAGCGATGCTGACAGTAAGTGCTCTCTCATTAATTCCATCAGCTCTTGATAGCGGTCTTAACATCATGCAGGTATTACTCACCACCTGCCTTGGTTTTGCTTTAGTTATTATCTTATCCAGTATTAAGTTTGATAGAGCAGGAGCTAAGGTAAAAAACCCTGCACTTCTTATCACTATCGCCTTATCTCTTCACAATCTTCCAGAAGGGGCAGCCCCTATTGGAGCCACCTTAGTTGATATTCAAACCGGGCTTACTACCTCAGTTGTATTAGCGCTTCATAACATTCCTGAAGGAATAGCAATAAGTGCAACAGCGCTCCTTGCTGGCTATAGCCGCAAGATGGCTCTACTTCTAACCCTTGCTGCCACCTTAGCTGAGGCTCTCGGAGCCTTTGCTGTTTATTTCAGCGGCTCTCTCTTGCTCTCTGATCGCTCTATCGGGCTTCTTCTCAGCGGAGTTGCAGGAATTATGATTGCAATATGTGCCAAGGAGTTAATTCCCTATTCACTCAAAACTCTTGGTAGCAGAAGAAATTAAGCAGATGATTAAGCCCTTAAGAAGCGCCCTATAAGCTGGAGACGACGCTGTTATGCGTGAGGTCACGCTCAAGAATATGAATTGCCCTCATTTTTGCTCCCGAAAAAGTAATAACTTTCGCAATGAATTACTAACTTAATCTCAAGTAGTGAGTTAGCCTTTATTCCTCGGAGGGGCAAGCGATGTCAAAGAAGATATCAGTTGCGTTAGCGCAGGTTACACAGCGCAAATTTACAGATAACTTGACCGAATATGCCCAAGAAATAGAAAATGTTCTCGGCCCCTCTTCTGGAATTCAAATGGTGGTTCATCCTGAACTTCATTTATTTGGTTCGGATATGAGTGCTGATGCGTTGCAGGACATTGCACAATCACTTGATAGCAAATTCGTAGGAGAACTAGGTGAAATAGCCAAGCGATTTGGTATCTGGTTAATTCCAGGAAGCATCGTGGAACCCGCACCCAATAATGGGGTCTACAACACCGCCTTGGTCTTTAATCCTGCTGGAGAATTGGTTTTATTTTATAGAAAGATCTTTCCATGGCGTCCATCTGAGCCGTTCACCATGGGGAGCGAGTTTTCAGTATTTGAACTCCCGGGTTTAGGTCGTGTTGGTTTAAATATTTGTTATGACATCTGGTTCCCAGAGGTAACTCGACAATTAACCTGGATGGGTGCGGAATTAATAGTCAATCTTGTTAGAACAACAACTTCAGATCGCAAGCAAGAGTTAGTTTTAGTTCAAGCCAGCGCTATTACAAATCAAGTTTATATCATAAGCGTAAATGCTGCTGCTCCCATTGCCATGGGTAGATCTTTAGTTGTAGATCCAGATGGTGATGTCGTTGAGCAAGTACTTGATGACAGTAATTCAATTATTTACACCATCATTGACTTTGATCGCGTTGCACAGATTAGACGTGATGGTACGGCAGGAGTTAATCGAATGTGGGATCAATTTCTGCCGAACGATCCAGACATAAATCTTCCCATTTACAGCGGACGAATAAATCCACGGACATGGCGTCCGGGAATGAATGGATAGCAAAAAAAGGAGAAGGAAATATGACAACACTGGAACGTACGCTGGGCTTGCGCTCAGTTGTTCTTTTCGGCCTTGCTTACATGACACCAATTATTGTTCTTGGAATATTTGGTCTCACAGCCGATCTAACCTTTGGAGCGAGCGCGGGTGCATACTCGGTTGCTCTAATTGCAATGCTCTTAACCGCATTCTCATACGGGCAGCTCGCTCGGGTATTCCCCGTTGCCGGCTCTGCATACACCTATGTTCGCAAATCAGTTAATGATCATCTTGGCTTTTTGGTTGGTTGGGCAATTTTGCTCGACTATCTATTCTTGCCAATGGTTATTTGGCTATTTGGGGGTCTTTATCTACAAGCGCAGTTCCCAGCAGTTCCATTTGCTCTTTGGATCCTTCTATTTATTGCACTTACAACAGCACTAAATATTATTGGTTTTAAAGTCGCAGATAAAGCAAATTTTGCACTGATGGCGTTCCAAAGCTTGGTGATGATTATTTTCATTGGACTTTGTATCGCATATGTAACTGGTGGTGACGGTTTGGGAACTTTGTTCTCAGTCGAGCCATTTTATGCCAGCACAACTACCTGGACCGCTCTAACAGCGGGAGCTGCTGTTTCTGCCTATTCATTCCTCGGATTTGATGCGATCACTACATTGACCGAGGAGACAAAGGATCCAAAGAACACTATTCCAAGAGCAATCATGCTGGTTGCATTAATTGGTGGTGCAATATTCATAGTGACTGCTTACTTCACTACGTTGGCAAAACCAGGAAATGAATTTGAAGAAGTTGGTTCTGCTGCATTTGAAATTGCAAAAATGATTGGCGGTGCCTTCTTTAGCTCAGTATTTCTTGCTGGTTTAGTTGTAGGTCAATTCGCCAGCGGACTTGCAGCCCAAGCAAGTGCCAGCCGTTTAATCTTTGCAATGGGTCGCGATGGAGTTCTTCCTAAGCGCCTCTTTGCAAAATTAAATGATGCATATAAGACGCCAGTTCCTGCAATTATTGCAGTAGGAGTAGTTGGCCTCTTAGCACTTCAGACTGATATTGCAACTTCAACTTCATTTATTAGCTTTGGCGCATTTACTGCATTCACTTTGGTAAATATTTCAGTCATAGCTTATTACTTGAAGAACCGTAGCGCAGATAAAAACATCTTAGGATGGGTGTTAATACCTATTCTCGGAGCAATCGCTGATGCATATCTTCTTATGCAATTAGACGATAATGCAAAACGACTTGGGCTAATCTGGCTAGGAATAGGAGTCCTAATTCTTGTAGTAATTACAAAAGGATTACGTCAGAAGCCTCCTGCGATGAGTGATCCAGTTAGTATGTAAGAATAAGTAAGAAGTAAAAAAGGTGGGCCAACAAATGGCCCACCTTTTTTTAATCCCTATCTCCTCAGAGGAAATGGTCACTAATCTTTAAGTTAAAGAAGAAGCACCCTATCAGCCGGGAAAGTTTTGATTAGCTCACAATTTGTGGGGCTGACGCTTCCGCTATTCCTGACTTTGCTTGTTTTTCGAGCCCGACTGTCACGGCAAAGGTATCTTCATATACATCGAAGTCGTATGCCTTGCCCCAGCGCAGTTTGATTACATGAATTCCAGGATTTACGTACGGCTCTCCATTTTCAAGTTTGCAGGTGGCAACCCAGCGGGCGACAACTGTTGTGTTCCATGGTCCACCGAGGACTAAAACATTTGTTACATCAAACTTAAGTTCTGGTAGAACTGTGCCGACTCTTTTGAACCATCTACCTAGCGCTTCTTTGTCATGTCGGATGCCGCCCAATGAGTTAGGACCTGCAAAACGATGGGTGAGGTTGTTAGAGGAAACACCATTTAATACCGCTTGATAGTCATGATTCTGGACCGCAAGAAAGGTTTTACGAACAATTTTCTCAACTATTGAACTATATATAAGCATGCGCTTTTGGACCTTTCAATATCTATCAGTAAGAAGAAATATAAACCAAAAACTGGATTAATTTGTGGCTAATTTAAAGAAGAGTCGCCCTATAAGTCGGAGACGACCTTGTTATGCGTAAGGTCACGCTTAAAAAATGCAATTG
>CAKZXY010000023.1 GCA_937883945.1 uncultured Clavibacter sp. | reverse complement strand
TGAGATAGAGATTGAAAAACGAGCAGCGATGGGAAAAATGATTGGTACAGCCCGGGCTAATATCAATCAAGCATATGATGATAAAGAAAAAGAGTTGATTGCCCTAAGAGATAGCAGAGCTTTAAGCAATGAGAGAGTTGATGTAACCCTTGCTAGTAATAGAAATCCTCGTGGAGCGCTACATCCATTAACACTTCTAACTAATGAGATATCAGATCTCTTCGTTGGCATGGGATACACAGTGCAAGAGGGGCCAGAGCTGGAGGCTTCATGGCTTAACTTTGATGCCTTAAATATTGCCGAGGATCATCCTGCTAGAACAATGCAAGATACATTTTTCATAGAGCCACTCTCATCAGGCCTTGTGATGCGGACTCATACCTCACCAGTTCAGATAAGAACGATGTTAGAAGATGAACCTCCAATTTATGTGATCTGTCCAGGTCGGACTTATCGAGCAGATGAGTTAGATGCAACTCATACTCCAGTTTTCAATCAAGTAGAAGGTTTAGTAGTTGATAAAGGCATAACGATGGCCCATCTAAAAGGAACCCTTGATCACTTTGCCGCAAAGATATTTGGCCCAGGGGTCACAACAAGAATTAGGCCATCTTTCTTTCCATTTACTGAGCCAAGTGCAGAGGTGGATTTCTTCTATAACGGTCGCTGGGTTGAATGGGGCGGCTGCGGAATGGTTAATCGAAAAGTTTTGCAAGCAGCAGGAATTGATACCGAGATTTATACCGGATTTGCATTTGGAATGGGCCTTGAGAGAACTTTGATGGTGAAGTATGGAATCACAGATATGCATGACATCGTTGAGGGCGATGTTCGCTTTTCAAGGCAGTTTGGAAGTGGTGGGCGATGAAACTTCCACTATCTTGGCTCTCAGAGTTCGTTGAGTTTCCTAAAACTATTTCAGTAGCGGATATTGCTGCAGGTTTTGTAAAAGTAGGTTTTGAAGTTGAGTCAATTGATAACCCAGCTGAGAAAATTAAGGGTCCACTACTTGTTGGAAAAGTTTTAACTATCGAGGAGTTAGCCGGGCATAAAAAACCAATACGCTATGTGGGACTTGATTGCGGTGAGGGCAAATCAAGATATGTAATTTGCGGCGCTACAAATTTTGTTGAGGGGGATTTAGTTGTAGTAGCTCTACCTGGCGCGATACTGCCAGGAAACTTTGTAATTTCAGCCCGTGAAACATATGGCAAAACTAGTAATGGAATGATCTGCAGCTCTAAGGAATTGGGCCTAGGAGATGATCACTCAGGAATTATCGTTATTGATGGCAAGGCAAAGATTGGAAGCGCTGCTCTTAAAGTTCTCGGGGCAGATGATCCAATCATTGATATTGCGGTAAATCCCGACCGAGGATATGCAATGAGCGTTCGAGGAGCTGCAAGAGAGCTTGCTATGGCCCTTGGGCTGAACTTTAAAGATATTTCATCAAAGGCCATAGTTTCATCACTTGAGAAGAAGAAAAAACGGGGAAAGATTACTCCGGTACTAATCTCAGATAAAACTGGAGCAGATCAGATCTACCTACGAAGCTTAAGTAATGTCGATCCGCTTAAACCAACACCGCCGTGGATGGCAAGGCGCCTGACTCAAGCAGGCATGCGCCCAATATCTATTGCAGTTGATATCACCAACTATGTGATGCTAGAGCTTGGTCAGCCACTACATGCCTTTGATAGTGCGAAAATATCTGGAACTTTAAGAGTTGCAAGAGCGGGCAAATTCACTGAGTTGGTAACGTTAGATAAGGTTAAGCGAAAGCTAGCTAAGGATAATCTTCTAATTACAGATGATAAAAAGGTTCTAGCCCTTGCTGGAACTATGGGCGGACTTGATAGCGAGGTGAGTGAATTTACTGTTGCTATCACTCTAGAGGCGGCCCACTTCGATCCAATGTCGATAGCTCGTAATTCAAGAAGCCATATTTTAGGTTCAGAGGCTTCGCGTCGATTTGAGCGAGGAGTAGATCCATTACTTGCCGAGCTAGCCTCTGCTCGCGCAGCGCTACTGCTCATTGAATATTCAGGGGCTATCTATAATGGATCTGCTTCAAAGAAAACTCCACTCAAAAAGAGAAGTATCACAATTGCAGCATCTGAGATTTCATCACTAATCGGAACAACATATAGCGATAAAGAGATTGAAAAGTCTTTAAAGGCGATAGGCGCAAGTTTAAGAAAGAGTGGAAAGAGATGGGTTGTCACCCCACCATCCTGGCGCCCAGATCTAAACGACCTTCCAGATTTAGCAGAGGAGGTTGCTAGATTCTTTGGATATGACCGCATTCCTTCTCAACTTCCGCCAGTGAAATTGGCAAGTAATGGAAGTTCAGGACTTACCCCTATGCAAAAGCGTCGCAGATCAATGAGTTTGAAATTGGCCAATAGAGGGCTGGTCGAAGTTCATAACTATCCATTTGTAAGTCAATCCCAAATGGATCTCTTTGGTTTTACTGGAGATCGCGCAAAAACTTTCAAGATTGCAAACCCAATGTCTGATGAATATCCATTCTTGAGAACTCATCTAACCCCAGGTCTTCTTGCAACAGCTGCAAGAAATCTAGCTAGAGGAGAAAAGTCGGTAGCCCTCTTTGAAAGCGGTTCGATATTTAGAAATACAGAGACATTAAAAACAGCAGGTGATACGCCAGTAGGTAAGCGGCCAACAGCTACTCAGATAAAACAGATTTACCAGAGTGTTCCAAAACAACCTCTCCACATTGCAGGAGTAATTGCTGGAGAGATGACAAACTCTGGCTGGTGGGGAAAGGGAAGAGTTGTTGAGTGGAGCGACGCCGTTGATTTAGTAAGAGAGTTAATTGAAGATTCTGGAAATGAGTTTTCAATTGAAGCAGTAGATCTTGCTCCTTGGCATCCCGGAAGATGTGCTGAGTTCAGAGTTGATGGAAAAGCATTAGCGCACGCTGGCCAGATCCATCCGAGAGTTACCTCAGCCCTTGCTCTTCCTGAAGCGACTGTGGCATTTGCACTCATCGTTGATGGCCTTAAATACCCAGAGAGTTTCAAAGCTAGCCCAATTAGCGTTATGCCAGCAGCTATCCAAGATATTTCCTTATTTGTCGACCAGAAGGTTTCAGCAGAAAAAGTTGAAGCCGCACTTCGCGAAGGCGCAGGAGATTTGCTCGAAAGTATTCAATTATTTGATCGATATCAGAAAGAGGGCGAAGGGCAGGTTTCACTAGCTTTTTCTCTGGTCTTTAGAGCTGCGGATCGAACCTTAACCTCGGAAGAAGTTTCAGAACTTCGCTTGAAGGCTGGGGCTGTGGCGAGTAAGAAATACGGGGCTCAGATTCGCTCCTAAATGTATAAGTATGCAGAGATTTGCATAACTATGCATGAAGCGCTAACCTGCCTCCATGAAAATTGGAGTCCTTGGGGCTAGCGGCTATGCCGGCGGCGAGCTCTTGCGCTTGCTCTCTGGGCACCCAGATTTTGAAGTTAGCTATATCGCCGCTGGTTCAAATGCGGGGGAGAAGATAACTGATCTCCATTCACATCTAATCACCTATGGTGATCAGAGATTTGCTGGCACAGATATCGATGCAATCAATAAATGTGACTTGATTTTTCTTGCCCTTCCTCATGGCCAATCTGCTGAGATAGTTAAACAGATAGATGAAAGAGTAAAGGCTGTCGATCTTGGGGCTGACTATCGTTTGCAATCAGAGAAGGCTTGGAAGCAGTACTACAACGATAGTTATGCAGGATCCTGGGTATATGGATTGCCAGAGCTGCCTGGAAAACGTGAGTTAATAAAGAAGTCTTCAAGGGTTGCAAACCCTGGATGCTACGCCACCGCAATAGCACTGGCAGCCGCTCCTGCCGTGCTGGTAGGTGGAGTTGATGCAAGTGACATTGTTGTTGTTGCGGCAAGTGGAACAACTGGAGCAGGGCGAAGCAGCAAGGTAGCTCTTAGCGGT
>CAKZXY010000022.1 GCA_937883945.1 uncultured Clavibacter sp. | reverse complement strand
ATCTTGGTGAATAGTTAATTAGATTCAAGTAGCCCCACCCGCCTCTGGCGGGTTTTTTTATTCCCAAAAAAGGTAAGTGGAGGAGCCCTTATCTAGGGCAGCTTGAGCGTGGGGAGAGGTGGTTGAAAATGGAGGAAAAGGGAGTAAAGTGGGGAATTAAGCAGGACGGGGGTTCTGCGAGGTAAGTCAAATAGGGGAGGTCAATCAAGTGTTTCTTGGCACCCATGAACCTCGCTTAGATGAAAAAGGGCGGTTGATTCTTCCCGCCAAATTCCGTGATGAATTGGCATCAGGTTTAGTAATTACTAAAGGACAAGAGCGTTGTTTATTTGTTTTCCCATCTGCTGAATTTGCGCGAATTACAGAGCAGCTAAAACAAGCGCCACTTACTGCAAAAGCAGCTCGCGATTACATGCGCGTGATGTTTGCCGGTGCGCATGATGAAATTCCAGATAAGCAAGGTCGCGTAATGATTCCTGCTGGCTTAAGAGAGTATGCAGATTTAGAGAAAGAGTGCGTAGTAATTGGCGCAAATACTCGAGTTGAAATTTGGGATTCCAAGGCGTGGAAGAGCTATCTAAAAGATCGCGAAAAAGGCTTTGCCGATGTTTCAGAGGAGGTATTTCCAGGCCTCTTTTAACAAGGGGCAATAAATAAATAACTCCTCTCTTCTCTGGCCACCGCCGACCTTCAAATAAACGGCGCCCCTTCCCCGGTGCCGTTTATCCCCCGCAATCCGTCGGCCGGCGGTGACCAGAGAAGAGAGTAAGAAAAAAGTAAAAGTAATAACAACGATTAAGAAAAGGAGTTGCAGGGATGAAGCTGGAACACACATCAGTTCTACTAAATCGCTGCATCACTGTTTTATCAACCTCGCTAGAAAATAAAGAGAAGCCAGTATTAGTCGATGCCACCTTAGGTCTAGGCGGCCACTCACTGGCCCTATTAGAGAAGTTTCCAAAGTTAAAGATAATTGGTATTGATAGAGATAAGAGCGCAATTGATAAAGCTAGTCAACGACTCTCTTCTCACTTAGATCGCATCACTATTTTTCATGCTGTTTATGACCAGACCCCAAAACTCCTTGATTCACTGGGGATTTCATCGGTAGATGGAATTCTCTTTGATCTAGGAACTTCATCGATGCAGTTGGATCAATCTGAGCGTGGCTTCTCCTACGCTCAGAGCGCTCCTCTTGATATGCGTATGGATCAAAGCAGTGGAATTACAGCCCAAGAGATTATCGATAGCTATTCCAGAGGCGAGTTGATTCGCATTATTCGCAGATATGGCGAAGAGAAGTTTGCTCAAAGAATTGTCGATAACATCATTGAGGCAAGAGCGAATAATTCAATAAAGAGTACTAGTGATCTTGCAGATTTAATCAAGCGATCTATTCCAGCTCCTGCAAGACGCCTTGGGGGAAATCCTGCTAAGCGAACTTTCCAAGCACTTCGCATTGAAGTTAATCAAGAGCTAGCAATATTAGAGAGAGCAATTCCTGCCTGCCTAGAGCGTTTAAGTGTTGGTGGACGGATGGTTGTGATGTCATTTCAATCGTTAGAGGACAAAATTGTTAAAAACTTCTTCACCCAATCAACTGAGTCAAAGACCCCGCTTGGCCTTCCAGTTGAGATTAAAGCCTTATCTGCAAAATTCTCCCTGGTATTTAATGGAAGTCAGAAAGCTAGTGAAGATGAGATTTTAGATAACTCTCGTGCAAAGTCTGTGAGACTTAGGGCAATTGAGCGGGTGGCTGCCTAATGGCTCTCTCAGTTCTTAGTCCAGCCTTTGAACGATCAAAGAAATTAGCAATACAAAAGTCTTCAAAGGTAATACTTAAACTCGTTCCTGAGCTTCGCCCAACACCTGGGCAACAAGCAACAGATCGCATCTTTTATTCGATAGTTGGTGCCACATTAGCTCTTGGTCTACTAGGACTTTTGGGAATAAACATTCTTTTAGGAAACGATGCAGTAAAGGTTAGAGAGCTAAAAATCGAAGCAATAATGGTTAATGAAGAGCGGGAAGATGCACTGAGACAGGTGGCTCTGCTCTCAACTTCTGAATCACTAGCAGAGCGAGCAATATCCCTTGGAATGATTCCAAGTAGTTCGCCTACATTTCTTGATATTTCAGAGCCAGTCCCTCTTGAGCCAGAAAAGGTGGCTAAGGCCAAACCATGAGCCACCATAAGTTAGTTGAGAAAAGGATTAGTTATCTAGTTGCTATCTCCTTAGTCATTCTCCTAGCTTTCGCAGTTCGATTAATTGATATTCAAGGAGTAAGGGCAGCTGGCCTTGCAAACAAAGCAGAGAATGAGTTAACCAAGAAGTCAGTAATTATGGCTCCAAGGGGCGCTATCACAGATATCAATGGCACCGAGTTTGCTAGAAGCGTTAGCGCCTATCGAATCCTGGTTGATCAAGTAATTGTAGATCACCCTAAAGCGCTAGCAGAGCTTGCAGCTCCAATTTTAGATGTTGATCAAAGTTGGCTCAAAGAACAATTAATTGGCGAGAGAAGATATGTAGTAATCAGCCAAGCAGTTAAACCTGAAGTTTGGAGAAAACTAGAAGCAGCCATTGATTCTTATAATGAAACAGTTGCTAAAGGTGAAAATAGGCTTGCAAAGAGATTAATGGGCTTCTTTGCGGAGCGAATTTATGTCCGCGAATACCCGGAAGGTGAATTAGCAGCTGCGGTAATTGGTTTTATTAATCGCGCTGGAGTTGGTGCTGCAGGGCTTGAATACAGCATGAATTCCACTCTTACTGGAATTGACGGGCTTTACACCTATGCAAATGCAGCAGGAGCAATAATTCCTGGAACACAGAAGATAACAGCAGAGGCAGTTCGCGGAAATACTGTGAAATTAACAATTGATAGAGATGTGCAATGGGTCGCTCAAGAGGCAATTAGAACTGTAGTTAAGAGCTCAAGGGCGTTATCAGGAACAGTTGTCGTAATGGATCCAAAAACCGGCCAGGTTTTAGCTCATGCTACTTATCCATCATTTACTCCAGGAGATACTAAAGGAGTAGATCCATATCGCTGGCAAAATCCTTCAGTACAAGAGGTCTATGAACCAGGTTCAACTGGCAAAGTCATGACTATTGCTGCAGCAGTTGAAGAGGGAAAGATTTCGCCTGAAACGGTTATGACTATTCCGTGGAAATTGAAGCGCTCAAACAAGACATTTAGGGATCATGAAAAACATCCCACGCAGAAATTAACTCTCACCGGCGCACTTGCCGTATCTAGTAATACTGGCGCAATAAAAGTGGGGGAGATGCTCTCTAATGACACGCTCCACTCATATTTAAAGAAGTTTGGCATCGCCGAGAAAGCTAACTCAGGACTTCCTGGCGAGGAAACTGGAAAATTACTTGATGTTAAAGATTGGTCAGGAACTACTGCGCCAACTGTGGCATTTGGTCAGGGTTATTCGCTAACCGCACTTCAAGCAACATCTGTATTTGCCACTATTGCAAATGATGGTCTTCGTGTAACCCCAACTGTTATTGCAGGAATTAGCGATGGAGCAGGGCGCTACACCCCAGCAAGTCAGCAAAAGTCAGTAAGAGTTATTAGCCCAGATACTGCAAAGAAGATGCGATTAATGATGGAGAGCGTTGCAACTAATCGGGGAACTGCTGCTTCAGCTGCTATTGAAGGCTACCGAGTGGCAGGAAAAACTGGAACTGCTCAAAGATATAACCCTAAATGTGGTTGCTATAGCGGATACACCGCATCCTTTATAGGTTTTGCCCCAGCTGATAAGCCTGAGTACGTAGTGTCCGTAACTATCCAAGATCCAAAAGGACTTCATTGGGGCGGCTATCTAGGTGGGCCAGTGTTTAAAAAAGTTATGAGCTTTGTGCTGAAAGATAAAGCAATTAAACCAACAGCACCCGCAACAGTTATCTATGCTCATAATGCCAAAGAGTTAAAGGCGAAGATTGAATTAATGACTGGTGGAGCTCAAGCATCAGGAGCAAATAGGGATAAAGCGAGTGAAAATGGCTGAGACGCCTCGCTTTGAAGCCAACATTAAAAAGCTCGGCGATGTTGCTTCATTTTTAGGCGCTAAAGTCAGTGACGAGTTTGAAGCACTTGAGATAACTGGTCTTTCGAGTTCATCTAAGAGAATTAAACCTGGAGAATTATTCATAGCCTTACCTGGCGAAAAACACCATGGCGCAAAATTTGCTTTAGATGCCAAAAACTCTGGCGCAATAGCTCTGCTCACAGATAGCGCGGGTTTAGAACTTGCCTCTAAATCACTCGGCGACTTCCCAATCCTGATAGTTGAAAACCCCAGAGGCATAAGTGGTTATTTGGCAGATTGGCTTAACAACTCTCCAAGTAGAGCTTTATTTCTGGCAGGAATAACTGGCACTAATGGAAAGACGACAACCTCTTTTCTATTAAAGCAGATTTGGGAATTTGCTGGGATGAAAGCTGGCCTGATTGGAACCCTTGGAATCGAAATAGGCACAGAGCAATTAAGCGCTACCCACACCACCCCTGAAGCTGATCAACTTCATGAAATTCTCGCTACGATGCAAAAACGACAGATTCGCGCAGCAGCTGTTGAGGTAAGTAGCCATGCGCTTTCACTTAATCGAGTAGATGGTGCCTACTTCTCTGCAGCCGCTTTTACTAACTTGACACAGGATCATCTAGATTTTCATGGCAGTATGGAAAATTACTACCAAGCTAAGAAGAAACTATTTGATTCCATGCGTAGCCATATCTCTTTTATCAATCTTGATGATTCATATGGAGTGCGCCTAGCAGGTGAGATTTCGCTGCCATCAAAAACTATCTCTCGAAGCAATAGTAAAGCGAGTTGGTACTACCAAGATATTAAAAGCACCTCTGTGGGGTATCGGGTTGAGATTAGAGGTATTGACGGCATCCTGATCTCAGGTGAATTGAACCTAATTGGCGATCACAATTTAGATAACGCTCTTATGGCTATAGCAATTGCCTTTGAGAGCGGAGTAGATCCGCTTGTGATTGGTAACTCTTTAGCAACTCTTAAGGCAGCTCCGGGTCGCTTAGAGAGTATTGATTGCGGTCAAAACTTTCTCGCTTTGGTTGATTACGCTCACACTCCAGATGCAGTTGAGAAAGTTCTTGCAACGCTTAGAAAAAATACCAACTCAAAGTTAATTGCAATTCTTGGCTGCGGTGGTAATCGCGATAAATCAAAGCGTCCTTTAATGGGAAAGGCTTTAACCTCTGGCAGTGATATCGCCATATTTACAAGCGATAATCCAAGAGATGAAGATCCTGAGGAAATCTTGAAGGAAATGCTTGGATCTCTGCAGCTAACTTCTCCAAGTGCTGTAATAAGTGATCGCCAAACAGCAATTAAATATGGAGTTGAGAGAGCTCAAGCCGGAGATATATTAGTAATTCTGGGCAAGGGCCATGAAGTTGGTCAAGAAATAAGGGGAGTAAAGCTTGCCTTTAGCGATCAAGAAGTTTTGCGAAAGTCTATTGAGGGCGAACTATGATTGAAATGAGCATTGAGCAGATGGCTCAGATTATGCAGGGTAGCGCCCACGGCAAAGTTCTGATTACAAGTGGGGCAGTATTTCAATTTGATTCAAGGCAGATTAATTCTGGTGATATCTTCCTTGCTCTAAATGGCGAGAGTGCTGATGGTCATGAGTTCATTTCTGATGCGATGTCCAGAGGGGCATCGCTAAGTATTGTGAATCGCCCAGTTTCATCGCCTCACATCTTGGTAGACAATGTTTTACATGCCTTAGCTAAGTTGGCGACTTATGTTAGAAGAGAATTAAAGGATTTAAAAGTTGTTGGAATAACAGGAAGCCAAGGAAAGACAACGACTAAAGATTTATTACTCTCAATACTTATGGCCGAAGGAGAAACTATTGCCTCTCTCGCCTCTTTCAATAATGAACTTGGAGTTCCCTTAACCCTTCTTCGTTGCACAACGAAGAGCAAATACTGCATATTAGAAATGGGAGCTCGAAATAGTGGAGATATTGCCTCCCTTACTGCTATTGCAAATCCTGATGTTGGCGCAGTATTGAAGGTGGGCAATGCTCATATTGGCCAATTTGGCTCACAGGAGATGATTGCCAAAACTAAAGGTGAGCTAATATCTGGTCTAAAAAGTGGCGCTGTTGCAGTTTTGGGAAGCTATGACTCCTTCACTCCCAAGATGGAGAGCGCCCAAGGGGTAAAGAGAGTTACCTTTGGAGATAGCCCAAAGTGCGATATTCGTGCTGCAGATATTGAAGCCAGAGGGGGCTACGCTCATTTTGATTTAGTAATTGGCAATGAGCGCCAGGCGGTGGGGCTACAAATTCTTGGTTTACATCAAATCTCCAATGCTCTTGCTGCAGCGGCAATTGCTAACGCTTTGAATATCGGCGTATCTCGCATTGCATCTGCTCTTTCCAATCACCAATCACTAAGCAAGTGGCGCATGGAGCTAAGTGAGGCAAATGGCTTAACTCTGATCAATGATTCATACAATGCAAATCCGGAAAGTATGGAGGCAGCACTTAATGTGCTCGCTCTGCTTACACAAGAAAAAGGTGGACGCTCTTGGGCATTCCTAGGAATAATGCATGAGCTAGGAGATAATTCGGATCAGATGCATGAAGAAATTGGAAAGAAAGTTCAGGATTTAGGGATTGATTACTTGGTAGCAATTAAGAGTAAAGCCTACTTGAGCAAAATTGAGGCTTCGATAACCAGCGCAAGAAGTCTTTCTTCCTGGCAAGAATCCTTAGAAATCTTTCAAGAGTTTAATCCAGGGGATGTAATTCTTGTAAAAGCATCAAGAGCTGAGGGCCTTGATGAATTAGCAAGTGCAATTAAGGCAAGAGTAATGAGTGAGGGAGAGGGAGAGAGCATATGAGAGGTATTTTAATTTCCGGGGCTACTGCCTTTCTAATTAGCTTCCTTCTAACGCCTGTATTTATAAAGTTCTTGTCGCGCAAAGGATATGGTCAACAGATCAGAGATGATGGCCCAAAGACTCATCACACAAAGCGTGGAACGCCAACAATGGGTGGCGTAATTCTGATTCTGGCAGCAATTGCTGGTTACTTGCTTTCACATCTATTTACTGGAGCAGCTTTAACAACCTCGGCCGTATTGGTAATTGGACTCGTAGTTAGCCTTGGCTTAATCGGTTATCTTGATGATTGGCTAAAGGTTGTAAAACAGCGCTCTCTGGGACTTAAAGCAAGAGAGAAACTACTGACCCAAGGCATTGTTGCTGGAGCATTTGGGTATTTAGCCACCAGATTCCCAGACAATCTTGGGCTTACTCCCATGTCGCAATATCTATCAACAGTAAGAGATACTTCGATAAAGCTCGGAATTGTGCTTCTAATTCTTCTGGCAATCTTGATGGTGCTTGGCGCAAGTAATGGTGTGAATTTAACTGATGGCTTAGATGGTTTAGCCACAGGAGCCGCAGTGATGTCATTTCTTGCCTTCGTTCTAATTGGGGTTTGGGAGTTTGGACAACGCTGCGAAACAGTAAGTAGTGGAAATTGTTATAACGTTCGCGATCCATTAGATCTTGCAGTACTTGCTGCAGCCCTTGCTGGCTCTTGTGCAGGATTTCTATGGTGGAACGCATCTCCTGCAAGAATTTTTATGGGGGACACCGGCTCCCTAGCTCTCGGCGGAGCACTAGCTGGCCTTGCAATGACGCTGCAGACAGAACTGCTCCTTATTCCTATTGGCGGCCTATTTGTGATTATTACTCTCTCAGTAATTATTCAAACTACTTACTTTAAAATTAGCGGTGGCAAGAGAGTATTTAAGATGGCGCCGCTACAACATCACTTTGAATTACTCGGCTGGGGCGAGGTAACAATAGTTATCCGTTTCTGGATTATTGCTGGGCTCTGCGTAGCTGCTGGCCTTGGACTCTTCTATGCGCAATGGGTGGTTGCGTGAGTCAGAACTTCATTGATTCTCTAAAGGGAGCAAAGTGCATACTCTTTGGCGCGGGCGTTACTGGGGCACCAACTCTTGATTATTTGAAATCAAAGGGCGCAACGGTAATTTCAGTTGACGAGAAAGTTCAAGGTGATGGAATAAAGCACACCTTAGAAAAAAAGGATTTGGTAGGAGTTGGCCTTGCGATTGTCTCACCCGGCTGGAGAGTTGATCATCCCTTAATCTCGCTAGTGCGAGAAGCGGGAATTGAAATGATTAGCGAGATTGATCTTGCTTGGAAGGTAAAGCAGCAGATCTGCCCCAATCAGCGCTGGATAGCGCTAACCGGCACCAACGGTAAAACAACGACAGTTCAAATGCTGGAATCGATGCTGATTGAATCTGGAATTAACGCAAAAGCTTGCGGAAATTTGGGATATACCGCAATTGAAGCTGTAGTTAACTCAAGAGCCGATATTTTGGCCCTTGAACTCTCATCATTTCAATTGGAGTGGAGCAATTTGGCTCACTTTGAAGCGGGAGCCATTCTCAATATTGCAGAAGACCATATTGATTGGCATCAAAGTTTTGAGAATTATCTCGCTGCTAAGTTAAAAATCTCCCAACTTGCTGACTTAGTTATCCTCAATAAAGATGATCAACACTTAGCAAAGAACGGCAAAACTCTCTCAAAGCCAATCACCTGGATTTCACTTCAAGTTCCAAGTAAGGGCGAGATTGGGCTTGTTGAAAACTTAATTGTTGATCGCGCCTTTATCAAAGATGATGCCGAAGCACTCTTTGAAATAAGCGATGTAACTCCCTCTGTGGGCCATAATGTTTCAAATGCAATGGCTGCTGCAACACTGGCCAGAAGTGTTGGAGCGAAATCTGATGCGATAGCTAATGCTTTGCGAAACTTTAAACTAGATCATCACCGATTAGAAGTGGTACATAAAAGCGGCGGAATTACTTTCATAAATGACTCAAAAGCAACTAATCCTCATGCCGCCATTGCTGCTCTTTATTCTCAAATGGAATCAATTTGGATAGCGGGGGGCCTTGCAAAGGGAGCGGCTATGGATGAACTAGCTCAAAGGTGCAAGAACAGAATCAAGGCTGCAATATTGATAGGAAGTGATGCGCCAATCATTAAAGAAGCGTTATTAAAGCAAGCCCCAAATCTTGCTATCTATACAACTGATTTAAACCTAAAAGGAATGGATGTGATGCGCAGCGTTATGAGTATTGTCAAGGAAATTGCTGTTAGTGGGGATGTAGTACTCCTAGCTCCAGCGTGTGCATCGATGGATCAATTTAAAAACTATGCCGATCGTGGCGAGAGTTTTACTGCGGCAGCTAAGCAGGCATTTAATGAATAAATCAAAGCCGTTATTTGCAACTCCTGCATCTGCTTATTACCTGATTTTAGGCTCAGTTGTTGCCTTATCTTCACTCGGATTAGTGATGGTGCTCAGTGCTTCATCGGTTAAATCCTTAAGAGAGTCTGGTAACTCTTTTAGCTTCGTACTTCGCCAGGCCCTATTTCTTATTTTGGCAGCTGGACTTGCATGGGTAGCGATGAAACTTCGTTATGAACTTTGGAAGCCGATAGCGCAAGTTTCTTTACTTGTTTCCTGCGCACTTTTAGTCCTTCCTCAGATTGGCGGAATTGGAAAAACCGTTGGAGGAAATACCAACTGGATTGGTTTTGGAAGCTTTACCTTGCAGCCTAGTGAGTTTGCCAAACTAGGTTTAATCCTATGGTGCGCGTTAAGGCTTCGTATCCATGATGAGAGAGCAAGCCAGGGGATTGCAAGTAATCCAGCGACCCTGATTGTCCCTGGCTTTATGCTCATTATGGCCTTGATTCTTTTGGGTAAGGATTTAGGAACTGCCGTGCTTGTTACTGGAATTGTTGCAGGAATTCTCTTTATCTCAGGCTTAGCATTCAAAGTTTTTGGACTATTAGCAGTGGGCGCTGGGTTGTTATTCGCAGCTTTAATTCTGCCAAACGCCAATCGTATGAATAGATTTTCTGCCTTTTTTGATCCCTTTGCAGAAGAGAATTATCAAGGCGTTGGTTGGCAACAAGCGCATAGCATTATGGGACTTGCCTCAGGAGGGGCGGTAGGAACTGGTCTTGGTAGTAGTAAGCAGAAGTGGGGAAGTCTTCCTGAGGTTCACACCGACTTCATTTTTGCTGTCATTGGGGAAGAGCTTGGTTTGCTTGGAACGCTAGCAACTCTTGGTCTGTTTGGAATTTTGATTCTGGGAATATTTAAAGTTGCGATCAATGCCCAGAACTCCTTTGATCGCTATGTCTGTGCTGGAATTGGATGTTGGATTTCAGTCCAGGTGCTTCTAAATATCGGAACGGTAATTAGCTTAATTCCCGTAGTTGGAGTAACGCTGCCCCTGATTTCCTATGGTGGTTCCTCTCTTATTGCCACTTTCATTGCTCTTGGCTATGTACTTGGCGTTCTGCGACGCGACCCTCAGATTGCTTCAGAGATTCGCCAGCGTAAGGCGGCAAGAACTGCGAGAGGATAAAGCCCATGGCGCATCGTGTGGTCTTTGCAGGTGGGGGAACGGCCGGACATATTGAGCCAGCCTTAGCTGTCGCCGAAGCCTTGTTATTAAAAGACCCAGAAGTTTCTTGCGAGTTTATCGGTGTTTTAGGTGGTCTGGAATCTCTTTTGATTCCCAAAAGAGGATCTCGAATTCATTACATTCCAAAAGCTGCATTTCCAAGAAA
>CAKZXY010000021.1 GCA_937883945.1 uncultured Clavibacter sp. | reverse complement strand
GCATAGTGGTTAAAATAGCTCGAATTGGAACCTTTTTCACTAGATAGTAAGGTGGGCTCATGGCTCCCCGCTTAAATGATCAGGTCGATGAAGTAATTGTTCGTAAGACGCCGTTATTTTCCGGCCTTGATGAAGCTGCTGCCGCCTCACTTCGCGCCTCAATGAATCTTATAAAGCTTAAGAAAGGCCAGGTTCTCTTTCGTGAGGGAGATGATGGCGATCATCTCTATATCGTCTCTAGTGGAAAAGTGAAATTAGGAACTAAAGCATCTGATGGGAGAGAAAATCTCTTAATGATTTTAGGGCCGGGAGATATGTTTGGTGAGCTCTCACTCTTTGACTCTGGTCCAAGAACAGCAAGTGCTATGCAGTTACTGATTCTAAGATTTTAGCTCTAGGACAAGAGAAGGTAATTCCCTGGGTGAGAGAGCATCCTCAGGTAAGCCTTCAGCTCCTTGCTCGCCTTGCATCAAGGCTTCGTAGAACTAATGAAGTAGTTGGAGATTTAGTCTTCTCTGATGTTCCCGGAAGAGTTGCTAAAGCTCTAATAGATCTTGGAGTTAAATTTGGTGAGCGACGCGAAGAGGGCCTCTATGTAAATCATGATCTCACCCAAGAAGAGCTAGCTCAACTAGTTGGAGCCTCAAGAGAGACGGTTAATAAATCTCTCGCTGATTTTGTAGCAAGAGGCTGGATCCGCCTTGATGGACGCTCGGTAGTTCTACTTGATTATGAGCGCCTACTTAAGCGCGGTCGTTAATCTTTTATCTCAACTGTTAATTCAACCTCAACTGGTGAATTAAGTGGAAGCTCAGCAACTCCAATAGCGCTACGCGCCGCAACTCCAGCATCGCCCCAGATATGAGCAAATAACTCTGATGCGCCATTTGCAACTGCTGGATGGCTGGTAAAGCCTGGCGCCCCATTTACATAACAGACAATTCTTACCACTTTAACAATTGAATTAACTGGAGCCACTAACTCAATAGCCGCCAGGCCATTAATGGCGCATATCTTTGCAAGTTCATATCCCTGCTCAATACTGATCTCAGCGCCTAATTTTCCTGTCTTTGAAATAGCGCCATCAACCATTGGAAGCTGGCCAGCAGTAAAGACTAGATTTCCAGTGCGAACTGCTGGAACATAGGCAGCAAGAGGTTTACTGGCCACCGGAAGTTTTAGGTCTTTCTCAGCTAATTTAGCTCTAACATCAATCACGCAATAGCTCTTTTCATATAAGCAACTAATTGATCTCCGCCGCCAGGTGCTGGAATGACTTGGATTAACTCCCAGCCATCAGATCCCCAGGTATCAAGAATCTGTTTTGTGGCATGAGTTAGAAGTGGAACTGTGGCATATTCAAATTTCATTTAATTTCCTCCTGATAGCGCTGCTTTTACAAGTGATGAGACTAGGCCGCCATCTGCGCGCCCAGCAATTTTTGGTTGAATAGATTTCATAACAAGACCCATCTGTTGTGGCCCGCTTGCTCCACTTTCAGCAATTGCAGCGGTGATTAAATCTTTAATCTCAGATTCACTTAGCTGGGCTGGAAGATATGTGGCGATAATTTCACCCTCAGCCTTTTCAATATCAGCTCTTTCTCTAGCACCTGCTTGTTCAAAGGCCTCAGCAGCTTCTCGTCTCTTTTTAGCCTCTCTGGAAAGAACCGTGATCACTTCAGCATCACTTAGCTCTCTGGCCTCTTTGCCTGAGACCTCTTCGTTCTTGATTGCTGTTAAGACCATACGGATAGTTCCTGAGCGGAGCTCATTTCGATCTCGCATAGATTGAGTTAAATCGCTCTGTAGTTTTTCTTTTAGCGCCATAGCGGTATCTTCTCACGCCTATGGCCTATCAACTACGTCAAGTGAGCCTGCCTCTACTTCCATCTGGGGCTAGAGATATTCGAATTCTGCATTTCTCAGATCTTCACCTAACTCCAGCAAGAAAAGGTGAGATCGCAGATATCAAGGGCTGGGCAAAGCTAAAACCTGATTTAGTAATAAGCACCGGTGATTTTCTCGCCCATAGAGAGGCTGTTG
>CAKZXY010000020.1 GCA_937883945.1 uncultured Clavibacter sp. | reverse complement strand
AACGCCTCGCCCCGTAGTAGTTCCAATTCTTAGAGCTGGTCTTGGAATGCTTGAGGGAATGATGCGTGTTATTCCTAGCGCTGATGTGGGATTTTTGGGAATGGTTAGAGATGAAAAGACTCTTCAAGCATCAACCTATGCCAATAGATTGCCTGATGATTTAACAAAGCGTCAGTGTTATGTCCTAGATCCAATGCTTGCAACTGGTGGAACTCTAATTGCTGCAATTAATTATCTAATTGAGCGAGGGGCAGAATCTGTTACTGCTATCTGTTTACTCTCAGCTCCTGAGGGAGCAAAAGCAGTGGAAGAGGCATTTAAAGATTCTAAAACTCCAATAGCTATTGTTACTGGAGCAATGGATGAGAAGTTAAACGAACATGGCTATATCGTCCCTGGCCTTGGCGATGCTGGAGATCGACTCTACGGAGTTGTCTAGATGGCTAATACCTCCCCAGGATATGGAATAACGATTCGCGTTGAAGGACGCGCTGAATTTCAACCCGTTGCTGAGATAACCACAATCATTTCTCGAGAAGGTGCGATGGTTACCGCACTTGATGTTGTTGAATCACAAATAGATGGTGTTGTTATTGATGTCACCTGTGATGCAATAGATGTTGCTCACGGAGATAGAATTACAGCAGCGCTAAGTGCTTCACCGATTCTTAATGTAAAGAAGGTCTCTGATAGAACTTTCTTACTTCATTTAGGTGGAAAGTTGGAAGTTAATTCAAAAGTTCCTCTAAAGACTCGTGATGATCTATCCAGGGCCTATACCCCAGGTGTTGCAAGAATCTGCCTAGCAATTGCTAAAGACCCATCTGATGCAAGACGGCTCACAATTAAGCGCAATACCGTCGCTGTTGTCACCGATGGATCGGCAGTTTTGGGCCTTGGAAATTTAGGTCCTGCAGCAGCGCTTCCGGTGATGGAGGGTAAAGCTGCTTTATTTAAAAGATTTGCCGACGTTGATGCTTGGCCAGTCTGTCTTGATACCCAAGATGTTGATGAAATTGTAAGAACTGTTCAGTTAATCGCTCCAGTTTATGGCGGAATTAATCTAGAGGATATCTCAGCTCCAAGGTGTTTTGAGATTGAAGCGCGCCTTAGAGAACTACTTGATATTCCAGTTTTCCATGATGACCAACATGGCACAGCAGTTGTTGTTCTAGCTGCTCTTCGCAATGCTTTAAAGCTAGTTAAAAAAGATCTTGGCAAAACTAAAATCGTTCTAAATGGCGCAGGAGCAGCCGGCACTGCAATTGCTCGCCTTCTTGTTCTTGCAGGGGCTAAGAACATAATTGGCTTTGATAGCAGTGGAGTCATTAATAAAAAGAGCGCTAGTAATAGCGATATGCGCAAGTGGTTTATTGAGAACTGTAACCCTGAGCAATTTGAAGGAAATCTAAGCCAAGCGATGAATGGCGCTGACATCTTCATTGGAGTTAGCGCGCCAAATCTCTTAAGTGAGGCCGATATCCAATCAATGGCTAAGGGCTCTATTGTCTTTGCCCTGGCAAACCCAGATCCTGAAATTGATCCAGTCTTAGCTAGAAAACATGCAGCTGTTGTTGCAACAGGAAGAAGTGATCAACCAAATCAAATCAATAATGTTTTAGCTTTCCCTGGAATATTTCGCGGGCTATTAGATGCTGGGGCATCAAAGATTACTGATGAACTGCTTGTGGCCTGCGCTGAGGCAATTGCAAGTTGCGTAAGTGAGAGCCAATTAAATGCCTCCTTCATTGTTCCAAGTGTTTTTGATACAAATGTCGTTAAGTCTGTAGCAGATGCGGTAAAGAGGTTTACTTAAATTGTCGATTGCTGATTGGGTGGAGCAGTATTTAAACTCCTCCGCCCCCTTCTTCATCTACGTTGCTCTGGGAGCCATTGTTTTTCTTGAGACTGGGGTGCTTTTAGCCTTCTTCCTGCCTGGAGATTCAATCCTCTTTGCTGCAGGGCTAGTAGCTGCGACAAGAGATGACACAAACATTTTATTTCTAATCACCATAATATTTATTGCAGCATTTATGGGAGATCAGGTGGGATATGTATTGGGACGAAAATATGGGAGAAGTTATCTAGAGAGGCGCTCTTCAAAACGAATCGATGCGATGGTAGTCCGGGCTGAAGCTTTCTATGACAAATATGGCTGGAGCGCAGTCATTCTGGCTCGCTTCTATCCTTGGATTCGAACCTTTATGCCGCCAATTGCTGGAATTGCCAAGATGAATTACTACAAATTCTTAGCAGCTAATGCTTTAGGGGCTCTGCTCTGGGGAGTAGGTATAACACTCCTTGGTTTCTATGCTGCATCAATTCCATTATTGAAAGATTCATCCAGGGGAATTGCCATATTTTTTGTCTTACTCACAATCGCTTTAACGCTAAAGAATTACCTGCGCTCTAAACGCGATTGACGGACTCCACCAACTAATACCCCGATATAAGTCATTGCAATTCCAGAGACTAAATACCAACTAACGCTCACCCCTTGGGTTGGTGAATAAATATCTAAAAGTAATGAAGCAATTAACTGGCCACCAACGCTAAAGAGAGTAAAGGTTAGAACTCCTAAGTGTTGGACAATTAAAGAAGTAGCTGCAATATAGATAACCCCAATTACCCCGCCGGTATAGATCCACCAAGGACCGCCTGGAAGTGGTTGTAGTTCAACTCTTCCAAGGACTATAAGAATTATTATGAATAGAGTTAAAAAAGATGTTCCAGTTATGAAGTTAAGAAGAGAAGTTGTATAGCTATTCTGTGAATACTCATTTATCTGGCCATTTAACGCTCGCTGTACTCCCACTAACGCTCCAGCTATTAAAGCTAGAAGAAGGGCAAAGAGTTGAAAGTTATCAGCCTCTAACTTATCTATAACTGAGACTAAAACTGCAATAACGGTAATAACTGCTGCTGCAATTCGCCTTGGTGAGATGAGTTTTACCCCACCTCCGGTTAAACCTATTCGATCTACTAGAAGCGATACTGCGCTCTGACCTGCAATTGAGGCAACAGAGTAGAGAGCAACACCAATTAGAGGAACGACGCTAGTTTGAAGGGCTACAAATGCACCGCCTAGTGATCCTGCAAGAAGTCTTATCTTTGGAATTTCTCCACTACTAACTGCGCTTCTAAGACGCTTGATACCTTCTTTAATTTTAGGACTAAAAATTGCATAGATAGTTATAAAGAAAAGTCCTGAAGAAAATGAAACGAGCGCAGCTTGAGGCGCGTTATCTAGGCGATAAGAGAGCTCGCCATTAGCTCTTGCTTGAAAGGCAATCATTACCCCAGAGAGGGCAGCAAGTCCATCTAGCCGTAAAGCTCTACTCTTTAACTTGGCCACTTAACTCCAACCACTTATCTTCTAGTTCAGATCGAACCTTTCCTATATCGGTAAGTTTAGCGCTCACCTCAAGAAGTCTTTCGTGATCAAAGGAAGCGCTCTCTTGCTCCTTTATTAACTCTTGCTCTTGCGCAATGACTCTCTCTAGCTGTTTCTCAATTTTTGCTAACTCTTTCTTAACAAGACGCAATTGCGCAGCCCCTGAAATCTCTTTTCTATCCTCGGTAACAACACTTCTTGAAATCATCTCAGCTCTTAGTTCTAAGTATTGCTCAATTCCTAGAGCTAAATCTTGAAGGCTCTCATTGCCAAGTAGGCCAACGAAGCGATCACAGACTCTCTCTAGGAAATAGCGATCATGTGAGATCACTATTATCACTCCAGCATAGGTATCTAGGAGATCTTCTAGGGCAGTTAAGGTTTCAACATCAAAATCATTTGTTGGCTCATCTAGTAAGAGAACATTTGGTGAAGCCATTAGTAGGCGGGTTAATTGCAGCCTTCGTTTTTCGCCTCCTGATAAATCGCGGACCATCTTCTGCTGACCTTCATAATCAAAGCCAAGGCGCTCACAGAGCTGTGAAGCTGAAATCTCACGTCCTCCAGCAAGATCTACTCGCAGAGCAACATTTTCAACAGCCTCTAGCACTCGCCAGGATGGGTTTAACTCCTCTAGGTGCTGGGAGAGAAATGCAGCTTTTACTGTTATTCCGGTTTGTAGTTTTCCAGAGGAGAAGCGATATTGCCCAGCTAAGGTGCGCATTAAGGTTGTTTTTCCTGAGCCATTAACGCCAACAATGGCGATGCGATCTGCAGGGCCAATATTCCAATTGAGTTTTTCAATAAGAGTTGTTTCACCGATACTTAATTTGGCATTATGAATTTCATAGACTGTATTTCCCAATCGATTGGTAGCAAAATTTAATAACTCTGCGCTATTTCTAGGAGCAGGCTCTGCTGAGATTAATTGGTTTGCAGCATCGACTCGAAACTTTGGCTTTGAGGTTCTTGCTGGCGCTCCTCTGCGGAGCCAGGCTAGTTCTTTTCGAATTAAGTTATTTCGTCTAGCATCCTCTGCTCCAGCTTGTCTTGCTCTCTCAGCTTTGGCAAGAACATATGCGGAGTAACCACCTTCATATGATTCAACTTTGCCATCAATTACCTCCCAGATGGAATCTGATACTTCATCCAAAAACCAACGATCATGGGTAATTACTACAACAGCAAGTTCACGGCGCTTGCGAATATGTTTTGCAAGCCATGCAACTCCTTCAACATCGAGATGATTTGTTGGTTCATCGAGCAAAACGATATCAAGGCTCTGGATTAATAACTTTGCAATACCAACTCTTCGCTTCTCACCTCCCGATAGTGAGGCAAAAGGGCGATCCATAATTGAGCTTTCATATCCACCAAAGAGCCCTGCAAATATCTCTCGCACTCCAGCATCACTTGCCCACTCATGAACTTTTTTTACTCCAACTACAACATCTCTAACTGTTGCACCTGCTCCAGCGCTATCAACTTGGCTTAGCGAACCAAGTTTTGCCCAATTAGCTCTAGTAACTCGTCCAGCATCAGGCTCTTCAAGGCCTGCCAGAATTTTAATTAGCGTTGATTTACCACCGCCATTTCGCCCAACAATGCCAATTCGCTCACCCTCGGATATGCCAAGTGAGACATCGACTAATAGGGGCCTAATATCAAAGGCTTTTGAAACCCCTTCGATATTGATGATGTTACGAGCCATAAGAGCGCAGAGTATTACAGAGTCATTAGAGTATTCCCATGAGTGTTTCCAAGGCTCTTCGCGCCGCACTTGGTGGAGATTGCGCTGTAATTGATGATGAAGAGATACTCAAATCTTATGAGCGAGATCAGGCGCCATTTGCCCCATCAGCTAAGGCTGCTGCTGTTTTGATTGCCAAGTCAGTTGATGAGATTTCAAAGGCCGTTAAGTTTGCAAATCAAGAATCAATTCCTGTGGTCATAAGAGGAGCTGGTAGCGGACTTGCAGGGGGAGCTAATTCAATTCAAGGCTGCATCGTTATCTCACTTGAAAAACTAAATAAAATTCTAGAAATTGATCCAATTAATCAGATTGCCAGGGTTGAAGCAGGGGTAATAAATAGCGATTTAGATAAGGCTGCAGAAGAGTTTGGACTTACCTATTTGCCAGATCCTGCTAGCCGCTCCTGGTCCACAATAGGCGGTAATATCGCAACAAATGCTGGCGGGATGTGCTGCGTCAAATACGGAGTGACTGCGCAGCATGTGCGAGCAATAAAAGTTGTTCTATCCGATGGGGAAATTGTTGATTTTGGATTCCCCACCAAAAAAGCGGTGACTACTCTTGATTTACTTCATCTATTTATAGGTTCAGAAGGAACGCTAGGAGTTGTTGTTGAAGCAACGCTTTCCCTAGTGCCTCGTTTAAAGAAGCCGGTAACTTTGATTGCTACATTTCCAAGCATTACAAAAGCCGCAGATGCTGCGATTGAGATGTTGATAGTGCGGCCTTCAATGCTTGAACTAATTGATAAGACCACATTGAGCGCAGTTGAAGATTGGAAGCCAATGGGCTTTGAAAATTGTGAAGCAGTACTAATAATGCAAAGTGATGAGTCAGTAAGTGATTGCCAGAGGGCTCAAGAGATAGCGCTTAAACATGGCGCTCTTGATGCCATCTACTCCGATGATCCTAAGGATTCAGATGATTTGATTCAGGTTAGAAAATTGGCTTACTCTTCTTTAGAGCGACTTGGAGTGGCCCTACTTGATGATGTTGCAGTTCCTGTTTCGAAGATTTCTCAACTTGTCTCTGGGGTTGAAAGTATTGCAAGAAAGCATTCAGTGAAAGTTGGTGTCTTTGGTCATGCCGGTGATGGAAATATGCATCCCACCATCATCTATCCCCATAACGATAAGGAAGCCGAAGGTAGAGCGCTTAGGGCATTTAATGAAATTATCGCGCTAGCACAAAGCCTCGGTGGCACCGCCAGTGGCGAGCATGGAATCGGTGGATTAAAGATATCTGCACTTCTTAATGAGACCCCAGAGCGAATCTTGAAGATTCAAAAGGAAATTAAATTGATTCTTGATCCAAATAAGATCTTTAATCCAGGAAAGAAGTTTCCGCTTTAATTTAAGCCTAGTTTTGCAGCAGTTAATGAGTGGTCATGGGAGTTCACTGCAATCTTCCGACCTAACTTCTCTTCTAGCACCTTACCAATGCCAAGAGATGCGGTGGCAATACCTCCACCAAAAGCTATCGGCATATTCTGACTCTTCACTCGCCTCTCCATTCTTTTAGCTAGGTCAGCTAGATAAGAGGCGGCTTCATCTAAGATCACCTGAGCGCTAATTGAACCCTGAGCAGCACACTTTGAAATTATTGGAGTAAGACTGGCGATTGCAGATCTATCTTTTGAGTAAACATATTGGCGAATACTTGGCCAATCATCTCCACCGATAGCCTTGCTAAGTTCTTTAGAGAGCTCATCTAATTCGGCTAACTCTTCAATCTCTTTCATCATATGTCTTAGCCCCTGTCTTCCAATCCAGTAACCCGCCCCTTCATCACCGAGCAAATAACCCCAACCACCGATACTTATCTCCTGGCCATCTTTTGTAATATGAACTGCTATTGAGCCAGTTCCGGCATAGAGATAGATTCCTTCCCCCTCTTTAAATTGTGATCTATAAGCAAGACCAACATCTGTTCCTATCTTTAATTTAGAGTCAGGAAAAGACTTTAGGATCATTTCTTCTAATTTCTCTACAGATCCGAGGCCAGTAATCCCAAGGGTTATAACATCGGGTTTTAATTGACCCAACTCACTTTTTAATAAATTTAAGAATCTCTCTAACTTCTCTACTGACTGCACTCGATAGAGGTGGCCATCAATCGGATCGGCGCTGCCTTGAGATTTAATCTCACCGCTTTGATCAACTAAGGTCCATTTAGCTGAAGATGAGCCGCCATCTATTCCCAGACTTAACATTTCTTATTAGCCTTTCACGGCGCCGGCGGTAAGACCCTTAATGAACTGTTCGGAAAGTATCAAATAAAGCACTATCAATGGAAGTGCTGCTAGGCAGAGCCCAGCAAACAAGACTCCCCATTGCGAGGCATATTGACCAAAGAAGACAGTCAAACCCTGCATTAAGGTCTTTTTCTCCGGGCTCTGGAGAAAGACTAGCGGCAAAAAGAAGTCATTCCAGATTGGGATGGCAGAGTAAATTGCCACAATCGCCATACCAGGACGGACCAAGGGAACTAAAACCTTTGAAAGTAATTTGAATTCACTTGCGCCATCTATTCGAGCGGCATTATCTAAATCTACTGGTAGTGATTTAAAGAATCCACTCATTATAAAAATCGCTGCTGGTAAGGCCGCTGAGGTATAGACCAGAATTAGCCCGAGCCTTGAATCAAGTAAATTCATCCAGTTAAGTTGTATGAAAAGAGGAAGAATTGCTAGCTTTGCAGGAACTAGCATTCCCGTAAGAATAAATCCAAAAATTATATTGTTTCCTGTAAAGGTGTATCTTCCTAAAACAAAGCCTGCACCCAAGGCTAAAATTAAAATTAATACTAGTGAGCCACCCGTGATAATCAAAGAGTTGAGAAAGTAAGAGCCAAACTCACCTTCGCTCCATACCCTCTGATAATTTTCCCAGAAAGGATCTCTTGCCAAAGCAAAAGGGGTTCTGGCAAATTCATTTGACTCTCGCAAAGATGAGTTAAAGAGAAAAAATACAGGAAGTAGAACAAGCAGTAAGTTGATAACCAAAATACTCTGAAAAAAAGTTCTAGAAGCAAGGAGTTTAATCACTGCTCAACCTCCCTACGGCGCAATAAGGTCGAACCGATGGCAGCTCCGAGGCCAACCAATGTAAATATTAAGACTCCTAGCGCTGACCCAACTCCAACATCATTTGCCCCTGAATCTATAGATCCAAATGAGGTGCGATAAAACATCAGAGCTAGCGTGTCTGTGGCACCTGCTGGGCTACCGTTTGAACCACCAATCACAAAAGGTAAGTCAAACCACTCATAAGCACCTATAAAAGTAAGTACTGTGATAATAGTTAGTGATGGGGCAAGAAGTGGAAACATTATCTTTCTAAAGACCTGACTCTCTGATGCTCCATCAATGCGAGCTGCCTCTATATATTCGGTATTTATCGCATTAAGCCCAGCTAAAAAGACTATTGCGGGGAAACCTACCCAACGCCATAAGTTAATGAAAATCAAGCTTGGTAGAGCAGTTGTAGTATCACCTAACCATGGCTTTGCTAGCTCTGGAAAGCCAACGGCTGTAATGATTTGGTTTATAGGACCGTAATAAGGATCAAGTAATGATTGCCATAGATAGCCAACTACAACAAGAGAGAAAATGACAGGCAAAAAAACAACTACCCTATAAAGGCGTAAACCTCTCTTGACTCTAAACATGGCATAGGCAAGAAGCAGGCCAAGAGATGTTTGTAGAATCATAATTGCAACAAATGCAATCGTGTTATGCGTTAATGCAGCGGTTAACTGCTCAAGATAGGGATATTGAAATAATCTTTGGAAATTATCAAAACCCGCAAGACCGCTTCTTTCAAAACCATTCCAACTAAAGAATGCATAGCTAAGAGTTGTAAGTGCGGGAACCGTAGTGAAAACGATTATTACTGTCAGCGCTGGGATTAGTAGGGCCCGAGTGGTCCGATTCTGATCTCTACGCAGCGCTGAGGACATATAAGGGCCTAGAAATAGCGCTCTGGGCGCATCTAGATGCGCCCAGAGCTACTAACGATTCTTAGGACTTACCCTTTTGAGGTGCGTACCAAGAAGCTACTGCAGTCTGAACATCCTTAGCTAACTGCTCTGGCGTAGTTCCACCAACAATTAACTTCTGGAATCCAGGTTGAAGAATTGATGAGCTAGTTGGAGCCTCAAATCGGAAGCCAACAACATTGAGGAATGGTGTTCCAAGTGTTGTTCTCCAACGATTGATTTCCTTAACAGCAGGATCATTTATCTTCACATATGGAGCAGTTGGGATGAATGCGATTTCATCAACTAGAGCTTGGCCAAATTCTTTGGTTCCAAGGAAGTTGATGAGCTTCAAAGCTGCTGCTTTCTGTGTGGTTTTAGCGTTAACAGCGTAAGCGCCATCTGCCCAGGTTCCGACATAACGCTTTGCGCCGGCATTTGCCTTAGGAGCTGGGAACCAACCAATTGTGATTGAAGGATTTAGGGAGCGGAAATAACCGATCTCATAGTTTCCTCCAATATAAAAGGCTGCCTTCTCGTTTGCAAATAGACCACGAGCGGTGTTGTAGTCAATACCTTGGTAATTTGCTGGCATCCACTTAGCAAGATCTGCAACTGCCTTGAGGCTTGCTACATAACCTTTATCGGTAAATGTCTTCTTACCTGCGACAACATCATTAAAGAATGCAGTTCCACCATAGAAGGTTGGACCAACGGTTGCATGGAGCTGCTCTAGAGCAGGTCCGTTACCGCCAGCATTACCGAGTGGAAGGAATCCGGCTTTCTTAACTTTATCAAAAGCAGATTGAAGTTGTGCCCAGGTCTGAGGCAGAGCGCCAACTCCAGCTTTTTCTAGAATATCTGGGTTATACATAACTCCCAATGCAGAGACTGCATATGGCAATCCAAATTGCTTCTTATCTTTATAGCCTTGAGCGCCAGCAAGAATTCCAGCTGGTAGCTTCTTTAAAGCTGGAACATCTGTGGTGCTTAATGGCAAGAAATTTCCAGCATCTGAGAGATTTGCCATTCCACCATATGGACGCATCTGAAGAACATCTGGGCCTTTTCCTGCAGTTAGTGCAGTTGCAACAATTGCGTTGTATTCGGTATTTAGATATGGCGTGAACTTAACTGTGATTCCAGGATTCTTAGCTTCGAAAAGCCTCATCTGGCTCTCATAGAACGCCTTATCTTCTGTTCTCCAGCTCCAGAATGTAATTTCTGTGTTGGCCGAAGCTATAGAAGCTCCAGGTGCAACCACGGTCACTGCCGCAAAAAGGGCTGCGACCAAGCCGCGGATTTTTGAGATTTTCACTTAATTTCCTCCTCGAGGGCGGTAGGTGTGGTTCTTTCCGGAGCGAATTGATACAGCAGCTCTTGAAAGATCTAGAGCGGACTTGGTGCCGCTCCAGTTTCTCTGTGCCAGTGCGACACAGAGACAGTCAACCACCGTTAGCTGCGCAATGCGCGAAGCTGTTGCACCGCTACGGAAGGTGGTTTCCCGTGCGGCGGTATGTAATACAAAATCTGCAAGAGAAGCGGCTGGACTTCTTAAAGTATTAGTTATCAAAACAATTGTTACTCCACGTGCTTTAAATTCTCGAATAACGTCAACGGTATCAACCGTAGTTCCTGAGTGGGTAATTGCTACCAAAACATCGCCTTTATCCAAGACGGCTATTGAGGTCATAGCGGAGTGGAAGTCAGTCCAAGATATTGCTCTCTTAGAGAGGCGATTAAGTTTTGATTGAAAGTCCATAGCTACAAATCCACTTGAGACTAATCCAAATAGCCCAATTGTCTCTGCTTTTTCAAATACCTCTACAACTTTTTTAAAGGTTTGGATATCTAATTTCTCAGCAGTTGATTCAATAGCTCTAGCATCTGAGTAGGTAACCTTTTCAATAATTGAAGCCAAACTATCATTTGGCGTAATTCCGCCATCTAGATATTCAGTGTCAAATTGTTTAGCGCTCTTCCAAGAGAGATCGCTGACTAGCGCCATTTTGAATTCCGGAAAACCACGAAAGCCTAAAGCCTTACTGAATCGAACAACCGATGAAACTGAAGTCTTACTATGAGAGGCCAATTGAGTGATATTCATTGGCGCAATTAATTGTGGGTCTTTAAGAACAACTTCTGCAATTGCAATCTCGCTGGCGTGAAATGAGCCCAATTGACTCTGAATCAGCTCCAATAAATTTGAATGATGGCTAGGAGTGACTAGCGATAACTGCTTAGCCATAACCACCCTCCATGAAAAATCATTTCAGCCAGACTCTTTGTTGGTGAAAATTATCGCCTTAGGCGTAAAAGGTCAAGTATTCAAAGGCTTATCTAGGGCGGCTCTAACTCGTGAACCTGATGCCTCTAGTAACTCAAGAGCCTTTTCAGCAGAGGAATCTAACAAAATCATAACGATTGCTACCTTAACTTGATCCTTTGACTCTTGAAGGGCTTCTTGAGCTCTCTTGAAGTCACAACTTGTGGCAGCTTGAATAATTCTTATTGCGCGGTCTCTCAACTTAATATTACTGACCTGAAGATCAACCATGAGATTTCCATAAGTTTTTCCAAGTTTAATCATTGAAACTGTTGAGATCATATTAAGTACTAGCTTTTGGGCCGTTCCCGCTTTTAATCTTGTTGAGCCTGCCAAAATTTCAGCTCCAGTATCTACTTCAATTGCAATATCGGCGTACTTGGAAAGCTCAGAATTTAAATTACAAGAAAGGGCAATAGAAGCAGCCCCAATCTCCTTTGCATATTTCAAAGCGCCAATTACATAAGGAGTGCGGCCGCTTGCAGCAATTCCAACCAAAGAATCCTTTTTAGATAAATTCATTTTATTCAAATCTTCGATTGCACCTTCTGGAATATCCTCGGCACCTTCAATCCCAGTTCGAAGCGCCGTATCTCCTCCAGCAATAATTCCAATGACTAATCCATCCTCTAGAGAAAATGTTGGAATGCACTCTGAGGCATCTAGAACTCCGAGTCTTCCTGAAGTTCCAGCACCAACATAAATCAACCTTCCGCCCAATTCCATTCTTCTAGTAATTTCAGTTATGGCTTCGGCAACTTTTGGTAATACTTTTGCTACTTCCTCTGCCACGCTCTTGTCGCCGTCATTAAAGAGTTTTAAGAGATCTATGGTGGATAAGGTGTCAATCTTGGAGAAACGAGAGTCAATCGCCTCAGTATTTAACTGGCCAAGGTCCTCATTCATAATGGCTAACCCTAGTAACCTTGACGCATGGAGGCCAAATACCTATTTGCTGGCGCTGGAATCATTATTGTTCTTATCTATGCTTTTGGTTCAGGAATTTGGGTCTCTTCCTCCCCCGGATGGTATTCATCGCTAAATAGACCGCCATGGCAGCCGCCGAGCTATATTTTTGGAATCATCTGGCCCTATAACTTTTTAGTCTTGGGAATTGCTTCATACCAAGTCTCACAATCACTAACGAGATTTGAAAATATCCTATGGCTAGTTTTCTTTGGGTTAAGCGTTGCTGCGGCCCTCACCTGGGCTTATCAATTCTATGTTCCTCATAATCTCACTCTTGCTCCAATTGCTTTAACTCTATGCGCTCTTCTAACTCTTCCAGTTCTCTATTTAACATTTAAGGCATCAATACTGATGGGACTTCTTCTCATTCCTTATCAAATATGGGTTGCTATTGCTGCAAGCCTTGCTTGGGGATACTCCACTAGAAATTAAGCAGTTTGATCATTAAGAGTTGCAGCAGAGACAACTCCAGCAGATGCCACTAATACTCCAAGGCCGATAAATACTGAGCTTGCTCCAAATGGGGCAGCAAGGGCTCCTGCTCCAAGCGGAACTAGGAACTGACCCACTCGATTACCAAATAATCGAATTGATATTGCCATAGCTCGCTCTTGGACTGGGGTCTTTTTAGAAACTATAGACATAGTTAACGGCTGGCCAATTCCTAATAGAAATCCAACTATGGCCATAGATAATCCGAGGGCAATAAAACTATTGGCGTAGATTGAAGCAAATAAGAATAAAGCAGATAGGAAAATACTGTAGTTCATAGTTCTTGCAGATCCATAACTCCTTGTTAATCGACCAAGTAGAAATCTTGAAATCATTGCTGATGCTGAGCGAATGGAGAGTATTGCTCCAATTACAACTGGGCTAATGCCTTTCTCTGTTCCAACTAGAGGCAAAATCACTACTAATACATCATTTGCCGCAGCTACCGATAGCGAAGTCCAGATTGCAGGTTTGATTCCAGGGCGGGATAAAACATCTCTGGCTTTAATTGCTCCTGCTGCATCTCGCTCCTGCTGAGTTCTAATCTCCTTTATTGATTTAAAGAGAAAGAAGGGAACTAGCGATAAGAGGGCAAGGAGCGCTGCAAATATAAAAGCTGAAGTTGAAGAGCGTGGCAAAACTCCTGCAGATCCAGCAATCAAACCTCCAAGAATTGGTCCAACGCTATGGCCAAGTGATGTTGCAAAGGAAAAATATCCAAAGTTCTGATCTTGCAGGTTCATTGCGCTCTTATTAGCAACCATCGCTTGACTTGCTGCCACATTTGAAAGGTGAGCAACGCCAGCAAGTGATGTCGCTGCAGCAATGGCAATAACATTATTTAGAAAAGCAAAGGCAACTCCAAGAATTATGAATGAGAAACAACCGATAAAGAGCAGAGGTATTTCACCAAATTTTCCAACCCATCTACCCATCGGAACTGCTATCAGTAGAGGCAGCAGGGCATAAATGGAGGCAATTAGACCAATCTCATATCCAGATGCACCGTTTTCCAGCGCGCGATAGGTAATCATCGGGCGCATCACA
Source organism: uncultured Clavibacter sp. (assembly GCA_937883945.1). Taxonomy (GTDB): domain Bacteria; phylum Actinomycetota; class Actinomycetes; order Nanopelagicales; family Nanopelagicaceae; genus MAG-120802. Next base: position 4,880 of record CAKZXY010000020.1, on the reverse strand, counting down.
TAGATACTGGCTTGGGCCAAGGCAACATTTACTAGCAGGGCCCATAGCCAAGAATTTGCAGATCGGCCAATCATTTTTTTAAGCCTTGACCCGCCTTACCTTTAACTAACTTCAGTAGAGCCGGAGCAAATAGAACCAGAATAAGAGTCAAGTAAATAACTTTAGGTAATAACCCACTAACTAGAATTGAATAGTCGCCATTACTTAACTGAACCGCTTGGCGAAATTGAATCTCTACAATAGGGCCCAAAATTACTCCCAGAACTAGTGGGGTATTTGGTATTCCAAATCTACGGAAGAGATAGCCAACAAAGCCCAGAACAAAAGCTAAACGAAGATCAAATGTTGAGTTATTAAGACTATACGCTCCTAATAAGCCAAAGGTAGTTATGCCGGCGTATAGATAATGTCTAGGAATCTGCAATAACTGAATCCAGATACGGATCAAGGGGAGATTTATCAGCAGAAGTAAGGTATTTCCAATAAATAGACTTGCAATTAATGTCCATACAAGTGGCGCATTCATTTCAAAGAGCATTGGACCTGGCTGGATATTAAAGTTTCTTATTGCCACTAACATGATTGCTGCAGTGGCTGATGTTGGAAGGCCCAAAGCTAATAATGGAACTAGGACTCCAGCAGCATTGGCATTATTTGCTGCCTCAGGTCCTGCCACTCCCTCTATCGCCCCATTTCCAAATTCATCTTTATTCTTTGATAATTTCTTCTCAACTGAGTAACTAATAAAAGTAGGAATTTCTGAGCCTCCAGCTGGAATTATTCCCATTGGAAATCCGATCGCAGTTCCCCTTAGCCAGGGCTTCCATGATCTGCGGAAATCATCTCGACTCATCCAAACTTTTCCCTTTACGGGTAGAACTTGCCAGCCTTTATCTTGAAAGCGAGAGGCGTAATAGATGACTTCTCCAAGAGCAAAGAAGGAGATGATCACAACAATTACTTCAAGCCCATCAGTTGCTTCTTGAATACCAAATGAGAGTCGGTTTATTCCAGTCTGTTGATCAGCTCCAACTAATCCAAAAATTAGGCCTACCGAGAGCGAAGTTAATCCGCGGACTCTTGACGAACCAAGGAGTGTGCCAACTGTTGCAAAAGCAAAAATAATTAAAGCAACATAGCCTGCTGGTTGTACTTTAAGAGCTAACTCTGCCAAGGCAGGGGCTGCTGCGGCAAGCATTATTGTGGCAATCAATCCAGCAACAAAAGAACCAAGTGCTGCTGTTGTTAGCGCAGCTCCAGCGCGTCCTTGTTTTGCCATCTTATGGCCTTCAACAGAGGTGATAACCGATCCAGCTTCACCTGGAGTATTAAGCAAGATAGAGGTAGTTGATCCACCATACATAGCACCATAAAAGACAGCGGCAAACATAATTAGAGCAGAGGTGGGATTTACGGAGAGAGTTACTGGAAGCAGTAGTGCGATTGCAAGGGCAGGGCCAATTCCAGGAAGAACTCCTACAAGGGTACCTAGAAATGTTCCAAGCAGGCCGTAGAGAAGGTTCTGAGCCGTTAGAGCGCTGGCAAATCCCTCAAGGAGTAGATCTAAGTTACCCATCTACTTACCCTTCAACTTTTCTTGCAAGGCCTAATAGATTTTCAAAAATACCATCAGGAAGAAATATTCTTAAACCTCTTGAGAAAGTAAAATAGACAATTACTGCAAATGCAAAAGCAATAAGAATGTCTTTAAGGAACTTCCTAGAGCCAAAAGCATATGCAACTCCAAAGAATGTTAGAGATGCAGTTGCGATATACCCTGCAGGCTCCAGAAGTATTATATGAAGCAAGATAGAAGCCAAGAGTATGGACATTGTTCTTATATCTGGGCGAAGATGAGCGCTGCCTGGTTCTGTTCCTTCAGCTACTCCTAATTTTCCTTGGAGAACTTGAATCACAAGCAGTAGAGCCACAAATGTTGTAAAGAAGCCAATGATTAATTCGAAGGTCTTTGGGCTGACAACTGAGTAAACCCCTGGCTCTTCCAAGGTGAAGGCATCATATAAAACAAATAACCCGAGCAGTAGGAATGCGAAAGCAAATATCGCTTCAGCAAGTACCGCTCGGGTTACTTTAGTCATCTACTTATTTAGTTTTTTTATAGACCAATATCAGCGATGAAAGCCTTTATCTCTGGGATATGAGTCTTTAAGAAGGCAGCAAAGTCCTTGCCACCAGCGAATTCGTCATACCACTTATTGGTCACAAGGGTTTGCTTCCAAGTATCGGTAGAACGCATGACATCCATAACCTTTACAAAGTTAAGGCGATTAGCTTCAGTTATATCAGCTGGTGCCATAACCCCACGCCAGTTTCCATAAACCAAGTTATAGCCTTGCTGCACAAAGGTTTTGCCCTTTACGCCAGCAATTGGTTTAGGTGAGGAAATACCAAGAATACGGAGTCTGTTATCAGCCACATATGGCAGAACATCAACAATCCCGATTACTCCAACCGGTGCTGCTCCGCTTAGAACCTTAGTTAGTGGTTCAGAGCCAGTGCCAACAACGTAGTTGAGTTTAGAAATTGGAACGTTTGCTGTCTTAAGCAGGGCACCAATTACTTGATGATCGACGCCGCCGACATTTCCACCAGAGACAGCAATAGCGCGTCCATTGGTGTTAACGTCATTAACAAACTGATTCAAAGTCTTGTACTTCGAATTAGCTGGAACGAAGATTGCGTTGTATTCGCGCATTACTCGTGCGATTGGAACAGATGCAAGAAGATCAGATGTGTTCTTGTTTGCTACCTGAGCCATTCCACCTGTTAGGGCGATACCAATAATTAGGGCTGAATTCTGCTTACCCTTAATAGTCTGGAAGTGAGCAAGACCAGTTGTTCCACCAGCGCCAGGCTTAAAGTCAGTTGTAGTCGAAGTTAGTAATCCTTCAGCTATGAGGGTTTTTGAAATCGCATCAGTGGTTGCTGAATATCCTCCAGGGCCTGCAGGTACTGTCCAATCAATTGTGGTTAGTGGTTTTAGATCTGGATACCACCAACGAAGGCTGCCAGCGGCTGTGCCAACGGTAACTTTGGTGCAGGTGAGGTTTGAACCCTCTACACCGCGACCCTTGGCAACCATGCCAGCGCGTCCACATTCATCTCCAGCTTTTGCCTTTAATGAAGGAACCTTTGCAGCGCTTGCTGAAGTTGTCCCAGACATAACTAGCGCAAAAGAAGTCAGTGCTACTGCTGTAGCAGTGAGTGTTTTTTTCAAAGACATTAGTTCTCCTAATTTTTTTCTCTCGAGGGTGAGAGAAGAGCCCTACCGTATCGGCCTTGAACGCTTGAGAGAAGGCGTTTTCAGCCTCAGATTGATAACACTTTGGTGAAAAAGGGCAAAAAACTGCCATTATGAGCCCTATGAAGTTCTCTGCCTCACATCTCGCTACATCCATGAGAACTTATGAGGGGGTAACTCTAAACGTTGAAAATGGCTTGATTACTCAGATAGAGAGTGGCCAAGCAGCTGGAGCTAGACCACTAAGCGGGGTAGTAATTCCAGGCTTTGTTGATATCCATTGTCATGGCGGAGGCGGCTATGACCTATCTCTAGATCCTAGGGGAGCTGAGTTTCATCTAAGGCATGGAAGTACAACTTTGCTTGCAAGTTTTATCTCAGAGCCAGTTACTTTAATAAGAGAGAAAATCTCTAGATTAAAGCTTGGAAGAAATCTGATCGGCATCCATCTTGAAGGGCCTTATCTTTCTCATAATCACTGCGGAGCACATAAGAAAGAGTATTTAATCTCACCAGAGATGGATGACATAAAAGAGTATGTTGCTAGCGGCAAGGTTTGCTATATAACTATTGCTCCAGAGATAGATGGTGCCTTTGAGGCAATTTCATACCTTGCCAGCAATAATATTAAGGTCGCTATCGGACATAGCGCAGCAACATCAGTAGATATCAAGCAAGCAATAGCAAATGGCGTAATTAGTGTCACCCATTTTTATAATGGCATGAGAAAAGAATTAGATAATCAAGATTGCCTTGCGGGATATAGTCTTAATCAAAGCTCGCTCTACTTGGAATTAATCATGGATGGAGTTCATCTTCCCTTTGATCTTATTAAAGAGGTAATAAAGCGAGCTCCAGATCGGATTATCGCCATTACCGATGCAGCTCCATTTGCTGGAAACCCTGATGGTGGCTATCAATTAGGTGAACTGCCTGTAGAGGTTTCAGATGGAGTTGCTAGATTAAGTAGTAATGGCGCTCTTGCTGGAAGTATGTTGACTATGGATAAGGCCTTTAAGAATGCAATGGATAACCTTGGCCTTGACTTAGTCAATGCAGTTAATATCTTCTCAACAAATCCAGCTAAATTACTAGGAGAAGATCTTGTTGGTGATATTGCCGTTGGTAAGAAGGCAAACTTTCTCTCCTTTGATGAGAAGTGGAACCTAAATGAGGTCTACTTTGAAGGCGAATTAGTTTCCTAGATCTTTAAGAGCCTGGCCTGAAGTTCGATAGACGGTCCATTCATCCATAGCTTCAGCTCCAAAGCTTTTATAAAACTCTATTGCTGGTGAATTCCAATCAAGGACCCACCATTGCAAGCGACCATAACCTTCTTTATCGCAGATTTGAGCTAGGTGTTTTAGTAGAGCTTTGCCATAACCCCTTGCTCGAAATTCTGGCTTGATATAAAGATCTTCTAGGTAGATTCCATGTTTTGCCTGCCAGGTTGAGTAATTGAGAAACCAAATTGCCATTCCAGCTATCTGGCCATCAACCTCAACTAAATCACAAAAGACTCTTGGCTCTTTGGCAAAGATTGTATTTAGTAGATCATCTTCACTTGCCTCGACTTGATCTGGGGCTTTTTCATAAGTAGCGAGATCTTGGATTAGTT
>CAKZXY010000019.1 GCA_937883945.1 uncultured Clavibacter sp. | reverse complement strand
CTCTTCCGATCTGGCTATTGAGCGCAGATGATGAGATATACATAGAGCTGGGTATCTCTGACCATAGCGGAAAGTTAAAGCCAAGTAGGAGCGATAAATTCATTCAAGTTCAAGAATTTCTTAAAATCTTGAGCCATAGCCTTGATGAGAAGCGAGATAAGAGCCTAGAGCTTAAAGTAATTGATCTTGGCTGTGGCCATGCATATCTAACCCTTGCAGCACATAAGTACTTAATTAATCAGGGCTATAAAGTGAAAACCTTAGGTATTGATGAGAGGCAAGAAAGCAGAGAGCGCAATATTGCTCTTGTTGAGAAATTAAAATTAAGTAAAGAAATCTCCTTTCAAGCAACGAAAATAGCAAAGTTAGAGTTAGCTAAAGTTGATATTGCAATTGCTCTTCATGCCTGTGATACTGCTAGTGATGATGCAATCTCTTGGGCGGTAAAAAGCGGGGTAGAAATGATCTTGGTTGCCCCTTGCTGCCATCATGACATTCAAAGACAGATGAAGCAGTCTCCAGCTCCATGGAATATCGCTACTAAACATGGAATTATCAATCAAAGAGTTGGAGATATCCTTACCGATTCAATAAGGGCTGCGGTGCTAAAGATTTTGGGATATCGCACAGATATCATCGAATTTGTTGCAGGGGAGCACACACCTAGAAATCTGATGATTCGCGCCTTTAAAACTGGAGCGCCAGCGCAGCGGGCTGATATCGAAGAGTTAGAGCAGATTATTGCCCAATGGAAGATTGAGCCTGCCTTAATGGTTCGCCTTAAAGATGAGCTCTCAGTTAGGCTTGGCTAATGTCGGCAAAGCAATCTGGTGGAAAAGTTTTAGCATCACTTCCTACTGGCCAGAAGGTTGGAATTGCATTCTCTGGTGGCCTTGATACCTCTGTTGCGGTTGCATGGATGAGACAAAAAGGGGCGCTGCCCTGTGCTTACACCGCAGATCTTGGCCAATACGATGAAAGCAATATTGAAAGTATCGCCTCAAGAGCTAAAGAGTATGGCGCAGAGATTGCTCGCCTTGTTGATTGCAAGAACTCTTTAGTTGAAGAGGGCCTTGCTGCTTTGGCATCTGGCGCTTTTCATATTAGAAGTGCTGGAAAGATTTACTTCAACACCACTCCACTTGGAAGAGCTGTGACTGGAACACTTCTAGTTAGAGCGATGCTTGAAGATAATGTTTTAATTTGGGGAGATGGCTCAACATATAAAGGTAATGACATTGAGCGTTTCTATCGCTATGGCCTGCTAGCTAATCCTGAGCTAAAGATTTATAAGCCATGGCTTGATAGCGAATTTGTGGCAGAGCTTGGCGGTAGAAAAGAGATGTCAGATTGGCTTAAGAGCCATAACTTGCCTTATCGCGATAGCGCTGAGAAGGCTTACTCAACAGATGCCAATATCCTGGGAGCTACTCATGAGGCAAAAAAGCTAGAGGAGCTAAGCACTTCAATTGAGATAGTTGAACCAATTATGGGAGTCAAGTTCTGGGATCCCGCAGTAGCAATCGCGCAAGAAGATGTGAAAATAACCTTTAAGTCGGGAAGACCAGTTGCAATAAATAATAAAGATTTTAGTGATCCAGTTGAGTTGATGAAGCAGGCTAATTTAATTGGTGGCCGCCATGGCCTTGGAATGTCAGATCAGATTGAGAATCGAATTATTGAGGCAAAGAGCCGAGGCATCTATGAAGCACCTGGAATGGCGCTGCTATTTATTGCCTATGAGCGCCTGCTTAGCGCAGTTCACAATGAAGAGACTCTGGCTAATTACTATCAATCAGGAAGAAAGCTAGGTCGCCTTCTTTATGAAGGAAGATGGCTAGATCCACAATCGCTAATGCTTAGAGAATCACTAACTCGCTGGGTGGCATCGGCTGTAAGCGGTGAAGTTGTCTTGAGGTTAAGGCGAGGCGATGATTATTCAATTATTGATACAAAAGGTGAGAACTTTAGTTATCACCCAGAGAAACTCTCAATGGAGCGGACTGAGTCAGCAGCTTTTGGACCAGAGGATCGAATTGGGCAGTTAACGATGCGCAATCTAGATATTGCAGATACTAGGCAGAAGCTTGAAATGTATCGAGATCAGGGCCAGATTGGTAAGGGAAACTTTGATTTAGTAGAGATTGAAAATCAGGGAAAAAATCAGAAGAAGGGTAAATAAATGACAACGAGTGCGATATCAACGATTCTCGATAACTTTTTAGAGGAGGGAATCAAGCTATCGCCAATTGGAGCAACCATGCTTGGTGTTCCTGGTCTTGATGATCAACTAGATGACCTTTCAATGGAAGGCAATGAGAAGCGAGCAGAGCTAACTCGAAAGACTCTTGCTGCAATTAAGAATGAAACTCCAATTAATGAGTTTGATCGAATAGCAAGAGATGTGGCAGTAGAGCGGCTAACCTCCGAGCTAAACCTCAATGACACCTTTGAAGCGCGCATTCTCTTTAATCTAATCTCATCTCCCGTCACAAGCATTCGTCAGGTCTTTGAGATGATGAAGGCAGATCAAGCAGAAACGGTTTCAAATGTAACAAAGCGTCTTGCTGGAATTGAAGCAGCTTTTGCTGGGTGGAAATCATCTTTGGAGTTTGCAGCAGAGAAAGGGAAATTCAATTCTCGTAGACAAGTTCTTGCAACCGCTGGTCAGTTAGAATCTTTTTCAAAGGGTGCATTTACTGTAGTTGCCAAGAAATTCGACCCTGCCGGTGATAATCAAGCTTTATTGGCTGCAGCAAAAAGCGCTGAGGCTGCTTGCGTTTCACTTTCATCTTGGATGCGCGATTCTTATGCGCCTAAGTGCCTTGCAGTTGATGGCGTAGGCGAGGAGAGATACAAGATGTGGGCTCGCCATTTCACTGGTGCAAATCTTGATCTGCGTGATACCTACGAGTGGGGAATCAAACAACTAGAGATAATTAATGAGCGGATGTGGAGCGCAGCAAAGAAGCTCTATCCAGATGCAAAAACTCTTAGAGAAGTTGCAGATCGCCTTGACTCAGATCCTAGATACACAGTTGAAGGCGAAGAAGAACTACTTAAGAAACTACGTGAGTTCATAACAGCTGCTGTGGAGAGACTTGATGGAAAAGAATTTGATATTGATCCCAGAATTCGCAATTGTGAAGCACGTCTAGCCCCTGCCGGAGGCGCCTCTGCTGCCTATTACATGGGACCAAGTGAAGATTTATCAAGACCTGGAACAACTTGGTTTCCAACTATGGGAAGAAAAACTTTCGGATGGTGGAACATTGTCTCAACTTGGTATCACGAAGCAGTTCCAGGACATCACCTTCAAGTTGCAACTACAAAGATAAACACAGATCGTCTAAATCGTTTCCAGCGCAATAGAGTCTGGGTCTCTGGTTATGGCGAAGGATGGGCGCTTTATGCAGAGCGCTTAATGGATGAACTAGGTGCTTTTGAAGATCCTGGTTATGAGATGGGATATCTCTCAGCGCAAGGGCTAAGAGCGGCACGTATCGTCGTTGATATTGGAATGCATTGTGGTTATAAAGATTTTGATGGTGAAGTTTGGAATGCAGAGTCTGCATTTAAACTTCTTCATGAAAGAGCTTTACTTGATGAAATCTCTGCACGAAGTGAAGTGGATCGCTATCTTGGCTGGCCAGGACAGGCAATTTCTTACAAAGTTGGAGAGCGCTTCATGATGGAGGCAAGAGAAGATGCAAAGAAGAGACTTGGATCAAAGTTCTCTCTAAAGAAATTTCACTCATATGTATTAAACCTTGGTCCAATGGGACTTGATCCCTTTAAGGCTGAAATGGCCGTTTGGGACGGAGAATAATTCTCGGCTAGACTCGCTTTATTGTTTCCGGGGTCGGTGTAATTCCGAACCGGCAGTTAAAGTCTGCGACCCGCTTGCATCCAGCTAGCGGTGGACTTGGTGAAACTCCAAGACCGACGGTTAAAGTCCGGATAAGAGGAAACAAAATGCGTGCATCCTTGCGCGCACTCTTTTGCGCACCCCGGAAATCTTTTCGGAGGTGGCGATGATGATAGATGCAATATCTGCAATGCGCCGTGCCAACGAAATTTCAAAACTTGGTCTTGGAAAGAGCGCGCCGAATCCAATTGTTGGGGCAGTAATTATTGGCGATGATGGCCAGATTATTAGTGAAGGTTTTCATCACAGCCAAAATGGCGGAGCACATGCTGAAGTTGTTGCAATTGATAAAGCTGGACCGAAAGCATTAGGAGCAACTCTCTTTGTAACGCTTGAACCATGCAATCATCAGGGAAAGACTGCGCCCTGCAGTGAGGCGATAATTGCTGCAGGTATTAAGAAAGTGATATTTGCAGTTAGCGATCCAAACCCAATTGCTCAAGGTGGAGTAAAGAAGCTAATTGATGCTGGAATAATTGTTGAGCAAGGGCTACTCCAAGATGAAGTCTCCTTCACCAATAGAGCATGGCTTGGAAAGATTAATCACTCTCGTCCATATATAACGATAAAGATTGCAGCTAGTCTTGATGGAAAAATTGCAGCGCTAGATGGCAGCTCAAAATGGATTACAAGTGAGATTTCAAGATCTGATGTAGCAATTCTTCGTAGTCAATGCGATGCCATAGTCACTGGTACTGGGACAGTCCTTGCTGATAATCCATCTCTAACGGTCAGAAATGTCGAGCGCGAAGATTTTGAATTTAGACCCGTGCGAGTAATCCTTGGAAAACGAGAGATACCAATTGATTCAAAGATTTTAGATAAGAGTGCTGAAACGATTCAAATCAAGGGCAGTGATCCAAGTGAGCTTATGGAATTAGCTAAAGCACGCGGTTGGAATCAGATCCTTGTCGAAGCCGGCCCCACCTTAACTAGCGTATTTCTTAAAGCTGGACTCTTTGATGAAGTTTTCCTCTACCAAGCGCCAACACTTCTTGGATCCGGTCTTGATTTTGCTAGCAATCTTGGAATAGAGAGCCTTAATCAAAGGCTGGATCTTGATCTAATTGCTGCGGATTTACTTGGAAGTAAAGATAAGAATCTAAGGCTGCATCTTTTGGCGGTGAGTAAATAATGTTTACAGGTCTTATTGCTGATAAGGCAAGAGTTATTTCTATTTCTAGAGGCGCTGAATCTGCTGTAATTGAAATTGAGAGTGTTCTCATCCCTGAAATAAAGACGGGGGATTCAGTGAGCATCAATGGAACCTGCCTAACTGCAATTGAATTAAATGGAGATAGTTTCAAAGCTGATGTGATGATTCAAACGCTCAAGGTTACAAGCCTTGGAAAACTTAGCGAAGGTGATTTTGTTAATTTGGAGTTAGCCACAAGGGCAGATTCAAGACTTGGTGGACACATTGTTCAAGGACATGTCGATGGAATTGGAAGCGTTGTTGAGAACTCACCAGGTGAGAAGTGGAACAAATTTGTAGTAAAAGTACCAAATAGCCTTACTAAATACATAGTTAATCAGGGCTCAATTGCAATAGATGGAGTATCACTTACCGTAGGTGAGATATCTGATGATCTACTAACGCTCTGGCTGATTCCAGAAACCCTAGAGAGAACTAATCTCTCTCAAAAATCAGATGGCGACATTGTAAATATTGAAGTTGATGTCATCGCTAAATATGTTGAACGCCTCATGAATAGAGGTAAGTGATGAATCTTTCAATAGATAAGGCACTTGATGTCTTCAGGGATGGTGGTTTTGTAATTGTTACAGATGATGTCGATAGAGAGAATGAGGGCGATCTCTTCTTACTTGCTAGCGCTGCCACAACCGAGAAAATTGGTTTTATGATTCGCTACACCTCAGGTGTTATATGTGTGGCAATGACCGAGGAGCGCTCAAGGCAGTTGCATCTTCCGCTTATGGTTAAACAGAATCAAGATACTAAGCGCACCGCTTTTACCGTGACGGTGGATGCTAAGCACGAAATTACTACTGGAATCAGCGCAAAAGAGCGTGCTAACACGATAAGAGCTTTAGCTGATTCAACTTCTACAGCAGAGGATTTCATAAGACCTGGCCATATATTTCCTCTAGTTGCCCATGAAGGCGGCCTTGCTGCAAGGCGCGGACATACAGAGGCTATCGTTGAGATGTGCAAGCTGGTCGGTGAAAACCATGTTGGAGTTATCAGTGAATTAGTTAATGAAGATGGCTCGATGATGCGTGGAGAAAATCTCATCAAGTTCGCTAGCGAGCAAAACATTCCTATCCTAAGTATTGCCCAGCTCCTAAAGACACTGGATGTTTCAAATAAAGTTAATAGCCAGAAGGAAATTAACTTTAATTGGGCAGAACTTCCACGAAGCAGCAGTGGTCAGATTGAAAAGTGGCAGATTACAACCTTCCTAGGTCGAGGCGGAGTTGATCATGCGCTTTTGAAGTTTGGAAGTATTGACTCAAAGCAACCTCTCTTAGTGAGAATTCATTCAGAGTGTTTAACTGGGGATGTATTGGGCTCGCTTCGTTGTGATTGCGGATCACAGCTAGAGCGAGCTATGAATGAGATTGAAAGAACTGGCTCTGGATTAGTTATCTATTTAAGAGATCAAGAAGGGCGAGGTATTGGACTCTCTGAAAAAATCAAGGCTTATCAATTACAAGATCAAGGCCTTGATACAGTCGATGCCAATCTAGCCCTTGGCCATAATATTGATGAACGCGATTTTGGTGATGCAGCTGAGATTCTCCACTCTTTAAGAATTGATTCGGTAACTTTGTTGAGTAATAACCCTGAGAAGCTAGAGAGTCTCACCTCAACTGGTATCAAAGCTAGCCTTCAGTTTCTTTCAGGTGAGATCAATACTTTTAATGAAAAATACGTTGCAACTAAAAAAGAGAGACTGGGGCATAAATAATGTCAGGTGTAGTTCCAAAAATATCACTTGGTGATCTAAGCCAATTTCGAGTAGCGATCATCTCTGCTAGTTGGCATGAGCAAATCTGTGCAGATTTAATCGCTGGAGCAAGAAGAGCTCTACTAGAGGCGAAAATTGATCCAGAGCCGGTTATTTTCGTTTCAGGATCATTTGAATTACCACTAGCTGCCCAGCTAGCACTTGATAACGGCTTTGATGCTGCAGTTGTTCTTGGAGTGGTTTTAAGGGGGGAGACTCCTCACTTTGATTATGTCTGTCAGGGAGTAACTCAAGGAGTTATGCAAGTATCTCTTACAAGATCAAAGCCAATTGGCTTTGGAGTTTTGACGGTAGATACCGTAGATCAAGCAATTGCTAGAAGTGGCGCAAGTGGAAGTAAGGAAGATAAAGGCTTTGACTCAACAGTTGCAGCACTTGAGCTCTTGAGAGTTAAGAGAGATTTACCCGTTCTGAGGAAATCCTAGATTTATCCCGCCATGGCTTGGATCAAGCCAGCGGCTAGTAACTACCTTGCCTCTAGTAAAGAAGTGAACACCTTCACTTCCATGAGCATGGGTATCTCCAAAGAGTGAGTTCTTCCAGCCGCCAAATGAGTAATAGGCAGTTGGCACAGGGATTGGCACATTAATTCCAATCATTCCAACTTGAACTTCATTTTGGAATCTTCTAGCTGCTCCACCATCGTTGGTAAAGATTGCAGTGCCATTGCCATACTGATGCTTATTTATTAACTCAAGGCCCTGGTCATAAGTTGATACTCGAATTACTGAGAGAACTGGCCCAAAGATCTCATCTTTATAAATACTCATCTCAGGTGTTACTTGATCAAAGAGAGTTGGTCCAAGCCAAAAACCCTCTGCTGCTCCATTAACTTTTGGATTACGACCATCAACAACTAACTTCGCTCCAGCGCTTAGCCCTGCATCGATATAGGAGGCAACTTTGTCGCGATGAACTGCGGTGACAAGAGGTCCCATATCTGAACCTGCGCTGCCATCTCCTGTTTTTAGGTTTGTCATGCGCTCTGAAATTTTCTTAATTAGCTCATCAGCTACTGGTTCAACAACAACTAGAGCTGAGATCGCCATACAACGCTCACCAGCTGAGCCAAAGCCAGCATTTACTGCTGCATCTGCTGCTAGATCAAGATCTGCATCAGGAAGGACCAACATATGATTTTTTGCCCCACCGAGAGCCTGAACTCGCTTGCCATTTTTAGTGCCATTTTCATAGATATATCGGGCAATAGGAGTTGATCCCACAAAAGAAATTGAAGCCACATCAGGATGAGCTAGCAGGCTATCTACTGCAACTTTATCGCCATGGATAACATTAAAGACGCCATCAGGAAGACCTGCTTCTTTCCAGAATTCAGCTATGAGATTGATAGTAGATGGATCTTTCTCGCTTGGCTTAATAATTACTGCATTACCTGCAGCAATAGCGATGGGAAAGAACCACATAGGCACCATCGCTGGAAAATTAAATGGCGAGATGATGGCGCAAACTCCAAGTGGCTGGCGAATTGAATAGACATCAATATTTGTTGAAGCTCCTTCAGAGTATCCACCTTTTAGTAGGTGGGGAATCCCGCAAGCAAACTCCACAACTTCAAGGCCCCTGGTTACCTCACCCAATGCATCTGATAAGACTTTTCCATGCTCAGCAGTAATTAACTTTGCTACCTCTTCTTTTCTAGCATTTAAGATTTCTCTAAAGGCGAAAAGAACTTGAACTCTCTTAGCAAGAGATGCTTGAGCCCATTGCTCTTGAGCCTTCTTAGCAACTTTGACGCCATGATCTATAAGTTCTGGGGAGGCAAAATCAACCTTTGCTGTAACTTTTCCTGTTGCTGGGTTATATACGTCCCCACTTCTTGCAGCGCTCTCTTTCCAATAAGCGCCATTGATGTGATGAGTTATTCTCTTAATTTCACTCATCTCTATTTTGCCCCCGTGTAGTACTTATCAATTTGAGCAAATGCTTTATCTAATATGGCTAGTCCTTCGTTAAATTCTGCCTCAGTGATATTACATGGTGGTACTACATGCATACGATTAAAGTTGGTAAAAGGCATCAAACCAAGTTTTTTGCATTCACCCACTAGCTCATTCATCGCAGGAGATGATCCGCCATAGGGAGCAAGCGGCTCTCTGCTTACGCGATCTGTCACTAAATCAAGGGCCCAGAAGGTTCCAAGGCCACGAACTTCACCAATGACGCGATGTTTGCTCGCTAAATCACGCAGAGCGGGGCCAATAACCTTCTCACCAATTTGGGCTGCAGCTTCAACAATCTTTTCATCTTTCATCACATCAATAGTTGCAACTGCTGCTGCGCAAGCTAGGGGATGGCCAGAATAGGTAAGGCCGCCGGGAAATACTCGATCCTTAAAGGTTTCTGCAATTTCTTTTGAGATTACAACCCCACCAAGTGGGACATATCCAGAATTTACTCCCTTGGCAAAGACGATTAAATCTGGATGAGCAGTTGAATGTTGGTAGGCAAACCACTTCCCAGTTCTTCCAAATCCTGACATCACTTCATCTGCTATCCATAAGATTCCATACTTATCACAGAGGCGCCTTACTCCCTCTAAATATCCCTTTGGTGGAATCAAGACTCCAGCAGTGCCGACAACAGATTCAATCAAGATAGCTGCAATTGTCTTTGGTCCTTCAAATTCAATAACGCTCTCTAGATGCTCGAGCGCTCTTTGACACTCTTCCTCTTCGCTCTTTGCCCAAAAAGCACTTCGATAAAGGTATGGTCCAAAGAAGTGAACGTGTCCAAAGGCAAATTCATTTGGCCATCTTCTTGGATCTCCTGTTGCTGAAATAGCAGAGGTGGTGTTGCCGTGATAGGAGCGATAGAAAGAGAGAATTTTATGGCGTGAGGTATGGATGCGAGCCATTCTGATCGCATTTTCAACGCCATCTGCACCGCCATTGGTAAAGAAAACTTTTTCATGGCTTGGACTTGCCAGAGCGACAATTCTGGAGGCAGCTTCTCCGCGCGCTTCATTTGCTGCTTGTGGAGCAATAGTTGTCAGAAGGTCTGCTTGTTTCTTTATTGCATCAATAACTTTTGAATGTTGAAATCCAATATTTGTAAAGACTAGTTGGCAAGAAAAATCTAGATACTTCTTTCCATCAAAATCCCAGAAATATGAGCCGCTACCACCTGCAATTGGAAGTGGTGTGATTTGACCCTGAGCAGACCAAGAGTGAAATACATACTTTCTATCAAGGTCATAGACCTCTTTACCTCTAGCGGGATTGGGGATGAACTCGGCCATTGCGCTATCTAATCAGCCTAAAGCGATTTGCTCAAGGAGTGGGAGTGTCCTTACTGATTACTTGAGGTAACAACACCCTCATGGATGCATTCCAGATTCTTTCTATCTTTGCCACATTCTTGGCAGAGAAGAAAGAGATTATGGCAAAAAACATTAGCGCAATTATGAAATTGCTTGGTTGGCTCACTGCAAGCATCACACTTTCCGATCAACTCAGATAACTCTGAAAAGTCAATTACCATTCGCTTATCAAAAGTGTATAGCGAGCCTTGCCAGAGACCACTATCTGCATATTTTTCTCCATAGCGCACTATCCCGCCAGCTACCTGATAAACCTTATCGAATCCTCGATCTTTCATTACTTTCGTTAATATCTCACAGCGAATTCCGCCAGTGCAGTAGGTGACTACTGTCTTCTTTTTTAAGTAATCATATTTGCCACTATCTAACTCTGCTACAAAGTCTTTTGTGGATTTAATATCTGGAATAACTGCATCTTTGAAGTGACCCACTTTAGCTTCATAGGCATTACGGCCATCAAAGAAAACTAGATCCTCACCTAATTGCTCAGCTAGCTCATTTACTTTTTCAGGGGAGAGGTGCTCTCCTCCTCCAAGGATGCCTTTTTCATTGACTTCTAGATTGTCAGGAATTCCAAAGGTCACTAACTCATCTCGCACCTTCACGCTCAGCTTTGGGAAATCATCTCCAGCACCTTCTGACCATTTAAAATCAATCTTCTTGAATCCGGGATACTCCTTTGTTGCTCTCACATATTTCTTTAGATCGCTCATATCCCCACCTAAAGTTCCATTAATGCCATGGTGACTGATGATGATTCGACCCTTAAGATTTAAAGAGTGTGCCAGAGTCTTCTGCCAGAGCCTGAGCGCCTCAGGATCTGCAACTGGAGCAAATCCATAATAGAGAATGATTTTTGGCAACATATAACCAAGTCTAATATCGGCTCGGCTGATTGAAAACCTTGCCAGTTAGGGTCAGAATCAAGCTATGGCAGGTAAAGGTGTTAAGAGTAAGCAGGTTGCTAAACGAAAGAGCCCCACTTCAAAGGTGAGCTCTCCAGTTCTAACCCAAAGCCAACCTGTTGCCAAGAGGGAAGATCGTATTGGTTGGTACTCACTTTATATTTACGCAGTCTGTTTAGTAACTTTGCTAACTTGCCTATTTTCATTGGTGAGCGTTGTTCGAGGAATAGTTGATGCCCTCTGGCCTGATCCTGGTTACTTTGATCCCTACTCAGTTCCTAAAGACTCAGCTTTAAGCGCTGATCAAATCAAAGAGAATTTAACCGAAAACAATCAGCGCCAAGCAGTTAAAAGCATGGTTAATTCACTAACTACCTTAATCATTGCTGGACCGATTTATTTTATGCACTGGCGCCTCGCAAAACGATCAAGAGCGCTCTAAGAAAACCTCTCTTTAGAGCTTCTCTTTACTTTTTTTTCCTGCTTTTCCAGTAGCAAATGCAAAGAGAGCTAATCCTGCAACGAGCGCGCCTGCGCCAACGCCATAGGCAATGACATCATCAGCTCGATTTGAATCAACAAAGACACCTACAAAGACCACAGCGATAATGGCTACAACAACGCCAATTAATTTAGATTTTAGATCATCAAGATCTTCAACCCTAAGCCACATTGGCACATCAATATCAGTATCGATAAATAATTCATAGAGGCCATAGCCAATAACGAGAAGCACTGTGCCAAGTAAAATCGCATCAATCGCAGTTAGTACTTCAACAATTGTTTCTTTGAGGCCATATTGACTCTCAATTGAATCAATTACAGCTAAGACCATGGCAAATGATCCTTGAGCCATAAGAAGTAATGCTCCGAGAATTGAGGCAAGGGCAGGAATCACCACCGCATACCTTGTAAGTCCTAGAAGACGCTTCATAATTGTCTTTAGGGTATCTGAACTAATCTCAATACCCAGAACTGGCAGTGATATTTCCCAGTGATTTTTTAAAGCGGGTGCATAAAAGCGGTGGGTTGTGTAGGGATCGAACCTACGACCCGGTGATTAAGAGTCACCTGCTCTACCAACTGAGCTAACAACCCGTTGATCATTTGTCGTGATCAAGCGGAGCAAACTATAACCAGTAGAGGGGCAGATACCAATTTCTAAGCCTAATAGATGAGAATGAAGCCATGAACTCCAAATGGCAGGAAGCTCTCTCTGGCCTTTTGAAGTCAGCGCGAGCGTTCAAATACGGAGCAACTTTTTCCTATCCAGCAACTGCGATTATTCTCATTGGAAGCCTTGGTATTACTACTTTTACTATTGCATCACAGGGCTCCAAATATCAGATAGAAATACTTGAACTTGCCTCCGCTAATGGAGCTAGCTTTGATCCTATTAAAGCAATTGAAACTCTGGCAGTTAAAGGTCGAGCGCCAAAGACGGGATATTCAAGATCTGCATTTGGCCCTGCCTGGGCAGATGTGGATAGAAATGGCTGTGATACTAGAAACGATATTCTCAAAAGAGATTTAACTCAAATTACTTTTAGAGCAAAAACTAAAGATTGTGTTGTTGAAAGTGGAGTCCTTACAGATCCATTCTCTGGTGAAAGTATTAATTTTCAAAGGGGAGAAAAGACCAGCGCACTAGTGCAGATTGATCACGTGGTTGCGCTATCTAATGCCTGGCAGAGTGGAATCTTTAAGTCAGATCTTGCTACTAGAAAGAGCTTTGCTAATGACCCACTAAATCTTCTTGCAGTTAAAGGATCTCTAAATAGCCAGAAGAGAGATGGAGACGCTGCAACTTGGCTACCACCCAATAAGCCATTTCGCTGTGATTATGTTTCAAGACAAGTTGAGGTAAAAGTTAAATATAACCTCTGGCTAACAAGAGCAGAGAAAGATGCAATATTAAGAATCTTATCTAACCCGCCCTGCCTCAAGCAGAATTAATCCCTCTTAACTCTTCTGCAGATGACTTGGGGTTATCTCTGGAAACCAGGAGAGAGCTTCATCTCTGAAATTTCCTTCAGCTCTTAACTGGCAGAATATTCCAGTTGTTCCAAGGGTAACTCTATGAATCAAGACATATTCCGGGGGAAGATTTAATTGGAAACCAATCTTTGCAGTTGGATTTCTAGGATCTCCCACTCGCACGCTCTGAGTTCTAAGCCAATCGCGGCTATAGGCGAAGTAATCAGTTCTCAGCGGCTCAACTAGCGGCAATAGATAATCCAGAACTAACTCAGGGCTTACCTCAACATCAGAGAGGATAAAGCCATCTTCTTTAAAGCCGTTATATAAAGCAATTGCATCACCTTCAAGTGCGTTTCTAAGTAGGCGTTTAAATGGCTCTGGAAATCCATTAGGAAGACGATTACATGCGCCAAAATCTAGAACGCCAAGGCGGCCATCTTTTAAGACTCTAAAGTTTCCAGGATGAGGATCTGCATGTAATAAACCTGCTCTCATTGGAGCGGTGAAGTGAAAACGCGCAAGACGAATACCAGCGTTATTTCGCTCTTCTTGTGTGCCATCGGCAATAACTTTTGATAACGGAGTTCCCTCGAGCCACTGGCTTACAAGTACTCGATCAGTTGCCATGATTACTTCAGGAATTGCAATATCGCTATCATCTTTATAGGCCTCAAAGCAGGCGCTCTGTGCACTTGCCTCATAGCGATAATCAACTTCTTCAATAATTCTTGCCTTGAGCTCCTCTAGCAATGGCTTCATCTCAACGCCAGGAAGAAGTAATTGGAAAATCTTTGCAAAGCGTTGAATCTGATTTAGATCAGAGATCAGCGCCTCTTTTGCTCCGGGATATTGAATCTTTACTGCAACTTCGCGACCATCTTTCCAAATCCCTTTATGAACTTGACCAATAGATGCTGAGGCTGCTGGGGTGTCATTAAATTCTGCAAAGTTATCTCGCCAATGCTCGCCAAGCTCTTTTGCCAATACTTTATGAACAACTCTTGCTGGTAGTGGGGGAGCAGCCTCCTGCAGCTTTACAAGCGTTTCGCGATAAGGCTTAGCAATCTCTTCAGGAAGTGCTGCCTCAAAGACAGATAGAGCTTGGCCAAATTTCATGGCTCCGCCTTTTAGCTCTCCCAATACTTTAAAGATCTGCTCAGCGGTTTTCTCTTGCAAGTCTGCAAAGGCAAAATCTGGTGATTGGCCAATTAACTGACGGCCAAAGCCAATAGCTCCGCGACCAGCAAGGGATAGGGGGATGCTGGCCATCTTGGCGCTTCGTTTACTAGTTCCCTGGGGGAGTTGCTCTGACACCTGCACATTCTTATCTAGCCTGGGAGATAGCGCGAATTGAAACTATCGCCAGCTGCAGCCGCATCCAGGATTTATTGACCACCTCTCCACTTTAGGATTATGAAAATTTGAGTTTGAATAGATCATTGATTTTCCAAGAAAGTGGCTTATCCCACTTGAGGCGAGGTTAATTACCTCAAGGCAGGCAATCGCTGCGCAGAGTTGGGCAAGTGCTGATCCAACCTCTTTTTTCACCATTGAATTTAACTTCTCTTCACTAGATATTTGTAGACAGCGATGACAAGGGCTCTTTCCTGGAATTACATAGGGCCCGATGCGAACTTCAGCTGATGAATAGGGCTCAATAATTAAGTGGTTACTACCTTCAGAGATCCAGCGCTGCAACACATCTGGCGTTGGCGGGCCAACGCTAATTATTAGCCTTGGTCGATAAATAACTGGCGTAGGTTCGGTAAAGAGCGCAGATGAATTACGAGCTCTTGCCAATACCTCTTTTCTTGATGCACCGATATCAGCTCTTGAGATATATCCGCCAGAGAGATCACTCTCTAAAATCTTTAAAGCCTCAGATCTCTGTTGGAGACGATTGATTACTAAGATTTTAGTAAATCCTGAGGCGCTAAGTGATCCAACTAGTGAGTTAACAATTTTTCCATATCCAAAGATTAAGATTGAGAAATCACGACGACTAATAACTGCGCTTCTTCCCCCATCGATATCTCCTCTTGCAAGAGATGCTGCCTCAGATTCAATCTCCATTCTCTTGATAAAAGATTGAGCAGCGATATCTTCATTAAAGTCTTCAAGGTCTGTAACAGGGGTAATTGCTTTAACTTTCGGGTCATATCTTTTCAAGTATGAGATAGCGGTTCGCTCGAGATCGATTAAGTCATGGGCTTGCAGCTCATCAACGAGTGCTTGGAGTTGAGAGATAGTAAGCGCGCATTGCCTGCCAATCTGTTCAAGGCTTAATTGGCCATTAAAACTCTCCAGTAATAATCGAGTTGAGATGCCAAACCAGAGGCTTGGTAGGCAGATAGATTTATAGGGCGAGCCGATAAATACCTGAGCCCCGTTTGAGCTTGGCCAGATGCTAAGCGCGCTCTTAATTACAGGCCTTGATTCCATAAGGGGGCGATCATCTATAACCATTGAGGGAAGGTGTTCGGCCAGCGGCGCTGATCTGGGCAGGGGCGCGTGTATCTAAGTAACTTGGTATGCCCGGGACTTACTAAGAGTATTTAGATGCGAAAATAAATAAAGCGCCCACAGCTATTGCTGCGAGCGCTCTATTTTTAAAAGCTGGTTTAAGCCTTACCTAAAATGCGATTGACCTTAGTGCCGCAGGTTGGGCAGATGCCCTGTGCCATACGACGTCCAGATTCGGAGACCTTTACGGTTCCTTCGAACTCACGTTTGGCTTTGCACTTTACGCAGTAGGCCTCACCTTTATATGTCTCTGCCATAGCTATCCTCCGATCCTCGCAGCGCTGGGATAGCCTGCGAATAGGCCCACCATACCCCCGCATACCCTCAACTCAGGCGCTCCCCACGCTCAAGGGGGATATTTTTTCTTCTATTTACCTGCTCGAACCCCTGCTTCATAGCCCTCGAGGTAGGCGCTAGCCTCTTTTCCAAGTTCAAACCTGGCTAGAAGGGCCTCAAAGGCTGGGCCATGGTCGGCAATCATCAGGTGAATGAGTTCATGGACCAGTAGGTAGTCAAGAACATATCCAGGGGCGCCATTAAGACGCTCTGAGATGCGGATACTCCGCTCAACTGTGGTGCAGGAGCCCCAACGCTCGCTCATCGAGCGCCAGGTGACAGAGGCGGGTTTAACTGGGCACTCTGGAAGATACTTAGTAAGAAGTTCAAGTGAGCGCTTATAAAGATCTTCTTCGCCTATCTTCTCCCTGGCCTCAAGTGAGAGTACTTTGCTCACCATCTCAGGAATTACTTGGCGAACCTCGCTCTTAGATAAGCGAGCTGGAACTGAGATAACGATTGCCCCTGCTTGGCGGTAGGCGCTAATTGATTTCTTTCGCCGCGTACTTCTAATTACCTTCACCTCGGCTCCATTAGAGCTTGGAGTTGGTGGAATTTTGATTACTGAAGCTGCCTTCTCGCCTTCATTTCGCATCTGGGGCAGGTTAGCGTCGAAGATTTCATCTTGGATGAAGTTTTCCACAACGTAACCTTTCTAAGTGGTATTACCTCTGCAAACTCTATAGGAGTAGATGAGTCTTTAGGGTTGGAAAACTCGCCAGTTGAAGTTGATTATTTATATCTATCTGTCGTACTTTGCGCCTACGAAGACCTCGGAAAACTCTTTCATATCTGCAAGGGGAAGGCAGATAAGAAATGTGCGACCGGGGTCTTCGCTTTTTTCTCTTAAATCAAACCTGAGAGATCATCAGGGATTTTTCGACTCTTAGAAAATCCTTCCGGATCTAATAGCTGAGATGCGCTGGGAAGTAGGAAGGCCTCTTCCCAGATTTTATCTCTTCCAGAGATTGAATCGATTTTCTCAAGTTTTTCCCAGAATGAAATAGCTTCTCTAGTCAATCTTGGTGAAACTTCAAGACCAAGAAGAGTTGCAAATAATTGTTGAGTTGGAGAATTGGTAGCGCGCCTTCTTACCTGACTCTCTCTTAATTTAATTAGCGATGGAAGACGATCTGATGCAGCCTTTACAACAACTGCGTCAATCCATCCTTCAATTAGTGCAAGTAGCGTCTCTAATTTTTCTAAAGCTGCGCTCTGAGCTGGTGATGTTTCAGGAGTAAAGAGACCACCTGAGAGCGCAGAGGCCATTGATTCTGGATTACTTGGATCAATTGCTCCAGAGTCCATCGCATCTTGAGCGCTCTGGGTAATGGCGCTGATATCAATACGAATTCCACTGCCATATGCCGAGATTACCTCTGCGATATATCCACTAAGCCAGGGGCACTGTTTAAAGAGTCGAGCAGCAGCAATCTCTCTTAAAGCAAGATAAATTCTTATCTCAGCTTCCTCAATTTCAAGGCCTGAGCCCCAAGCTCTAACATTTTGTGGAAGTAATTGAGCTTTAATATCTTTACTTAAAGGAAGTGCCACATCATTAGCGCCAGTAACTGTGGTTGAGAGAGCGCCAATACTTTGGCCCAATTGAGTGCTAATAAGTGAGCTCATAAAGGTTGCCATGATGGCGTTGACGCTTGATTTGGAGATCGACATGGGGCCAAAGCCAGGGATAGAAATTCCATTATCTTCGCCCTGCCCATCAAGCCCTTGATCAAGCATTGATGAGAGAGCCCCTGACATCGAATCAACAAGAGGCTTTGTGAGCTCTTGCCAGCCATTTAAAGTGGTATCAATCCAATCTCTTCTTGATAGCGCAATCGAATCTGTTAGCGGCAGAGATGGAAATGTTGTCGCCTCATTAATCCAGAGATCTGCGATATTAATCGCCTCTTGAATCTGGGTGAGATCTTCGAGCGTTACTGGAACTTCGCCATGGGCGCTTAAATACTTTCTTGAGATATCACGGATC
The DNA here is from genome assembly GCA_937883945.1 of uncultured Clavibacter sp. Lineage (GTDB taxonomy): Bacteria > Actinomycetota > Actinomycetes > Nanopelagicales > Nanopelagicaceae > MAG-120802. Next base: position 838 of record CAKZXY010000019.1, on the reverse strand, counting down.
ATCTCCTTTGATAGCGAGGCTGGAGATGCTTGGCCAGATAGAGATGCCATAAGGGCTGGAAGATTTAAACCCATTCCAGAGAATTGCTTAAAGATTTCTCCGAAGTTTTCAAAACCAAAGGGATTATTACCTTCTGGCTCTTGCTCATCACCGTTATCTGGCGTAAAGCCAAAACCTGGCATCTGGATAACTCCTTCTATCTCAATAGAATTTAAGTATTACTGCTTATCTCTATGGCTAGTAAATCTGATCTCTCTAGGAGAACAAATCTAGCCCAGCTTTATTCCCAAGGCAGCGGGGAGATGCTCCAAATTACTAATTAGCCTCACCTAGCCTAGGCTTGAGCCATGGGCGAAATGATGGCGATGAAGTTGGCTGCTGAATCTGCCTCAGCCCCGCTATCTGCTTTTATCTGGTGGTTTATTCCTCTCACCGCTGCTATCGGAGCTGCCGCCTATGTCATCTGGGTGACAAAGTTTCAGAAGAAATATGAGAATAAAACTGAGAGATCAGTTGGAAGATTTCAGAGTTTTCAGAAATCTTTTAAAGCAAGTGAAAGTGATAAAGAGTAGCTCTAATGCGAAATATCTCCCCGCTTAGATATCGCTGGTCTTTTCCAGTTAAATTCTTCTTCTATCTATTAACCCTTGCAACGCTACTTGCGCCAATCCCTTTTATCTTCTTTAAGCCTGGGGTTCCAGATAAAGTTACTGGAAAGCTAATTCAGGTCAATGACTTTAAGACTTATCCAGTAAATGGCGATTTATATATCACCTCCATTTTAGTTACCAACCCAGATTCTCCAGTCTTTGGAGCAGAGACGATAGTTAATTGGGCA
>CAKZXY010000018.1 GCA_937883945.1 uncultured Clavibacter sp. | reverse complement strand
CAGCAAAATCTTGTTGCGCCCACTGCAATTTTTCTTGTTGTTCAAGGAGTTCAGAAACTTTGTCGCGAAGATCTAAAAGTACAGCCACATCAAGAGCTGCATAATCAAGCCACTCCTGCTTTAGTGGTCGGATAGACCAGTCAACTGCAGAGTGCTCTTTAGCAAGCGAGATTTGCAAGAGGCTCTCAACTAAATGACCAAGACCTACTCTTGGACACCCTGCAATTCTTGCTCCTAATTCAGTATCAAATAGCTCTTTTGGATCTATGCCCCAATCGCGAAGACAGGGCAGATCTTGGGTGCTGGCATGGATGATTACCTCTTCGCCTTTAAGGACTTCATTTAATTGGCCAATTAGGGGGCTTTCGATAAATTCAATCGGATCAATTAGATGCAGGCCGCCGCCTCTTCTATAAATCTGTATTAGATAGGCCCTTGAGCTATAGCGGAATCCTGAGGCGCGCTCAGCATCGATAGCAATTGGACCGTGGCCTGATTTAAGCTCGCTTATCGCCCCAGCAAACTTATCCTCAGTTGTGATTAGCTCTGGAGTTCCTTGTTCGGGAACCTTTAGGGCGCGAAGATTTGTTTCATTCTCACTCACAGTTTATTAACGCTTTTGCGGAAGTGAGGCTACGCCCTCAGGAAGGGGAGCAAGGCCTGCAGCGCTTGCCATTAACTCAAGCCAGGCATGGACATGGCTCATCAACTCCTCCGGATTATCTGCAGTCCATGAAGCTCGAATCTCTATCTCAGATGATTCATCATGCGATGAGAGTTCCCCAAATGATGCGCTTGCAACTCTAGTAACTGTCCCGCTGGGCTGGCTATATTTTGCACCACTATTTTTTAGCGCATCAATAAACCAAGACCAACCAACATCAGGCAACATTGGATCTGATTGAATCTCAATATCAAGTGCCGAGCGAACAAAGGTCACGCAGCGAAAGGTGCCATCCCAAGATTCTTGTCCCTCTGGATCATGGAGGAGAACAAATCTGCCAGTTGCGATGTCATCTTCGCTATCAAGATCAAGTGCTAGATCGGCGGTAATAGCAAATGCATAAGGGGCAAGTTTTTGTGGCGCAGGAATTTAGGAGATGGAGATTTCAGGGCGCGCCTTAATAGCTT
>CAKZXY010000017.1 GCA_937883945.1 uncultured Clavibacter sp. | reverse complement strand
TCAATTAGATAATTAATTGCAGCAATTAGAGTTCCGCCAGTTGCAAGCATTGGATCTAGGACATAACACTGACGCTTTGTTAAATCATCAGGCAATCTATTGGCATAGGTCGATGCTTGGAGAGTCTTTTCATCTCTAACCATTCCTAAAAATCCAACATCAGCGCTAGGAATAACGCGCATCATTCCCTCAAGCATTCCAAGACCAGCTCTAAGAATTGGAACTACTACAGGACGAGGCGTTGCCAGCATCGCACCTTTTGTCTGAGTAACTGGAGTCTGAATTGAGACTTCCTGGATTTTTACATCCCTAGTTGCTTCATATGCCAGAAGAGTGACTAGCTCCTCAACTAAGTGCCTAAAGATTTGTGAATTAGTCTGCTTATCGCGTAGCACGGTCAATTTATGGGTCACAAGCGGGTGATTTACTACAACGACCTTCATGGCGGCACTTTACTACCAAGGGCAACGGTGGAACTATGAGGCATTGCATTTCTTATGAGCGGGAGGTGTGAGATGGCAGACGAAACACTTGAATTTGCTCTCCTTTCCTGGCGTGATGATGGGCAATGGCGAATCTCTCAATTACCAGATGAAGCAACTAGTGATATCGGTCTAGTCCTTGATGCGCTTAGAGCTCAACAAGTAGATGGCGGAGCAATTGCACTTCTTGCTATTGATGATCAATTCTTCATAATCATCCGCCAGATTGGCGCAAAGATGCAGATGGTTTTAAGTGATGTCATGGCAGCACTTGATTATGAAATTGCTGCCGAGGTTTTAGAGTTAAGCGATATCGAATTTCCAGCAGAAGATGATGCTGATGAACCAGCAGGGGATTTAAATATCTTTACAGATCTCGGTCTTGATGCCATGGAGCTACAGATGATCTGCGATGATGATGAGTTATATCCAGAGGAGCAGTTAGAGGTAATTGCTAGAAGAATTGGCTTTGGCAATGAGTTTAGTGAGTTAGTAGAGAATCTATAAATGAACCATGAACGCGCAATGCGCGTAGCTTTAGAGCGCGCTAAATTTGGTAGTACTTCAAGTGGTGATGTGCCAGTTGGAGCAGTGATACTAAATAAAGATGGCGAGATAGTTGCTCTTGGAAATAACCAGAGGGAACTCCTTAAAGACCCACTAGGACATGCAGAAATTGTTGCTATCAAAGCAGCTTCAAGATCAATTGGCGCTTGGCGTTTAGATGAGTGCACCTTAGTTGTCACTCTTGAGCCATGTGTGATGTGTGCGGGGGCGATAATGGCAGCAAGAATTCCGAGGCTAGTTTTTGGCGCCTGGGATGAGAAGGCAGGAGCCTGCGGCTCTGTATGGGATTTGATTCGCGACCCAAGAGCGCTACATAAAGTTGAAGTTATCTCAGGTGTTTTAGAGCAAGAGTGCGCTGAGTTATTAACGCAGTTCTTTGCCCAAAAGAGGTAATTTAAAAACTGATTAGGCCCTCGCGTATAGTCACCTACGGTGGCGTGTCCGAGCGGCCTAAGGAGCGCGCCTCGAAAGCGCGTGTTGGGGAAACCCAACCGTGGGTTCAAATCCCACCGCCACCGCCAGTTATTTAACTCTTAAAAACCTCTTTAAACCCCAGATAGTGACCAGCAACATCGCTTCTCTAACAATATTTTTTGACATCTTACTCACGCCATTTTCGCGCTCTCTAAAGGTAATTGGAACTTCAATCATCTTTCCGCCAAGTTTATATACAGCCCGTGTCATCTCTATCTGAAATGAGTAGCCCTCACTCTTTATCGCTTCAAGGTTTAGTCTTTCAAGAATCGATGAGGAGTAGATGCGAAAGCCAGCTGTTGAGTCTTTAACTCCCATACCCAACATCGCTCTAACATAGAGATTTGCAGCCCTTGATAGAAGCTCTCTGCTCTTAGACCAATTCTCAGTCTTTCCGCCAGACACCCATCTACTACCTATTACTAGATCTGTATTGGGTTGTAGCTCTTCTGCCTCAATCATCTTTTTTAGATCTCGCACTCTATGAGAGAGATCAGCATCCATCTCAATTAGCTCTTCATATCCTCGCTCTAAGCCCCACGCAAAGCCAGTGCGATAAGCGCTGCCAAGTCCGGACTTACTGGCTCGCTCTAAGAGAAAGAGACCTGGATAGCGCCTTTGTATCTCTTTGATTTTCTCTCCTGTTTTATCTGGTGAGCCATCATCGATAATCAAGATATGAGAATTAGCAATGTGTTTAAAAATGCGCTCAATCAGGATTGGAGCATTGGCCAACTCGTTATAAGTTGGAATTATTATTAAACGCTTCATACCCTTATTTCATAAGAGGGATTCAAGATAGTAAGTGCGCCGTCATCTTCTCCAACCATTCCCTCAGCAATAAGAGTTGATCCCACTTCAAGGCCTGCTATCTCTCGCCTTCCTAAGAACTGCAGTGTAACCCCGCCGCTCTCATCCCAGATTTCAACCTCTAGCGTTGGAGCGCTATCCATAGCAGCAGGCCTTATTGCAGTTACTTTTCCTGCCACATGCGCTCTCTTGCGCCAAGTGATACTGCCAATCGGCATCATTGATTCTTGATAATGACTTATTACTTCAGATGATTGGAGCCAATTGCTTTTGGTTCTAGCTGGCGCGCTATTTGTGGCTTTCGCTTTCTCTGGCTCTACGCTCTCTATTTCGCGCACCTGCCCCTTTAAGATTCGCTCCACATCAAAGGGAACGATTGTTGCAACAACTCGAGGCAATTGCGAAATAGGTCGTGCGATTTCTTCAGCAGTTTGGTCGTGGAGCAAACGGCCAAGGAATCCACGATATGCCCGACGTGGGAGCAGTAGCGTTAACTCGACATCAGATTTCTGAGTAGAGCGAATTGCATAGTCAACTGCAGCATTAGGAATTCTGCGATCGGGACAGTCGATAAATTCAATAGGGACATCATCAACGCTATGACTGGACATCCATTCTTCCTTAATCTGTTCTGCGCGACGGTCATCTAGCACGAAATGCACTGCATGTAGTGATCGAGGGTTTAGTGATCGGGCATAGCGAATAGTTCCAACCGTGGCAAGATCTACTGAGTCAACTAAAACTGTCACATCGTGGCGAGTGATTGAGAGTGCTCGCTCAAGTTCTTTTCGAACTTCTAACGCTTTTTTCTCTGCGTCATATCGAGTTCTCAGCCTCAAGAAAGATATAACCAATATCGGAGCCAGTATTAGCACCACCCAAGCACCTTCTGTGAATTTAACTACTGAAAATATAATGACGATAATTAGTGACAAACCTCCAGCTAGCCCATTTATGGCAAACTTTAATCTCCAATTACCTTCACGGTTTTTGTAATTATGTTTCGCCATACCAAGTCCAGAGAGGGTAAAGGCGGTAAAGACCCCGAGTGCATAAAAAGCAACAAGATAGGAAATCGAACCTTGAGTAGCAACGACCAGAATAAGAGCTGCGCCAGAAAGGACCATGATTCCATTAGAAAAGTTCAGTTTATGACCACGCTTTGTTAGCCATTTAGGTAGATATCCATCAGCTGCGGCGTAATTCACAACTATAGGAAAGGCGCTAAAGGTTGTATTTGCTCCCGCAAAAAGAATAAGCATTGTCGCGGTCTGGACCAGAATGAAGAATGCTGATCCAAATGCTCCGTCACCGAGAATAGTTGAAGCTACTTGAGAAATTACAGTTGGTGTTTCATCTTCATAAGGCACGGCCAAAATCCGGTGCGCAAAGTAGGAGACTCCAAGAACTAAGGTTCCAAGAATCATGCTCATCATTACCAGCGTTTTCTTGGCATTAGCTGATTCTGGAGACTTAAATAAACCTACACCGTCGGCGATCGCCTCAAGACCAGTCAAAGAAGATCCGCCGTTAGCAAATGCCCTAAGTAATATAAAGACCGCTGCTGCTGAGAGGAGTCCCTGTTCAGTTCCGATCTCGATAGCCCCTGGTGAGCGCGGGTTAAGTTGTGGCAACCCAGTTGTTAGTTCGCGAAAGATTCCTATTCCAAAAACTACGAACATAGAGCCAACGAATAAGTAAGTGGGCAGCGCGAAAGTACGGCCAGCTTCTTTTACACCACGAAGATTTCCATACGCTAAGAGGGCAATTACAACTACACACATTTGAATTTTCCATGGAGCTAACTCAGGAAATGTGGAGACAATCGCAGCCACACCTGCAGCGGTCTGAATGGCAAGAGTTACTATGTAATCTAAAATCAGTGCCACTGCTGCAATTTGGGCAGAAACAGGGCCAAAGTTATCTCGCGAAACAATATATGCCCCACCAAATTGTGTATAAACCGAAATAACGTTTCGGTAAGAAAGTGTGATGATTAACAGGACCGTTATTACTACAAAAGTCATCGGCATCAATAGAGTAAATGCGGCTAAGCCAAAAGCTGGAAGTAAGGCGACAAGAATCTGTTCGGAACCATAGGCCGATGATGAAATGCAATCTGACGAAAGAATCCCAAGGGCGTAACGCTTCTTCAAACGTTGATGGCCAAGGGTATGGCGATTTAACGGGGCGCCTAGTAAGAATTTCTTTAACCGGTATGTGAAAGGGTCCCGCAAGTGCGCATGTTCTTTAAGCGCTCTAGGGGTAGGAGCATCAGCAGTCCAAAATTTAGCCACGGTAGTTGCCCATTCTACGCCCCCCTTTTCACGCGTATGCTCTGCGCCTATGACCTTAAAAACTGATCTCTATATCGATGGAAAATGGGTTAAAGGCAGTGGAACAGTGCCGGTCTATGACCCTAGCGATGCAAGTGTAATCGCAGAGATTCAGACGGCAGGCTCGAAAGAATGTGAGGCTGCAGTTGATGCAGCATTTCGCGCATTTCCAGATTGGGCAAAAAGCGCTCCAAGATATCGCGCAGAGATTCTCCGGAAAGCTTTTGAAATTATGGTCGCAGAGGCTGATCAATTAGCAGAGTTAGTCTCTCGCGAAAATGGCAAAGTTGTAACAGATGCTAAAGGTGAGATTTTATATGCCGCAGAGTTCTTCCGTTGGTTTGCAGAGGAGACAGTTAGAGTTCAAGGAGACTTTCGTAAATCACCAAGTGGAGATAAGAGAATTTTAGTAACTCATCAACCAATTGGAGTCTCACTTCTTATTACCCCTTGGAATTTCCCAGCAGGAATGGCAACAAGAAAAATTGGCCCAGCAATTGGCGCAGGTTGCACAGTAATTCTAAAACCAGCAATTGAAACACCGCTAACAGCTATGGCAATTGTTGATATTTTAGAGCGAGCTGGCGTCCCTAAAGGAGTAGTAAATCTAGTAACACCAACTCCAGCAGGGCCAATGGTTTCTCAGATGCTCCATGATCCAAGAGTTATGAATCTTTCATTTACCGGATCAACAGAGGTTGGTCGCATCCTTCTTAAAGAGGCATCAGATCGAGTTATCCGCTGCTCTATGGAATTAGGTGGCAATGCGCCATTTGTAGTTCTAGATGATGCAAATATTGATGAGGCGGTTAAAGGTCTAATGCTTGCCAAGATGAGAAATGGCGGGGCTGCCTGCACTGCTGCCAACCGAATCTATGTTCATAAAAATATTGCAAAGGAATTTACAGTTAAGTTTGCTAAAGCTATGTCAGAGCTCAAGATGGCCCCAGGACGTGAGGCAGGCGCTCAACTTGGAGCGAGTGTTTCAATCAAGGAGAGAAACAAGATTGCAGAGTTAGTAGAGCTCTCAGTTAAAGATGGCGCTAAAGTCGAAACTGGCGGGATTATGCCTGATGGCCCTGGAGCCTTTTATCCACCAACAGTTCTAACTGTTGATAAATCAAATGAGATCCTAAAGTATGAAGTCTTTGGCCCAGTTGCTCCTATCGTTACATTTGAAAGTGATGAAGAGGCGATCAAACTAGCTAATGAGAGCGACTTTGGATTAATCAGCTATGTCTATTCAGGTGAGTTAGGTAGGGCAATTCGCATTGCCGAGGCGATTGACTCTGGAATGGTTGCTATCAATCGAGGAATGATCTCTGATCCTGCCGCTCCCTTTGGAGGAAATAAGCAATCAGGCCTTGGTCGCGAGGGCGGCTTTGATGGCATCCATGAATTCCTTCAGACTAAGTACATTGGTCTAGATATCTAGAGATAAGGTTATTCAATGCGTATTTTAGTAACTGGTGGAGCAGGATTTCTTGGCTCGCATCTATGTGAAAAGTTATTATCTTTAGGTCATAGCGTCTTAGCAGTTGATAATTTCTATACCGGAGATCAAAAGAATATTGCACACCTTCGTGAAAATCGAGACTTCGAACTACTACGCCATGATGTGACTTTCCCACTCTATGTTGAAGTCGATGGAATATTTAATTTGGCCTGTCCTGCAAGCCCAATTCACTATCAGAGAAATCCAGTCCAAACCTTTAAAACAAGCGTTCATGGAGCGATAAATATGCTCGGTCTTGCCAAGAGAACCGGGGCAAGATTCTTTCAAGCATCAACATCTGAGATATATGGTGACCCCACAGTTAGCCCGCAGCCTGAGGAGTATTGGGGCAACGTTAATCCCATAGGAATTAGATCTTGCTACGACGAAGGCAAGAGGGCTGCTG
>CAKZXY010000016.1 GCA_937883945.1 uncultured Clavibacter sp. | reverse complement strand
CACCAGTTGGTCCTGTTGCGCCTGTGGGGCCAGTTAATCCTGTGATGCCAATTGGACCAGTTGCACCTGTTAAACCTGTCGCGCCAGTTAATCCAGTTGCACCAGTTAAACCGGTTACTCCTGTTAAACCTGTATCACCTTTTGCACCAACTGCTCCGACTTCGCCTTTTTCTCCCTTCTCTCCTTTCTCGCCAGTATCTCCTTTATCTCCTTTATCTCCTTTCTCACCTTTTGATCCAGTAGCGCCACTACTACTTGATCCTTTATCTCCTTGTTTGCCATCACTGCCCGAACTTCCAGTTGGACCAATAAGACTTGTTGGCGCTGGCCAGCGATTATTAACTTTCGGTCCATAGATTTGAAATGTGCTGGTGTTGATATAGAAATCGCCATTAATTCCCAACTTAGTTGTTGGAGCGCTCTTGCCACTTAAGATGGTATTGGCTAGAGACTTATTAGTTCTGCCAGCAGCAGATAGTGGAGTAATTCCCACCGCAGTAAATAGTGATAGCGCCATAACGATGCGCATGAGATAAAGCCATGTAGCCATAAATACCCCTCCTAATAGGGGGCTTAGACCCCTTAGATAGGGATGTGGAGCTATAGCCTTCCTAGGCGTGAAATAAATATGTAGAACTATTTAGCTATATCAATTTCTTCAATCTGGCCGTATAAGTAGCGCAGGATGGAAAACTCTAAGCGCCCTTTAAGGAACTAGTTCTAGCTATCTCAGGTTGAGAGATTTATATCCTACCTATCAGGGGCAAAGGCCCTTGATCAGATAAGTTCATTTCTCTCCCCCTTCGAATAAGAACCGCTGGAAGAAATGCCAGCGGTTCTTATTTTTATTTGAGAAGGTAGCCCTATGAGGATTCATATTGGTAGCGATCATGCTGGGCTGGAATTTAAGGCAAAAATAATCGCCCACCTTCAAGGGCAAGGACATCAAGTAACAGATCATGGCCCGCATAGCTTTGATCCGCTCGATGACTATCCAGAGTTCTGTATTCCAGCAGCCCTTGCAACTGCTAAAGATCCGGGCTCATTTGGCATTGTTCTAGGGGGCTCAGGAAATGGCGAACAGATGGCAGCAAATAAAGTTAAGGGGGTAAGAGCAGCGCTAGTTTGGAGTGTCGAGATTGCAAAGCTTGCTCGCGAGCATAACGATGCCAATGTCATATCTCTTGGCGGGAGAATGCATGATGAGAAATTCTGTTTAGAGCTGGTTGATACATTTCTTTCAACGCCCTTTAGTAAAGATGAGCGCCATATAAGAAGAATTGGCTTAATTTCAAAGTATGAAGAAAAAGGCCAGCTTTAATTCTTAGAGTATTGCAGATCTGTTACTAGATGCTCTTTTCCTAAGCCTTTATTTTCAAACTTAGTTAGCGGACGCCACTTTGGGCGCTCTATTACTCCGCCGGTAAAGTTCTTACTACCAGAGAAGTTTGCTGCTATCTCTTTTGCATAAGGCTGCCAATCTGTTGCAATATTAATCCGCCCGCCTGGTTTTAACTTCCTAGCTAGAGTTTCTATAAATTCAGGATTTAAGAGACGACGTTTATGTTGACGCCTCTTTGGCCATGGATCTGGAAAGAAGATATGGAAAGCATCAAAGCTTGAATCTGTAATATTTTCCTTCAAGACTAGATAGATATCTTCATTAATAACTCTTAAGTTTTTAACTCCTAGGTTATTTGCTCGAATTAGCAGAGCTCCAATTCCTGGCTTATGAACCTCAACTGCTAAATATCCGCTCGCTGGATTTTCAAAGGCGATCTGAGAGCTAGCCTCACCCATCCCGCTTCCAATCTCACAAACAATCTCTTGATATTTATCCTTTGGAAATATCTTCTCTAATTCAATTGGGTGATCTAACGGGATTTCAAACTCACTTAAATGCTGATCTATCGCCCCAGCCTGAGCTTTAGTCATCCGCTCACCCCGCAGGCGAAAGCTTCTTAAGCGAAACTCCTCAGATTTTTGCCTCTCCATAGTGGCAAAGAGTGCCATCTCTGCTTGGATACGCGCATGCCTGGAATTAATATCTCGCGCGCTGAAGCCGCTGAACGCTCCTCACACCTATCTATTAAGCACTACGAGGTCTTACTTGATGTAAGCGGGGGGGCAGAGAGCTTTATAGCCACCACCAAGGTGAGCTTTGATTGCAACAAGGTTGGTTATGAGAGCTTTATAGACGCAGTTGGAAAGAGAATCATCTCAGCAACCCTTAATGGTCAAAGCGTTGATGTTTCAAATTATGATGGCGAGAGCGTATTTCTAAAAAACCTACAAGCAAGCAATGAATTAGTAATTGAAATTGAGGCGATTTACTCCAAGAGCGGTGAGGGTTTGCAGCGCTCGATAGATCCAGTTGATAACGAGGTCTATCTCTACTCTCAAGGCGAGACTGCATTTATTAGAAATATGTATCCCTGCTTTGATCAACCAGATCTAAAAGCAACCTTTGCATTTACAGCAATTGCTCCAGCACATTGGCAGGTGATTTCAAATAATCCAGTTAAGCAAGTCAGCGATCTTGGTGATAAGAAGAAGTGGGAGTTCACCACTACCCCAGTTATGTCAACCTACATCACAGCTCTAGTTGCAGGTCCCTACTCCTTTATTCATGATAAGTATGAAGGCAAGAAAAGTATTCCGCTAGGAATTTACTGTCGCAAATCTCTATTTGAACATCTTGATTCTGATGAGATATTCCTAGTTACAAAACAGGGCTTTGCCTACTTTGAAGAGGTCTTTGGTCTGGCATATCCATTTGATAAATATGATCAGATTGCTGTTGTGGACTTTAACTGGGGCGCTATGGAAAATGCTGGCGCTGTCACCTTTAGAGAAGATCTCTTAGTATTTCGCTCGAAGGTAACAGAGCGGATGTATAACGCAAGAGCCAACACAATCCTTCATGAGATGGCCCATATGTGGTTTGGAGATATGGTCACAATGAAGTGGTGGGATGATCTATGGCTTAATGAATCATTTGCCGAGTGGTCTTCTTATTTGGCTTTAGTTGAAGCAACTAAGTTTAAAAATTCTTGGGCTGGCTTTAATGCTGAGCGAAAGAATTGGGCCTATCGCCAAGATCAACTCTCATCGACCCATCCAATTGCCACCGATATGGTTGATATCGACACTGTAAAAGCTAATTTTGATGGCATTACCTATGCCAAGGGAGCCTCAGTTCTTCATCAATTGGTAGCTCACGTTGGGCGAGATAACTTCATTAAGGGGCTGCAGAAGTACTTTGCTAAGCATGCCTTTAAAAATACAGTTCTATCAGATTTATTAGTCGAGCTTGAGGCAACAAGTGGGCGAGATTTAAGTAGTTGGGTATCAACTTGGCTACAGACCTCAGGGGTCAATACCCTCCGCCCAGTAATTGAAAGCAATGGCGATAGCTATAAATCAATATCCATAAAACAAGAGGCTCCAAAGATTCCGGCAGGATCAAGTGAGCTCCGTCCGCATCGCGCAGCTGTTGGACTATATGACTTAAAAGATGGGCAGCTACTCCGTAGAAAATCAGTAGAGCTAGATATCACAGGTGATTTAACACAAGTTAAAGAGTTAAGTGGTGAGAAGTTGGCAGATCTTATCTTGATAAATGATCATGACCTTACCTATGCAAAGATTCGCTTCGATGCTAGATCTATTGCTACCTTAAAAGCTCACCTTGGTAAATTAGATGATGGCCTCTCTCGCGCGCTCTGCTGGTCTGCTGCTTGGGATATGTTTAGAGATGCTGAGCTATCTGCAACAGACTTTGTAGAAATTGCCTTAACAGGCCTTGCTGGCGAAGATGACATCACCACAGTCACAGCCTTGATGTCGCAGTTAAACACCGCAGTTGAGATCTATGCCGCAGATAAGAATCGTGACCCATTAAGAGAGAAGGTAGCAGGTGCGCTTCTATCTCTTCTTAAGTCAGCAAAGGCTGGAAGTGATCATCAACTCCAGTTTGCTAGAAGCTTTGCAGCTCTGGCACATAGTAAAGAGCAGGGCGCTGAGATTAGAAACATCTTGGATGGAAAATTCCAGGATCTAAAAATTGATGCTGACTTAAGATGGCATTTAATTCTCTGCCTAGTGGAGCGAGGATTAAGCACAAGAGCTGAGATAGATGCAGAGCTAAAACGAGATAACACCCTTACTGGCGGACTTAGCCATGAGAGATGTATTGCAGCCTTTCCAACTCTTGAAGCAAAGGAGGCAGCCTTTAAAAAGGCCACTGAGGATGAGAGCATCACAAATTGGTCGAGACTCTCAGCAATTCAAGGCTATAACCGCCCGATTCAGCGCCACCTACATGAAGGATTTGTTGATCGCTACTTTGATTTAATTCTTGAAACCTACAACACCAAGAGCTATGAAGTTTCAACCAGCATTATTGATCTGCTCTATCCCAGCTATTTAATTTCAAGCCAGACCCTAGCTAAAACAGATGCCTGGCTAAATGGCCCTGGAAAAGATGGCCATCCAACTCTTCGCCGCCATATCTTGGAGGCTAAGGATTCTCTGGAGAGAGCTTTAAGAGTTAGAGCGATAGATAGCTAATTACTCGCCAATGCGAGTAATGACATCACTTGGGGCGCGATTAGTTTTACTCTTCTTAACATTTTCAAGAGCAACTACTACAACCCAGATGAATAACGTTATCGATACTGGTGTAACAAAGAACCAGAGAAAGCCTTCAAGAAAAGCTAGCGGCTCACCAGGCATCGCGCCATCTTCATTTAAAGCTAATTGAATTGACATAGATTCAAGTTTAGGCAGAAGCGCCAACAACTCCAAATGGAGCCAGATATCTCACCCAACGCTCCTCAGCTCTTGCTGTTCCTAAAATCCTCCAAGCAGCTCCAACTGGCTCACGAGGAAGTGAGCGAAGTCTCCAACCTAACTCTTTTAAAGTTCTATCAGCCTTTACATGATTGCAGCGATGACAGGCGCTGACAACATTTTCCCAAGAGTGATCGCCTCCCCTGCTTCTAGGAAGAACATGATCGATTGATGTTGCAGCGCTCTCGCAGTAAACACAGCGACCACCATCACGGGCAAATATTGCTCTGCGTGAGAGTGGAACAGTATGGCGATATGGAATCTTTACAAATTTATGAAGTCTAATTACTGCAGGAAGTTCCATTGATCCAGATGAGTAATGAAGTGTTACGCCAGATTCTTCAATCATGGTGGCGCGGTTATTTAAAATTAAAATGAGCGCGCGTCTATCAGAAACGACACCTAGTGGCTCGTAGGTAGCGTTTAGAACTAAAGTCCTTCTCGATGAGCTATTCACCGTTCTAATTCCCCCGTCTATCCGACGCGTGGCTCGCGTCGTGGGGGAAATCCTGCCCGAAGTTGGTGGGTTTTGTGCGGATATTTGGTTAAGTTCTTATAAAGTCTTTCCCAATGGAGCTAGATCTGAGCCTGAAGCAGGTACTGGAGTGGTTTCTCGGCTCCCCCTTGCGAATAACGATCATTTTGATCCTGGCTATTTTCATTCAAAAAATATCCTCACGGGCTATCACTAGAACCTTAAGTAAAGTAGCCGAAGCTGATTTCATCCCTGGTGAGAAGAGAGTAATAACAAGACAGCGAGAGCGGGCAAAAACAGCAGCCTCGGTATTAAATAGTTCTTCAAAGGCCATAATTGGGCTAATCGCAGGAGCCATGATCCTTGGTGAATTAGGAGTTGATCTTGGACCACTTGTGGCATCTGCTGGTGTAGTTGGTTTTGCAGTTGGTCTTGGAGCTCAGAGCATTGTCCGTGATGTCTTCTCTGGAATCATTATGCTTCTTGAAGATCAATATGGAGTCGGCGATAGCGTTGAGGTGTTAGAGGTAAAAGGAAAAGTAGAGAGCGTTGGCTTAAGAGTTACAACGATTAGAGATCGAAGAGGAACGCTCTGGTATTTGAGAAATGGCGAGATATTAAAGGTGGGAAATAGCTCTCAGAGATCTCGTTCTTGATTAACCATTGAATTAGCAGCCATCACTAAATAGCCCCAGAGCTGCTCTCGCATCTCATTATCCATCTCAAGTGAGTCAACTGCTGATTTCATATGAGAGAGCCAGACATCTCTCTCTTTTTCACCAATTTTAAATTGCGCATGTCTCATTCGAAGCCGTGGATGTCCCCTTACCTGGCTATAGGTATCTGGTCCTCCCCAATACTGTTCAAGAAACATCAAGAGCCGCTCAGCTGCGCCTTTAAAATCATCATCGGGATACATCGGGCGAAGTACTGGATCTATGGCAACGAGCGCATAAAAATGCGAGACTAAATTCTCGAAGGTTTTTCTCCCACCCATCTGGTCATAGAGGCTCATAAAAAACTCTATCTAGATTTAAGTTTTAGCGACCAGAGGCCAAGAAGTGCTACAGGAATTGCTGAAAGCAGACATAGCCAACCATAAGAGAGAGTGGCGATAACAACTCCAGCAATTGCTCCGCCGCTTGCTCCAGAGAGATTCATGACAAGATCGCTAGCGCCTTGTGATGCGCTCTTAAACTCGGGTGATACTGATTCTGTTAATAGCGCCGAGCCTGCAATTAGCGTACAGGACCAACCAAGACCGAGAAGAAATAAACCAATTCCTAGAGTTATTGCATCATCTGCTCTAGCAAATCCTGAAATTAGAGCTGAAGATAGGAGTATTGCAACACCTATTTGAATAACTCTTAATCTTCCAAGGCGATCAGTTAGCGCTCCAACAAGTGGTGAGAAGGCATACATGCCAAGGACATGAACGCTAATTACCAATCCAATTATAGTTAAGGTGACATCAACATGGGCCATATGAACCGGCGTCATAACCATTACAGCAACCATTGCAATATGTCCGATAGCAATTGCTGCAATAGCAAATGAGGCTCTGGCATTAGAGCGAATGTGTTTGAGTGCAACCTTTGTCTTCACTCTTGGAAGGTTTGCTGCTCCTGAATCTTTTGCTGCAGTTAGATAGGGATCTGGCCTTAGAAATAATTGGATGACAAGAACAGCAAGAGCTAGAGTTACAGCTGAAATCAAATAAGGCCCAGTAAGTCTTGGTAGCCCAAGGGATTCTGCTAAATTCCCAGAAGGCTCCATTAAGTTTGGGCCAGAAACTGCGCCAATTGTTGAGCCCCAAACTACAAATGAGAGTTGCTTAGCTCGTTTTTCATCTGTTGCAAGATCAATTGCAGCAAATCTTGCTTGATAGCCAGCAGCAGATGCTGCTCCAACTAGAAATGTTCCAGTGAGCATTAAATATATGTTCTCTCTTGAGCCACCAAAAATTGCAAGAAGTGAGCCAATTACGCCAGCTATTAGGCCAACTGAGAGAGCAAGGCGTCTTCCTCCCCGACTTGTTAGACGGGCAAGTGGAAGGGCGAGCGCTGCCGCTCCTAGTACTGATGAAGTCTGAGCAAGACCTGCCAGAGTCTCAGAGTTAGTTATCGATGCAACAAGAAGTGATCCTGCTGCAACGGTTCCAGCAACTCCTACTCCATTTAATACCTGGGCAGTTGCTAAAACTTTTACAGTTTTTCCCTGTAGAGCAGTATTGCTACTCACTTTTTCACTCTTAGCCAGACTGCAGTATCAGTTGGTAGTCGATTTCCACTAAGCGGGGCACTTGAATGAAGGACCTCTGAATTACTCGGTAGCTCTATCTCACTTCCAAAGTTAATATAGCAAGCAAAATCTTCACCTCTTCTAAATGCCACAACTTGCTTTGGCGCATCAATCCACTCCATAGCCCCATCGCCAAGTCCAGGCTCGCTTTTTCTAATAGCTAGAGCTTTGCGATAAACATTTAGGGTTGAGTTTGGATCACTTTCTTGAGATTCGGCAGAGTAATTTCCCCACCAGGAACTTGGCGGTAGCCAGGCCTGCTCTGGAGTTAAATTCTCATTTGATGAAAAACCAAATGCACCACCTGAATCACTCTTCCATGGAATTGGAACTCTGCAACCATCTCTTCCTCGATCTTTATAGTTGCTCATCTGCCATCTTGGATCAGTTAAGCGATCTTCTGGAATATCTCTAACCTCAGGAAGTCCTAGCTCTTCACCTTGGTAGAGATAAGTTCCGCCAGGAAGAGCAAGGGCCATAAGAGTTGCGCTCTTTGCTCGAAGTGTTCCTCTTGCAATATTTAGTTTCTTGACATCGCCATGGCGAGAAAAAGTAGTATCACCATGATTTGTTAAACCTAAATCAAGGCGGTCAACGGAGCGAACCACATCATGATTATTAAATACCCAGGAAGTTGGAGCTCCAACTTCAGCTAAGGCGTCAATGGAATTATTGATTTTCTCCCTTATTTGATCGGCTTTCCAGAGGGTGGTGAGCATCTCAAAGTTAAAGGAGTTTTGTAGTTCATCACTTCTTACATACTTTGCAATTCTTGAAGCAGGGCTAACCCAAGCCTCCGCTACCGCCATTCGATCACCATCATATGAGTCAAGAATCTTTCTCCAGCTGCGATAGATATCGTGGACTCCCTCTTGATCCCAGAATGGCTTATGTTCAGGACTTAACATCCGAGTGAGATTATTCTTGCCAAAGATATTTTCTATCCAACTACTTCGCACATCGGGAAGGCCGCTCTCTTTAAACATTCCATGGGCCACATCAATACGAAATCCATCAACGCCCTTATCAAGCCAGAACTTTAAAACATCTTCAAAGTGCCTTAATACCTCGCTATTTTCCCAATTCAAATCTGGTTGCTCAACGGCAAAGAGATGTAGATACCACTGTCCTTTTTTGCCATCAGATTCAGTAACTCTCTTCCAGGCAGGGCCGCCAAATACTGCCTGCCAATTATTTGGGGGAAGCTCCCCATTTTTACCTTTACCTTCTCTAAACATATATCTATCTCTTGCAGCTGATCCTGGTTTGGAGGCAAGCGCTTCTTTAAACCACTTATGTTGATCAGAGGTGTGATTTGGAACGATATCGATAATTACTTTAATCCCTAGATCATGAGCTTCTTGAATTAATAACTCGCCCTCTTTTAAAGTGCCATAGTCAGGTTCAATATCTAGATAGTCAGCAACGTCATAGCCATGATCTTTCTGCGGCGATGGATACCAAGGAGTGATCCAGATGGCATCAACTCCAAGCTTCTTTAAATACCCAAGCTTTGATCTAATCCCGCCAACATCTCCTATGCCATCGCCATTTGAATCAGCAAAGGAGCGGATATAGATCTGATAGGTAACAGCATCCCTCCACCAAGGCCGCTGCCCTCTTGGGGCTAACTTTGAACTCAACTCTTCACCTCAAGGTATTTCTCAAGAAATGCTCGCTCACTTGCCTCAAGTGGGCGTGACTTTCCGCTCTCCTTATCAATTCCTACCTGAACCGACTTGATACGGGCATAAATTTTGTCACCACTTTTTATCTCATAGCCCATTACAAATGATGAGTTACCAATTGACTCTACCCAGAGCTCGACATCGACAAAGAATCCACCTTGCAAGATTGGAGCAATGAAATCTATCTCAGCTCTTGCAACTACCATCTCTAGAATTCCAGGAATTTCACCTTTACTAACATGAGAATAAAAGGACCATTCAAATCTTGCCTCTTGAGCTAAGGTCAGATATTTAGCATTGTTCACATGGCTCATCGCATCAAGATCATCCCAGCGAACAAGTGCTTTATGTAGCGATCTCATCTAGTTAACTTTCTATAGGTGACTCTATGAGGGCGAGCCGCTTCAGCTCCAAGTCGTTCAATCTTATTTTTCTCATATGAGTCGAAGTTTCCTTCAAACCAGAACCATTGCGACTCTCCTTCATAGGCCAAGATATGAGTGGCAACGCGATCTAAAAACCAACGATCATGTGAAATCACTACCGCACATCCCGGAAACTCCAGAAGGGCATTTTCTAGCGATCCAAGTGTTTCAACATCTAGATCATTAGTTGGCTCATCTAGAAGAAGGAGGTTTCCACCCATCTTTAGAGTGAGTGCAAGATTTAATCTATTGCGCTCTCCCCCTGATAAAACTCCAGCAGCTTTTTGTTGATCCGGTCCTTTAAAACCAAAGGCAGAGACATATGCTCTACTTGGCATCTCAACTGCGCCAACCTTCATAAAATCAAGGCCATCTGAGACAACTTCCCAGAGGGATTTCTTTGGATCAATTCCTGATCTTGATTGATCAACGTATGAAACCTTTACAGTCTCACCAACTTTAATGCTTCCTGAATCTGGTGTTTCAAGTCCTAAGATCATCTTAAATAGCGTTGTCTTTCCAGCGCCATTTGGTCCAATTACTCCCACAATTCCATTTCGTGGCAGAGAGAATGAGAGCTCATCAATTAGGAGGCGATCACCAAAGCCTTTAGAAAGGTTTTCAACCTCAACAACGATATTTCCAAGCCTTGGTCCCATCGGGATTTGAATCTCTTCAAAATCAAGCTTTCTAGCCTTCTCAGCCTCTGCTGCCATCTCTTCATATCTTGCAAGACGAGACTTTGATTTAACTTGTCGCCCTTTAGCATTCTGCCTAACCCAATCAAGCTCCTCTGCCAATCGCTTTGCCCTTTTGGCATCTTTTTGTCCCTCAACTTTTAGTCTTGCTGCCTTCGTTTCAAGATATGTTGAGTAGTTTCCTTCATAGGGATAGGCCCGGCCTCGATCTAACTCCAAGATCCATTGCGCGACGTTATCTAGGAAGTAGCGATCATGGGTGATTGCAACAACTGTTCCTTCATACTTTGAAAGAAATTGCTCAAGCCATAAAACAGATTCTGCATCAAGATGGTTAGTTGGCTCATCAAGGAGAAGTAGATCTGGCTTTTGCAATAGCAATTTACAGAGCGCAACTCTTCTTCTCTCACCACCTGATAAAACTTTGACATCAGCATCAGGAGGTGGACATCTAAGAGCGTCCATGGCTTGCTCTAACTGAGAATCTAAATCCCAGGCACTTAAATGATCTAGCTTTTCTTGCAGACTTCCCATCTCTGCAAGCAACTTGTCATAATCAGCATCAGGGCTTGCCATCTCCTCAGATACTTTGTTGAAGCGATCAAGTAAGGCAATAGTTTCTGCCACTCCCTCTTGCACATTTTCCAAAACATTCTTATCTTCACTAAGCGGCGGCTCTTGAAGCAAAATCCCCACGCTATATCCAGGACTTAAGTAGGCCTCACCATTTGATGGTTGCTGCAGCCCTGCCATGATTTGAAGGACTGTTGATTTTCCAGCGCCATTTGGGCCAAGAACACCTATTTTTGCCCCGGGTAGAAACATCAAAGTCACATCATCGAGAATGACCTTATCGCCATGCGCCTTACGCGCCTTCTTCATTGTATAAATGAACTCTGCCACGAGGCGAAACCTTATCGTTTATCCGAGCATTACTTGGCACTAGATAGACTTAGGTCGTTAAATGCGCCCGTAGCTCAGTCGGATAGAGCACCCGCCTTCTAAGCGGGTTGTCGCAGGTTCGATTCCTGCCGGGCGCGCATTGTATTTGGGCAATAAAAAATCCCAGGACCCCTCGAAATCCCAGGATTAATTATTTTCTCTTAGGAGTTAACCCATTTTGCCGGTTACGTAAGCCTCTGTTCTTTCATCATCTGGAGTACTAAACATCTTCTTAGTTTCATTAAATTCAACAAGCTTTCCAGTGCGGCGATCTGAAGTTAGATTCACCTCAGTGACATAGAAGGCAGTGTATGAACTTACGCGAGCAGCCTGCTGCATATTGTGAGTCACAATAACAATGGTGTACTGCTTCTTAAGCTCTGCCATCAACTCTTCAATGCGCAAAGTGGCAATTGGATCAAGGGCTGAGCAAGGCTCATCCATCAAGATGACTTCTGGCTCAACTGCAATGGAGCGAGCGATGCAGAGACGTTGCTGCTGACCACCTGAGAGGCCAAGGGCTGATTCATTTAAGCGATCTTTAACTTCATCCCAGAGCGCAGCTGACTTTAGAGATTTTTCCACAATGTCATCTAGCTCTGACTTCTTAGGCCTGCCATTTACTTTTGGACCAAAGGCGATATTTTCATAGATGCTCTTAGGAAATGGATTTGGCTTCTGGAAAACCATACCAATGCGCCTTCTTACCTCAACTGCGCTTGCACTTGGGTGATAAAGATCTGCATCATGATAAAAAAGCGAGCCATGAACTTTTGCACCAGGAATTAGGTCATTAGTTCTATTTAAAGTCCTAAGCAGCGTTGACTTGCCGCAACCAGAGGGGCCGATAAAGGCTGTGATGTCATGAGATGGAATCTGCATATTTACATCGCTTACCGCGACGAAGTTGCCATATGAGACTGCTACATCCTTAAGAGTGAAGACCGGGTCAACGAACTTCAAAGGCTCGCTTGGCTTTCTGCTGGCGGTTGAGCTGCTCATTGGGTTTGACCCTTTCCTTGGCTCTGATGCGGCAACTTTACTTGCCTGTGATTGATTTGAAATCATTGACATTAAACATTCCTCTTTCTCAAAGTGTAATCACGGAGCAAGATTGCAAATAGGTTCATGGCAAAGAGAATTGCCAGAAGAATCAAGCTTCCAGCAGAGGCTAGAACTTGGAATTCCTCGCGTGAGTCTGAGGCATATTTGAAGATCGCAAGCGGCAGGATGGTAAAACCACTATCTAGGCCAGTTGGATTAAAGGTTACAAAGGAGAGAGCTCCTAGAAGAAGGAGTGGGGCTGATTCACCAATTGCTCGCGAAACTGCCAGAATCGTTCCAGTTGCAGTTCCAGGAACAGCAGATGGAATAACTAACTTACTAACGGCCTGCCAATGAGTAGCTCCAAGTGCTAGCGCTCCCTCTTTATATGAAGGAGGCACAGCTCTGATGGCTTCGCGAGTGATAATAATGATCACCGGAAGAATCAACATCGCAAGAACTATGGCAGCTGATCCAACCGTAAATCCCCAACTAAGTGGGCCGCGAGCAATGAAGGCAAGCCCGATTAATCCAAAGACAACAGCTGGAACTCCGGCAAGGTTTTGAATATTTAATTCAATGAGCGCAGTAAAACGATTTCGCTTTCCAGCAAACTCCTCTAAATAAAGCGCGGTCATTACTCCAACAGGAACTGCAAAGAGAGTGGCAAATCCCACCACCCAAATACTTCCCATAATTGATGATTGAAAGCCGGCTGTATCAATGTCATAGGAGGGAAAGAATGTAACCAAATCCCAGGAGAGTAAGAATCCAGCATTGTTATAGAGGCGATAGATGATATAAAAAATAAAAGCCAGAGAAGCTATGATGCTAACCGAGAGAAAAATAGTAAAGCTAAAATCTTTAATTCGGCGATCGAGCGATACGCGACTTTCAAGTGAAGTACTAGTAGTTGCCATCACTCATATACCTCTCTAAATCTTGCGATAAATCTATTTCCCAAGATATTAAGAATTAAAGTAACTGTAAATAAGACAGTTCCAACCAGGAAAATAGTGTTATAGGCCGAAGAACCAACTTCCGCATCGCCAATTCCAGCAAAACCAATAAAGGATGCCATCGTCTGCATTGGATCACCTGGATTTGCCGAAAGCTTTGGATAACTTCCAGCAACCATGAGAGCAATAGTGGTCTCGCCAAAAGCTCTGGCAAAGGCCAAAATCAAAGCAGCCACCACTCCAGAAAGCCCTGCATTTAAAACTACTTTTGTTGCAACTTCTCGTCTAGTTGCGCCCAATGCATATGCCGCCTCACGCATTGCTCTTGGCACAGAGGAGAGAGCATCATCGGCAACTGAGGCGATAATAGGAATAATTAAAATGCCAGTCATTAACCCGGCCCCAAGAGCGGTATATGCCAGTGGCTCACCTATCGGCCAGTACTTCTCAACAAATTCTGGGTTTACTACATATAGACCAAAGAGACCCAGAACCACGGTGGGAATTCCAGCTAAAATCTCAAGAATTGGTTTAACGATTCGTCGAAGATTAAAAGTTGCGTAATCACTTAAGAATATTGCTGAAGCAAGGCCAATTGGAATTGCAATCACCATGGCAATTGAAACTATAATGAAAGTTCCAGTTAACAGCGGCGCCATGCCATATTGAGATGGAGTAAATAGAGGAGCCCAGACGGTTCCAAAGATTTGAGTGGTTATCTCTCGAAGAAGTCTAAATGTAGTAGGAATTAAGGAGAGAACAATTCCAACAGTTACCAGAACTGAAACTAAAGTGGCTGAAGCCATAAATCTAGTTATCAACAGTTGAATTAGATTTCTTCTACGAAGGTGAGTAGAGGGAGCCAGCGACATTCCGACTCTGCCGGTCTGTGCTGTAGTGCTCATCCTCTACCCCTCTTCGTTATAACTTTTTACAGCTTTTTGCTACTAATAAAACCTTACCTTAGTTGGCAAGCTTCTTTAGTTCAGCAAGATCTGCTTCCAACTTCTTTTTCTGCTCAGCAGTTAGGGGTAGGAACTTCGCCTTCTCGGAGAGGTTCGTTAGATCTGCTGCGTAGAACTCAAGGAATGGGATTATCGCAGGATTCTTCTTTACCTGGTCATTATTGACATAGATAAAGAGTGGACGAGCAAGAGGTGTATAAGCGCCACTTAGAACGTTCTCTAGTGATGGCTCTGCGCATCCTTTACCGCCGTCAATAGCGATTGCCTTATTTATGTCGGTATTCTCTTTGTAGTAGGAGAAGCCGTAGTAGCCCATTGCACCTGTTGAGCGCTTAACACCATTTACAGTGACGTTGTCATCCTCTGTTGGGGTGTAATCAACTCGTGAGCGCTTTGCAGGGCGACCATTGATCTGCTCTGTGAAGTACTCAAAAGTTCCTGAATCGGTTCCAGCGCCAAATAGTGGCATCTTAACTCTTGGGAAATCAGCGCGAACTTGGTTCCAGTAATTAACCTTGCTTCCTGGCTCCCAAATTTTCTTTAGCTCAGCAACTGTTAGGCACTTTGCCCAGGTGTTTTTAGGATTTACCACAACAGAGAGCGCATCTGTTGCTAAACGAAGTTCGGTGAACTTAATTCCAGCAGCTTCGCACTGAGCGCGCTGTGTTGCTGAATAGGCTGCTGATGCATTTGCAATATCAAGTTCGCCCTTACAGAAACGAGTCTGTCCTCCACCAGTTCCTGAAATACCAACTGTAATCTGAGTCTTTGAAAGTTTCTGGAAAGCTTCAGCTGCTACACCAGTTAGTGGTGCAACGGTGCTTGAACCATCGATCTTGATTGATCCACTGACATTCGCATATTTCTTTGTATCAATAGTAGATGTTGAAGTTGAAGCGCCAGCACCTTGCTTACCACCAGTCTTCTTCCACTTTAATCCACCGCCTGCGATGGAGCACTTATATTCAATACCCTTAGCATCATATGCAACCTTATTTCGTGAGCTGCACTTTCCAAGATTTGTTACTTCACCTTCTGCTTCCTTAGCTAGAGCAGGTGCGCTCATTAGAGAGAGTGCAAGTCCTGTCGCTGTAAACATTGCGAGGATTCGCTTCTTTGAGAACATTTAAGAAAACCTTTCAATCAAAGTAAGTGCCGAAGGACTTCGGCGTGACTGAATCTGACCCTCTCTGGGTAAATAGCGGATAGGCGCTTGGTTAACGGAAGGTGAACTCTGACCTAGAAGTTGGGGGTATCGTGCCTGCGTGGCCCAAGAGAACCCTGCCTTGATTTGGATCGATTGCGAGATGACTGGGCTGAATTTAGCCTCAGATGCCCTTATTGAAATCGCAGTATTGGTAACTGATAGCGAGTTAAATCTGCTTGGAGATGGAATCGAACTAGTTATCGCAACAACTCCCGAGAAGCTGGCAGCAATGAGTGATCAAGTTAAGAAAATGCATATCGAATCTGGATTGATAGAAAAGGTAGCAGATGGAGTTAGCCTCTCTACAGCTGAAGAGAAGATTCTTGAGTATCTAAAGCGCTACACGCTAGAAGGTAAATCTCCTCTGGCTGGTAACTCAGTAGGAATGGATCGAAACTTTATTGCAAGAGATATGCCTCTTCTAAATGGTTTTCTTCACTATAGAACTATTGATGTCTCATCGATAAAAGAGCTAGCAAAGAGATGGTATCCAAAAGTTTATTTCCAAGCCCCAAAGAAATCGGGAAATCACAGAGCTCTAGGCGATATTCAAGATTCAATTGCAGAGCTTGCTTATTATCGCTCAACTATATTTATTTCAAATATCTAACTCCTTAGATTCCTATCTCGCTAAGCGCCTCGGCTAGATCTTTGCCGGGGTTTAGTTCAATTACCTGATAATTATTAGCTGCCTTTATTTTGTTGGTGATACGAAAGAGAAATTGTCTTGCTCCTAATTGATCTGCAACTAAAGCAAGTATCAAGCTTTCCGGAGCCATTCGAGCAAGTAAGTCTCCTCCCCTGAGCTCGCTATTTAAGTCTCTCGCCACTTCAAGTAACTGGTCATCTGTTAGATCTTTTAGAATAATCGCGATTAAGGTCACTGGGTTATCACTTCGCTGCGCCCAGGATCTGAGGCGATTTAGCGATTCATAGAAATAGACAGGGCTCATTAGGCCGGTAAGTGGATCAAATGAGCTGTTATCAAAGGAGGCCATAATTAGCTAAGCCTTACTAGCTTTTTTGATAATAACTAGAGCTGCCTCATCCCCTATTCTTAAGGCCATATATGAAGCTCTTTGGC
>CAKZXY010000015.1 GCA_937883945.1 uncultured Clavibacter sp. | reverse complement strand
CATTTAATTCATGAGGTAACTAGCCCACAAGCATTTGATGGCTTAAGAATTGCTGGGCGCAAAGTTCGCCGCCCTGATCTAACTATTGCTACTGAAGATCATAATGTGCCAACTCTTAATATCGATAAGCCAATTGCCGATCCAGTTTCAAGGCTGCAAGTTGATACCTTACGTAAGAATTGCCAGGAATTTGGCATAAGACTTCACTCACTGGGAGATGTCGAGCAGGGAATTGTCCATGTTGTTGGACCGCAATTAGGTCTAACTCAACCTGGAATGACAATAGTCTGCGGCGATTCTCATACCTCAACCCATGGCGCTTTTGGCGCTCTTGCTTTTGGAATTGGAACTAGTGAAGTTGAGCATGTTCTTGCTACTCAGACTCTTCCATTAACTAGGCCAAAGACGATGGCGATTAATGTTGAGGGAAGCCTAAAACCTGGAGTAACTAGCAAAGACATAATTCTTGCCATCATTGCCAAAATAGGAACTGGCGGCGGACAGGGATACATTCTTGAATATCGTGGAAGTGCGATAAGAGCGCTCTCTATGGAGGCTCGAATGACAATTTGTAATATGTCGATTGAGGCTGGCGCGAGAGCAGGACTTATCGCCGCTGATGAAACTACCTTTGCTTATCTAAAAGATCGTCCGCATGCACCAAAGGGTGAGGATTGGGAAGAGGCACTTTCCTATTGGAGCGAGCTAAAAAGTGATGGCGATGCTAAGTTTGATAAAGAGATAACCCTTGATGCAGATCAACTATCGCCATTTGTCACTTGGGGAACTAATCCGGGACAGGGGATAGCCCTTGATGGCGTAATTCCAAGTCCGCAAGATTTCACAGATCCAGAAGAGGTTAGCGCAGCTGAGCGCGCTCTGGTCTATATGGATCTTAAAGCTGGAACTCCGATGAAAAAGATAAAGATTGATACTGTTTTTCTCGGCTCCTGCACCAATGGCCGAATTGAAGATCTAAGAGCAGCGGCAGAAATTATCAAGGGAAAGAAAGTCGCCTCCGATATTCGAATGATGGTTGTTCCTGGCTCTGCTCGGGTGAGACTGCAGGCAGAGGCAGAAGGTTTAGATAAGCTCTTTTTAGAAGCTGGAGCAGAGTGGCGAAGCGCAGGATGTTCGATGTGCCTTGGAATGAACCCTGATCAATTAGCTCCTGGGGAGCGATCAGCCTCAACGAGTAATAGAAATTTTGAAGGAAGACAAGGAAAAGGTGGAAGAACTCACCTAGTTAGCCCCTTAGTTGCTGCTGCCACAGCGATTCGCGGAACCCTCTCATCGCCGGCAGATTTATAAGGGAGATAACAATGGAAAAGTTTATTTCTCATACCGGCTCTGCTCTTCCGCTAAAGAGGAGCAATGTTGATACCGATCAGATAATTCCTGCGGTCTATCTAAAACGAGTCACTCGCTCAGGCTTTGAAGATGGTCTATTTGCTGCTTGGAGAAGTGATCCTGACTTTGTATTAAATAAGCCTGAATATAGTAAGGCTAGTATTTTGGTAGCTGGAGCTGATTTTGGCACTGGATCTTCAAGAGAGCATGCCGTCTGGGCGCTTCAGAACTATGGATTTAAAGTAGTTATCTCATCTCGCTTTGCCGATATCTTCCGCGGAAATTCACTAAAAGCAGGTCTATTGACGGTAATTCTTGGCCAGAGCGATGTTGAAGCTCTCTGGAGCGCTATCGAAGAAGAGCCATCACTTGAGATAAAGGTAGATCTTGATACCCGTTTAGTTTCCTATAAAAATCAAGCAATTTCCTTTGATTTAGATGATTACACGCGTTGGCGCCTGATGGAGGGCCTTGATGACATCGGTTTAACGCTTCGAAAAATTGATGAAGTTGAGAATTTTGAAGAAAAACGCGCCAAATACAAGCCAAAAACACTTCCGGTCTTGTCATAAGTAGCGCTTTTGCGCGACTCTCAACCTTGAATTGAGAGTTTTTTACACATAAAAATTGCGTTTTTTGATAGTTGATGGCAATTAATTTATTGCGACACACCGCCTGTGATGCGCGAAAACCTTGATTTTCTTGCGTAAATTAATCAACAGGTTAAGCAAACGCTTAACTTCACGCGTAAATAAGGGGATTAAATGAACAAGACCCAGTTCATTGCTTCGTTGGCTCCTCACTTCAACGGAAGCAAGAAAGAGTCGGCACACGCTGTTGAAATCGTCTTCGATTCAATCGTGCGCAACATTCACAGAGGCGAAGATGTAACAATCAACGACTTTGGTAAGTTTAAGAAAGTTGATCGCAAGGCTCGTAAGGGACGCAATCCTTTCACCGGCGAAACGATCCAAATTAAGGCAAGCAAGAAAGTTCGCTTCCTTCCTGCAAAGGCTCTCAAGGAGATTGTTGCTGGAGCTCGTAAATTAGCGCCAGCTCCAAAGCCAGCTCCAGTAGTAAAGCCAGTGGCTAAGAAAGCAGTAAAGAAAGCTGCCAAGAAGGTTGCTAAGAAGAAGGTAGCAAAGAAGAAGGGCAAGAGGAGATAAGTATCTTTTCTGATAAAGGCCACGCCTAAGGGTGTGGCCTTTATTTTTTTCTCTTCTAGGCTATGGCCATGAGCGTCGTGCGGCCTGAGATTTCTTATCTTCCGCCTCAAGGAGATCCGCTAGGGGTTAATCCCTGGTTTCGTTTTGGGGCATCAGTTATAAGGCCAATCCTCAACTCGATAATCAAGAAAGATTGGAAAGGCACCCAGCACCTGCCAAAGAGTGGGGCAGCGATAGTTGTTTGTAACCATCTCTCATATGTAGATCCACTTACCTTCACTCACTTTCTCTATAACAATGGTCG
This sequence comes from uncultured Clavibacter sp., assembly GCA_937883945.1. GTDB lineage: Bacteria > Actinomycetota > Actinomycetes > Nanopelagicales > Nanopelagicaceae > MAG-120802. The sequence goes on along the minus strand of CAKZXY010000015.1, from coordinate 31,307 downwards.
GGCCCCGAGATACCTCGGAAAAGAATCAGTCTTTCGCATTCCCATTATTGGCAGAGTTATTAGAGGAGCAGGACAGATTCCAGTAAGTCGTGAATCCAAGGATGCGGTTAAAGGTTTAGAGCATGCAATTGCAGTATTAAAGGCAGGACACTTACTTGGCGTTTACCCTGAAGGAACGCTAACTCGCGATGAGAATTTATGGCCAATGAAGGCAAAGACCGGAGTTGCTCGCCTTGCTCTTATTACTGGCGCTCCCGTTATTCCCTGCGCATCTTGGGGGCCAGAGAAAGTTTTGCCGCCATATAGTAAAAAGTTAAGACTCTTTCCTAGAAGTAAAGTTTCGATTCTTATGGGGCCTGCAGTTGATCTATCTACCTGGCAGGGAAAGAGTGATGATTTAGAGGCGGTAGAGCAAGCGGCAGAGCACATCATGGATCGGATAACTGAACTACTTGAAATATTAAGAGGGCAGAAAGCTCCTGCAATTCGCTTTGATCCTAAGAGCTCTGATCTTCCAAGAATTGGCAATTTCAAGAAGGTAAAGAGAGCAAAGAGCTAGTGAAGGTTGCAGTTCTTGGTTCTGGCCAATGGGGAAGCACATTGGCTCAAGTTCTTATCGATTCTGGAAACGAAGTAATTATCTGGGGGAGAAATAAAGAAGTAATAGATGAGATCAATGCTAAACATAGTAATAGCTCTGCTCTCTTTGAACACCTCTTGCCAGATGCTTTATCTGCAACGCGCGATATAGAAAGAGCGCTAGATGGCGCCGAACTCATAGTTCTAGCCATTCCCTCACAATCTTTGAGAGAGAATTTACTGCGTTGGAAAGGCTTAATTTCTAGCGATATAGCAATAGTTTCAACCCTTAAGGGTATTGAGATCTCCACCCAACTTCGTATGAGTGAGGTCATTAGCCAGGTGCTTGGTCGAGATAGCTCAATGATTTCAGTATTAACTGGGCCCAATCTGGCTCGCGAAGTGATTTTAAGACAGCCTGCAGGAGCAGTTGCTGCTTCAACTAATCAAGAATTAGCAGATTTAACGGCGAAGGCATTTAGCGCGCCATACTTTCGCGTCTATACCTCCAATGATGTTATTGGCTGTGAATTAGCAAGCGCTGCTAAAAATGTCATTGCAATTGCAGTTGGTATGTCAATTGGAATGGGTTTTGGAGAAAATACTCAAGCACTTGTTATCACTAGAGGGCTAAATGAACTAACTAGGTTAGCAATTGCTAGAGGAGCTGCGCCATTAACTTTTGTTGGACTTGCTGGCGTTGGCGATCTCTTAGCCACATGTGGATCACCGCTCTCACGTAATCGCACATTCGGAGAAGCTTTAGGAAGAAGTGGTTCAGTTGAGCAAGCCCAGAGAGCGATCTCATCAACTGCCGAGGGGTTAACTACAGCCCAGGCTCTAGTTGAACTTGCTCATCTAGTCGGAGTTGAAGCCCCGATTATGGAGGCTGTCTGTGATGTGGTTACAAGTAAGATTAGCCCGCAGCAGGCATTTCTTAACTTAATGAAGATTCAAACCGGAGCGGAGATTGATCACGTATGAAGAAAATACGCGTTGCAATAATCGCAGGCGGGCGAAGTAGTGAGCATCCCATCTCTTGTATCTCTGCAAGTGGAGTATTAGCTGCAATTGATAGGTCAAAGTTTGAACCAATACTTTTTGGTATCACCCAGAGTGGTACTTGGATAGATATGCGCCAGAGTGACTTTGAAAGAGGAAGTGATGGACTTTCCTATGTGCCAGAGGGTGGTGAGCAGTTAATTGTTGATATTCATGGAATTAAAGATAGTAAGGGCAGTGATTTAGGAATTGATATTGCCTTTCCACTTCTACATGGAGCATATGGCGAGGATGGAACGATTCAGGGGTTATTTGAGATGGCAGGCATTGCCTATGTTGGCTCAGGAGTTTTAGCCTCAGCAGTTGCTATGGATAAGAGTTTTGCCAAACCAATTTATGCAGACTTTGGCCTAAAAGTTGCCGATGGAATTACGGTACATCGAGATAATTGGAATAAGTCTAAAGATCTCGAGATTGCAAAGATTAGAGCCCTAGGTTTTCCTATCTTTATAAAGCCTGCTAGAAGTGGTTCCAGTAGAGGAACTTCAAAAGTGAAAGATGAGTCGGAAATAAGTGCAGCACTTGATGATGCTTTTAATTATGATCCAAGAGTTTTAGTTGAAGCAGCTGTGGTAGGCCGTGAGATTGAGTGCGCAGTGCTTGAGATAGATTCAGTTGCAACAGCTTCAGTTTTAGGTGAGGTAAGAGTTCATCCACCTCATGAGTTCTATGACTTTGAAGCCAAATACCTTGATGGTTCAACTACCTTTGATGTTCCAGCAAATCTTGCAGAGCCAATTGCTAGCGCGATTAGCCAAGCAGCTATTACCGCTTTTGAAGCACTCGGTTGTGAGGGGCTTGCTAGAGTTGATTTCTTTTTAAGTGAAGATAATCAGATTATTATCAATGAGCTAAATACAATGCCAGGCTTTACTCCAACTTCGGTTTTTCCAGCGCTCTGGGAGAAAACGGGCAGGAGCTATAGCCAGATAATCACAATCTTGCTTGATAGCGCTTTGAGTAGGCAGCGAAACGTGATTCGCTAGGAAGTAATTTAAAGTATTGCAACCGGACAGGTAAGAGTTCTTGTGATTCCAGGAACTGCTTGAACTTTTGCAAGAATGCTTCTTCCCAGATCTTCCATACTTGATGCTTCAGCCCTCATGATCACGTCATAAGGACCTGTGACGCTCTCGGCAATAGTTACTCCAGCTATGGCGTTAACCGCCTTAGTAACGCTGGCAGCCTTGCCTACTTCACTCTGAATCAAGATATATGCCTGGATCGACATCGTTAACCATCCTTTAAAAGACGAGATAAGCCTGAGTCGCCCCGTTGGACGCTGCACTCTTAATCTCTCACTTGTTATGTGGTGAGAGGTTAGCGCATCTAGGCTAGCCTGCGTAAGTATCAATTCTTAAGGGAGTGGGCCTTGCGCGAAGATGAAGTATTAAAGAATGTGCGCGCCATCTTTGATTATGGCCAGAGCGATTCAGCTCTGATCGTTGGAAATGGCGATGATGGCGCAGTTCTTAGCGCGCGAAGCGAGCTAACCGTTCTTGCTAGCGATATGGCAGTTGAGGGAATTCACTTTAACTTTGCTTGGAGTAGCGCTATGCAAGTTGGTCGAAAAGTTAGCGCAGCAAACTTGGCAGATATCTGCGCTATGGGCGCCTGGCCGGAATATTTATTAGTAGCTCTAGCATTTCCTGCCAGATTTGCAGATCAGGTGATTGAGTTAGCCGAAGGCATTAAGGCTGAGTGTCAGAAATTAGGCGTAAAAGTAATTGGCGGAGATTTAAGTAGATCAAATGAAGTTGTAATTTCGATTAGCGCAGTTGGAAGAGTTAAGCGGCCGATACTTCGAAGCGGCGCAAAAGTTGGAGAGAAGCTCTTTATCTCAAGTCTTCCAGGATTTTCAGCAGCCGGTCTTTCGCTGCTAAAGAGTTCTAGTGATAATCAGAGCGCTGCTGCTAATAGGGCTCGCTTGGCTCATCTAGCACCTGATTTAGAATACGATAAATATCGAAAGAGTTATGAGCACTTATCATCTGCAATTGATACTAGTGATGGTCTTGTGCTTGATGCATCGCGCATCGCTGCAGCAAGTGGAGTTGGAATAGATATAAGGGTTGAGCAGTTAATTGATTCTCCAGAATTTAGCGAACTAGAAAGCGCGAGCGGGTCTCGAGAGAGCGCCCTTGAAAATGCTTTACATGGCGGAGAGGATCATTTACTTCTTGGAAGTAGCCAGGCGCAAGACTTCGGATTTCTAGAGATAGGGCAGGTAATAAAAGGCGAAGGGCTTTATCTAGATGGAGTTAGAGCTGATATCAACCGGGGATACCAACATAGTTGGTAGGAGAGCTTAATTAGCGGAGAACTTTGCCAGCCTTAAGGCAGGAGGTGCAGACGTTCTTGCGCTTGGAATATCCATTAATTAACGTGCGAACTCTTTGAATATTTGGATTCCAACGGCGGCGAGTACGGCGCTTTGAGTGAGAGACATTGTTACCAAAGCTTGGTCCCTTGCCACAGATATCGCATACAGCTGCCACGTTACTACTCCTTGGATTTGCCCTTGTTAGAGCTTGGTTACTTGCGGGCGCAAGATTAGCCGCAAAGGCGCCTCTTTCGCCAATTACGCCCCAATTTATGCGAGAAATTTCCCTACTTGGCGAGCAAAGTAGGCCTAAGGCTTATCACCTCCACCTGAGAGAATGAAGCATGGCAAGTCTGGATTCATCACTGCTTTCAATACTTGGCGATAGAACAGCAGAGGTCTTAGATGAGAATTTAGGTCTTAAAACAATTTCAGATCTCCTGCGTCACTATCCCAGACGATATGTAATTCGCGGCGAACTTACCGATATTGAAGGCTTGATTGAAGGCGAGGAGGTAACAATCTTTGCCAAGGTGGAAAGTAGTAAGGTCAAGAGAATTCCAGGCAGAAAGAGTGCAATTCTTGAAACTGTAGTAACTGATGGACGAGCAAAATTAACGCTAACTTTCTTTAATCAAGCCTGGCGCGAGAAAGAACTGCGCCCAGGAAGACAGGGTTTATTTGCGGGAAAAGTTGGATTGTTTAAAGGAAAACGTCAGCTAGCTCATCCGGATTACTTACTAATTCCTGAAGGTGATGATGTTGATCAGGCGATTGGCGACTTTGCTGGAAAGTTTCTCCCAGTCTATCCAGCAACAGCAAAGATGCCCTCATGGAAAATTGCTAAATGTGTTCGCTTAGCACTTGATGGGCTAGATGAAATCACAGAGTATCTTCCTGAAGAGTTACTCTCAGAATTTAATTATCCAAAGATTTCTCAAGCCTTTAGACAGGTTCATCAACCAGATAGCGCTGAGAGCGCAGAGCTGGCACGCCAGCGCTTAACCTTTGATGAGGCGCTATTAATGCAGCTATTTTTAGTCTTAAGAAGATATGAAGTAAGAGCGGCAAAGACAACTTCGCGCGCGCCAATAAAGGATGGAGTATTAGCAGCTTTTGATAAGCGACTTCCCTTTGAACTAACTGCAGGACAGAGGCAAGTTTGGAGCGAGATAGTTAAGGATCTCTCTAGCGATCATCCGATGTATCGTCTCTTGCAAGGAGATGTAGGTTCTGGAAAAACAATTATTGCGCTACGCGCGATGCTCTCTGTGGTGGACTCAGGTGGTCAGGCAGCTCTTCTTGCGCCAACTGAAGTATTAGCCCAGCAGCACTATCGAAACTTTTTATCACTGCTTGGGGAGTTAGCAGAGGAGGGAATGATTGGGGGAGATGAGAGAGGAATTCAGATTCACCTCCTAACTGGATCAACTGCGCAAGCGCAGCGACGAGAAGTGCTGGCAGCTATTTCATCTGGGCAAGCTGGAATAACAATTGGCACTCATGCGCTATTAGGTGAGAGTGTAAATTTCAAAGATCTTGGTCTTATTGTCATTGATGAACAACATCGATTTGGCGTAGAGCAGAGAGATGCGCTTCGAGATAAGGCGCGAGAGCCTGCCCATGTACTTGTTATGACTGCAACTCCAATTCCAAGAACTGTGGCTATGACAATCTTTGGAGATTTAGATGTATCAACTCTTAAAGATATGCCACTTGGCAGATCTCCCATCACAACTCACGTCGTTTCACAATCTAGTAAACCAGAGCATCTAACTCGAGCATGGCAGAGAGCTTGTGAAGAGGTTAGTAATACAAATCAGGTTTACATAGTTGCTCCTCGAATTTCAGCAGATGATGAATCAGATCTGCAGAGATTTGGGCTTACCCCTGATGAGTTAATCCTTGCAAAGAATTTAATTGATGAAGAGGATAGCTCTTCGCTAAAGCTTGCGATGAGCTCAGTTGAGGAGCTCTATCCCATGCTTACCGGCGATGTAATGAAAGATTTAAGGGTAGGAAAGCTTCATGGCCGCCTACCTTCTGAAGAGAAAGAGGCGGTAATGCAAGCTTTTGTTCGCCATGAGTTAGATGTTCTAGTTACTACTACTGTGATTGAAGTTGGCGTTGATGTTGCAAATGCCACGATGATGATCATTATGAATGCTGAGAGATTTGGCGTTTCACAACTTCATCAGCTCCGTGGTCGTATCGGCCGCGGCGTTTCTCCTGGGCTCTGTTTATTTGTTTCATCAGCTAGTGAAGATTCACCTGCAATGGCTAGGTTAAGAGCTGTTGCTGCAACTACTGATGGCTTTGAACTAAGCCGCCTTGATTTACAAGAGCGTAGCGAGGGTGATGTTTTGGGAAGCGCACAATCTGGAGCAAGATCTCACCTAAGGCTTCTAAGAGTTATTAGAGATGAGGAGTTAATTGCTCAAGCGCGCCTAGTAGCGGAGAATCTGCTTAGCCAAGATCCAACGCTTGCTGCAAACCCAGAACTTGCTAAAGCGGTGGAGAAGTTAAGACAAGAAGAACGAGCCGCCTATTTGGAGAAACGCTAAATGAGAATAATTGCTGGTCTTGCAAAGGGAAGAAATATTAATTCACCAATCTCCCAAGTTCGTCCAACCTCTGATCGAGCAAGAGAGGCCCTCTTCTCAACTCTTGAGTCTGAATTTGGTTCTCTTAGTGATGCAAACTTTCTTGATCTCTATTGCGGTTCAGGAGCAGTCTCTTGTGAAGCGCTCTCACGTGGAGCTGGAGTAGTAGTTGCAGTAGATAATGAAGAGAAGGCAACTACTGTTACTCGAAGTAATTTTGAATTGCTTGAGAAAATTCCCGGCATTGGTTCTGCCTCCGTCATAACAATGTCTGCAGGTAAGTATTTAGATAAAGGCGCAGATATAGCCTTTGATATTGTTTTCATCGATCCACCATATGACTTGCCAAATAGCGATGTTGAGAAAATATTGTTATCACTTGCTAGCAATGGGTTTCTGAAGAGTTCTTCAATAGTTGCAGTTGAGCGGGATTCAAAAACGAAACCCTTCTCATGGCCCCAAGGCTTAGCTGAGTTGAAGGTGCGAAAGTATGGCGCAGCCAGTATTTACTACGGCGAACCTAGGCAATAGCGCATTTAGCGATTCGTGTTAGCGTTGCCCCGTGAAGAAAGCAGTATGTCCGGGCTCCTTTGACCCAATAACTAATGGACACCTCGATGTTATTGAGCGTGCCAGCCATCTATTCGATGAGGTAGTAATTGCTGTCCTGGTAAATAACTCAAAGAGCAGTCTGTTTACTATAGAGGAGCGGATAGTTCTAGCGAGGGATTGCGTTAAGCATCTGCCGAATGTAAAAGTTGATATGTGGAGTGGCCTATTAGTTGACTACTGTCGAGAGAATAAAGTTGATGCCATAGTTAAGGGGCTGCGCGCAGTAAGTGATTTTGACTACGAACTTCAGATGGCTCAGATGAATCTGCAATTAAAGGGCGTTGACACTCTGCTCATGGCAACCAAACCTGCCTATTCCTTCCTATCATCATCTCTAGTTAGAGAGATCGCCCGCTATGGCGGGGATGTTTCAAAGCTGGTTCCTGCAGGAGTTTTAAGTGAATTGATTAGAAAAGCAAAAGATTCTTCTTCGCCAAGTTCGCAATCAGGAAGGTCATAAAATGGAAGCAATAGAGAAACTCCAATCTGCCATAACTATGGTTAATGAAGCTCGCTCAGTTCCATTATCAGCCTCTTGCGTAGTTCATCGTGGCGAGATGTTGGAACTGCTGGAGGAGATAAATCAAGCTCTTCCAAAAGATCTCTCAAGCGCGCAGAGGCTACTCGGAAGTAGAGAGACAATAATTGAAGAGGGCAGACAGAGCGCTGAGCAATTGATTGCTCATGCTAGAGAAGAAGTTGCTCGAATGGTTGAGCAGACTGCAATTGTCGCAGCTGCAAGGGAGGAGTCTGCAAGATTAATTGATGAGGCGCACTCAAAAGTTGAGAAAGAGCGCGAAGAAGTTGATGCCTATATTGATTCACGCCTTGCAACCCTTGAAGTGATTTTAAATAAGACGCTAGAGGCAGTTAATCGAGGGCGAGAAAGACTGGCTGGCGCTAGCGATAAAGATGTACTCTCCCAACTAGCAGAGTAGTAATTGCATGAACTCCAAGGTTGAATCACCATTTAAAGTTAATTTCCATGAACTTCCAAGAAGAGCGGGAGAGTTTCGCCAATATCACCTGGAATTTAACGCCCCGCAAGCGATAGGCATTGCCCTACTTGAGATTCCAAAGTCAGAACCGCTAGATATTTCCTTTAAAGCAGAATCTGTCGATGGCGGAGTTTTGCTCACTGGCCAAGTTATCTCTCATGCCAGGGGAGAGTGCGGGCGATGTTTAGATCCAATTGAATTTGATGTTAATCAGAAATTTCAAGAGCTCTTTCTCTACTCTTCCAAAGTTAAAGAGGTGGGAGAAGATGAAGATGAGGTATTTAGCCTAGATGGCGATATTGCCGACCTTGAAGTTCCGATCCGAGATGCAGTGATTCTTGCTATGCCAATTAACCCTCTCTGCCAGAGCGATTGCTTGGGGCTCTGCTCAATCTGCGGCCTTAAGTGGCGCGAGCTTGAAAAGGATCATGCCCATAAGGCGAGTGATCCCAGGTGGAGCGGATTGGCTGATTGGAAGCCCTAAATAGGCGTGATTTTGCAAAGATATCGAAGCTGGGCAATACTTAGCCCTCAATCTTGAGGTAGTAACTTTTTAAAGGAGAATAACTGTGCCATTACCAAAGCGAAAGATGTCGCGCTCGCGCACACGTTCTCGTCGTAGCCAGTGGAAAGCAACACCTGCAGCTACTGCAAATTGCCCGCAATGTGCGCAGCCTAAGTTGCAACATACTGCTTGTCCAACCTGCGGCACCTATAACCGTCGTCAAGTTCTAGAGGTTTAATCTGAGTCTGGCTCTGACCGAAAAGCTTGGAGTTTCGGTAAAACCAGAGTTACTTGAACTGGCATTAACTCACCGCTCCTTTGCTTATGAATTTGGTGGTCTTCCAACCAATGAACGCTTAGAGTTTCTAGGCGATAGCGTCCTAGGTTTAGTAATTACAGAGGCGTTATATGAGCGCTTTCCAGATCTTGATGAATCTCGTCTCTCACCACTTCGCTCAGGAATAGTAAATATGCGAGCGCTTGCAAGTATTGCAAGAGAGTTAGAACTTGGCTCAGCGCTAAAGATTGGCAAGGGCGAAGAAGTAACTGGTGGAAGAGATAAGAATTCAATTTTGGCAGATGCCTTTGAGGCTCTGGTTGGAGCCATTTATTTAGATCATGGCTTTGATGTTAGCGCAGAGATAATTATGCGTTTGATGAAGAGCGCTATTGATGAAGCGGTAACAAGGGGAGCAGGTCTTGATGGCAAGACTGCACTTCAGGAGATCGTGGCCTCCTCTGGATGGTCGCCACCTGAATATAAGGTTAGTGAGTCAGGCCCTGATCACGATAAAGATTTTGTCGCCTATGCAATTGTTAATGGAGTTGCATACCCAGAAGGCCATGGCAAATCAAAGCGCGAAGCAGAACAAGTTGCAGCAAGAATTGCTTTTGAAGCACTTTCAAAGAAGTAACTTATGCCTGAGTTACCCGAGGTTGAAACTGTAAGGCGAGGTTTAGAACCTTTTATTGTTGGAAGAAAAATTAAAGAAATTGATGTAGTTCATAAAGGTGGAAATAGATCTTCTACCTATGCTCCATATAGCGCCATTAAGGGCGCAAAGGTATTAAATGTTAAGAGGCGTGGAAAGTTCCTATGGTTTGAATTAAATAGAGATTTTGCGCTGATGGCCCACCTAGGAATGAGCGGTCAGTTGTTAATCCAAGATAAGCAGAGCCAATATGAGAAACATCTGCGGGTTCGCATTGATTGCGGCGATAGAAGAAAAGAGATTCGATTTGTTGATCAACGAACCTTTGGTTGGATTTCAATTGATAAGTTGGTCCTGGAAGACCAAGAGCTGATACCTCAATCCTTTACTCGTATCGCCCCTGATCTATTTGACGACAAATTTAATCGCAGAGCTGTAATTAGCCGGATAGGTAAGAAAAACAGCGCAATAAAGCGAGTACTTCTTGATCAGGGCGTTGTAAGTGGCGTGGGTAATATCTATGCTGATGAAGCGCTCTGGCGAGCCAAGATTCATCCTGAACGTCTTGCAAAGAAACTATCGGAACAAGAAATTTCTAAGCTTCTTGATGCAACTAAATTTGTTATGGAGAAAGCCTTGAAGGCAGGTGGGACAAGTTTTGATGAGCTATATATAAATGTAAATGGCGAGAGTGGATACTTTGATATTGAGCTTGAGGCATATGGCCAGGAGAATGAGCCCTGCTCTAGATGTGGCAGAGAGATTGCCAGGATTGCTTTCGCAAACCGGTCGTCACATTTTTGTCCACAATGCCAGAGCAAATCTCCCCTTAAGAAAGCGGGAAAAAAGAAGGTTAGAAAAAAAGTCAGCCCTAAGCGGGGGTAAAACCCGAGCGTGCGCGGGCTCACCCGATAGGTTCTACCCGTGTATTTAAAGAGCATGACCCTAAAGGGCTTTAAGTCCTTTGCCGCCCCAACGACCTTGAAGTTCGAGCCTGGAATCACCTGCGTGGTGGGGCCAAATGGTTCAGGTAAGAGCAATGTGGTTGATGCTCTTTCTTGGGTTATGGGCGAGCAGGGAGCAAAGAGCCTGCGCGGCGGAAAGATGGAAGATGTCATCTTTGCTGGAACTTCAGGGCGAGCACCTCTTGGACGAGCAGAGGTATCAGTAACTATTGATAACGCAGATGGCGCTCTACCAATTGAATTTAGCGAAGTTACTATTTCAAGAACTTTATTTAGAAATGGCCAGAGTGATTATCAAATCAATGGTGAATCAGCGCGCCTTCTAGATATTCAAGAGTTATTAAGCGATAGCGGCATCGGACGTGAGATGCATGTAATCGTTGGCCAGGGACAACTTGATGCCATCCTTACGGCAAATCCTGAGGAGCGAAGAGGATTTATTGAAGAAGCTGCTGGAATTTTAAAACATAGGAAGCGCAAAGAGAAAGCTCTTCGAAAATTAGATTCAATGCAGGGCAATATGTCGAGAGTTCAAGATCTCACCAATGAGTTAAGAAGACAACTCCGCCCACTTGGCAAACAAGCAGAGGTTGCCAAAAAAGCTGCGGTGATCCAGGCTGATGTGCGAGATGCCAAACTAAGAATATTGGCAGATGATTTAATTGCATTTAATTCAACTCTAAGTTTAGAAGTTGCTGATGAGACTGCTCTTCGTCAGAGACGAAGTGAAGTTGATCAAGAGCTCGATCAGTTACGTAAAAGAGAGATTGAGTTAGATCAGATAGCAGCGATTCAAGGACCAGAGTTAGCCAGTGCGCAGAATAATTATTACAGCCTAACTGCTCAGAAAGAAAAGTTAAGAGGAACACAGAACTTGGCATCAGAGCGTGCACGCTTTTTAGCTGAGGAGGCAGAGGAAGCTAGAGCATCAGGGCGAGATCCTGAAGCGCTAGAGGCGGAGGCAAAAGTTTTAAGAGGTGAGGAATCTGTTCTACAAGGTTCATCTGATAAAGCGCGATCAGAATTAGTTGCAGCAAGTAATAGTGTTACTCAATTAGAGGCGCGCTTAAAGGGCGAAGAAGATCGAGTAGCAGCAGCCCAGAGAGCAATTGCTGATTATCGAGAGGGAACTGCCAGACAAGAGGGACATATCAAGTCTCTCCAATCTCGAATCGATGGCGCTGGCTCTGAAATAAATAGGCTAGAGAGCGCGCTAACTGGCGCTCATGCAAGAGTTTCTGAATCTAAAGTTGAATTTGCTCGTCTTGAAAGTGAAATTGCTGGTCTTGATGCAGGAGAACTCGGCCTTGATGCAGAATTTGAGAAAGCAAAAACTCTTCTAAATGGCAGCAAGGCTGCTCTTGAAAAGTTAAGAAGTGATCTCTCTCTAGCCGAGAGAGCAAGAGCTGCTTCTGAGGCGAAAATTGATGCGCTCCGGCAAGCAACGCTGCATAAAGATGGAAGTGGCGCGCTATTAACAAATGATCAAGGAATCGTGATTCGTGGCAGCCTAGCATCGCTATTAACCGTTGAACCTGGCTGGCAGAGCGCAGTAACAAATGCCCTAGGGTCATTGGCAAATGCATTGGTGCTGCAAGATCTAAATCAAGTTATCTCTGCTATCACTTTTTTGAAGTCCAGATCTGCAGGAAGTGCTGAGCTACTCTTTATCTCCGAAGGTGACTCCAGAGCAGTTATTGAGATACCAAATGGATTGACGCCACTAGTCAGTAAAGTCTCATCAGCTACCTTAAATTCTATTTTGCCAGCTCTTTTCTCTGGTTTAGTTGCCGCAGATTCGCTAAATCAAGCAAGTCAGATCATCTCTGATAATCCCTTGCTTATTGCAGTCACTCGTGATGGAGATTTGGTTGGACGAGGAAGAGCAAGTGGCGGCTCATCTTCGCGCACCTCACTAATTGAGATCTCTGAAATGATTGAAAAAGGTGAGATAGAGCTGCAGAGACATGGCCATGATTGTGATCGGATTCATTTTGATATTTCATCTTCTGAAGCAAAATTGAGAACTGATCAACTTAGCTATGATCAAGCGCTAGCTAGATTGAATGAATCAGACGCTGCCATGGCAGCCCTTGCTGAGCAGATGGCAGCAGCTAGCCAAGGAGTAAAGAGCGCTAGCGGCGAAGTTGATCGTTTAGAGAAATCAATTACTGAGCTTAAGCAAGCGTTAAGTAACGATCTAAAAGAACTAGATATTGCTAGAAGTGAGTTTGAAAAGAGTAGTGAGCCGCTCGAACCTGAGTTAAGCGCAGTTGAGAATCTAAGGGCAACTCTTGCTACAGCAAGAGCAGTCGAAGTCGAGGCTCGCCTCGCGCTTCGAACTATCGAGGAGCGAGTTGCAGCGATTTCACAGCGAGCTAGAGATCTAGAACTTGCTGCATCAAATGAGCGCCAGGCGGCAAGTAATAACATCGCCCGCCGCGCAGCTAGAGCAAGAGGCGCGGTTACTGCTCAAGCAATTGCAGATGCTGCCTATGAAGCGCTAATTCAAATAGAGATATCCATATCAAGAGCAAATAGCGAGCGCGAAAGACTTGAGGTTGCTCGCTCTAGTAGAGATGGTGAAATCCTCTCTACTCGCCAGGCGATCAGAGATTTAAGCGTTGAACTTGATCAATTAACTTCCAGTGTTCATCGCGACGAGATAGCAAGAGCTGAGCAGAGGCTAAGAATTGAACAACTTGAGATAAAGGCTATGGAGGAATTTGGAGTTGATAGCTCATCTCTTGTAAATGAGTACGGCCCAGATAAGCCAGTTCCAACATTTATTGAAGATGATGCAGGAAATTTAAGCCAAGGCGAGTTCATTCCTTTCATCCGCCAAGAGCAAGAAAAGCGTCTGGCTGGGGCTGAGAAATCACTAGCGCTGCTTGGAAAAATTAATCCTTTAGCACTTGAGGAGTTCTCATCCCTTGAAGAGCGCTTGAAATATTTAGCAGATCAATTAGAGGATTTAAAGAAATCAAAGAAGGACCTGCTAGATATCATCAAATCAGTTGATGACAAGGTTCAAGAGATTTTTGAAGAAGCCTTTAGGGATACAGCTCGAGAGTTTGAAAAAATATTTGCTCGACTCTTTCCAGGGGGAGAGGGGCGCCTGCTATTAACTGATCCCAGCGATCTACTCAATTCTGGAGTGGACGTTGAAGCTCGTCCTCCAGGAAAGAGAATTAAGCGACTATCGCTTCTCTCTGGTGGGGAGCGCTCACTGACTGCAGTAGCTCTTCTGGTAGCGATATTTAAGGCAAGACCAAGTCCTTTCTATGTATTAGATGAGGTTGAAGCCGCACTTGATGATACAAATCTTGGTCGCCTGCTATCAGTACTGGAAGAGCTAAGACAGGCTTCTCAGCTAATTATCATCACTCATCAAAAACGAACTATGGAAATTGGCGATACTTTGTATGGCGTAAGTATGCGCGGTGATGGAGTATCAGAAGTAATCTCTCAGCGTCTTCGCGAGATTGAAACTGAACCCGCTTAACTATGGGTTTATTTGGCTCTTTCTTAAGTAAATTCTCAAAATCCAAAGCAACAATTGAAGATCTTGAGCAGTTTAGACAGATTCTCATCTCATCAGATATCGGGGTGAAGATAACTGAAGAGATTCTAGAATTAGTTAAACGCGAGAAGAGTGAGGAGCTTTCAACGGCCATCGCTAACTCACTGAAATCAAAGTTAATCTCATCATCTAGAGCAATTAACTTGTCAAATGTTGGGCCAACGGTAGTTCTAATTGTTGGAGTCAATGGCACTGGAAAGACTACAAGCGCAGCCAAGCTAGCAAATTACTATTCAAAGAAGGATAAGAAAGTTTTATTAGTTGCTGCTGACACCTTTAGAGCTGCTGCAGTTGCCCAGCTTGAAACTTGGGGCGAGAGAATTGGCGTGGAGGTTTTAAGTGGGTCAAGCAATAGCGATCCTGCAGCGATAGCCTTTGATGGCGCAAAAAGAGCTAAAGATGAAGGATTTGATTTTCTAATTATTGATACTGCAGGAAGACTTCATACCAAGAGCAACTTGATGGATGAATTGGGCAAGATTCAAAGAGTTGTTGAGAAGGTAACTCCGGTAAATGAGATTCTATTTGTGCTAGATGGAACCACGGGTCAGAATGGAATCAAGCAGGCAGAGACCTTTGCCTCTAGCGTTAATTTAACGGGCCTCATGGTCACAAAGCTTGATGGCTCTACCAAGGGCGGTATTGCGATAGCCACTGAGGCTGCCTTGCAAGTTCCCCTGAAATATGTTGGATTTGGTGAGGCAATAGATGATCTGGCCCCCTTTGATGGCGATGGGTATATCACCGAACTTTTAACATAGCCGTAACAGAGGGCGAAGAAGTGTCACCTAGGTGAAATCAATCTGAGCCATTAGGGGAAATACTTCTAAAGCAGACTCGCCTCATTCTCAGAGTTGAGATATTCACCTTTATTTCACGGATTCTGCCTCTGGCAGTCCTGGTTCGGAGAAAATAGTAATGGATGAAGTAGTACTAAGCGCTGGTGATACTGCATGGGTATTAGCTAGCTCTGCCCTAGTTTTGTTAATGACTCCGGGGCTTGCATTCTTCTATGGCGGAATGGTGCGAGCAAAGAGCGCGCTAAATATGATGATGATGTCGATAATCACCATAGGAGTAGTAAGTATCCTCTGGGTTATCTACGGTTTTAAAATTGCTTTTGGCTATGAAGCTGATTCACCTTGGTATGGATCTTTTTCCACTTCAGGTTTAGGTGATGCAGTAAATGAATTAGCAAATAATGGCGGCGTTTACCCAATTCCACTTCTGGCATTTGCAGTCTTTCAACTTATGTTTGCCATTATTACCCCAGCGCTTATCTCTGGCGCGATTGCAGATAGAACTAAGTTCTTCTCATGGGCAATATTCGTTGCTATCTGGGTGACTGTCGTTTATTTCCCAGTAGCTCACTGGGTATTTGCCTTTGGAAATAAAGTTGGCGATACCGTTACTGGCGCGGGATATCTTGCCTCACAAGGGGTTCAAGACTTCGCTGGTGGAACTGCAGTTCATATCAATGCTGGCGCTGCCGGACTTGCCCTAGCAATTGTTCTTGGAAAGAGAATTGGTTGGCAGAGATCTCCAATGCGCCCTCACTCACTGCCTCTAGTACTGCTTGGTGCTAGCTTGCTATGGTTTGGATGGTTTGGATTTAATGCTGGAAGCGCACTTGCTGCTAATGGAATTGCAGCTCTGGCATTTATTAATACCCAAGTAGCAACAGCAGGAGCAGTCATTGGCTGGATTCTTACTGAGAAATTCCGTGATGGACATCCCACAACTCTTGGCGCTGCATCTGGAGCAGTTGCAGGGCTAGTTGCTATTACTCCAGCTTGCGCATTTGTTGAACCATGGGCAGCAGCAGTTATTGGCTTAATCGCTGGAATTGCCTGCGCGCTAGCAGTTGGCCTGAAATACAAGTTGGGATATGACGATTCTCTAGATGTTGTTGGTGTTCACTTGGTTGGCGGCATTGTTGGTAGTTTGGCAATTGGCTTCTTTGGAACTAGCAAGATTCTGGGACTAGATGGCCTCTTCTATGGCGGCGGCGTTGAGCTCCTTGGTAAACAAGCTCTCGGCGTTGGACTAGTTATGGGTTATTCATTTGTCATGACCTTAATCATCGGCTTCCTAATTGAGAAAACGATTGGATTTAGAGTCAAGGCTGAGAGTGAGCTAGCTGGAGTCGATCAATCAGAACATGCAGAGAGCGCCTATGAATTAGGTGGAGTTCTCAAGGGAGGTCGTTAATCATGAAGTTAATTACCGCAATCATCAAGCCAGGAAAGTTCGATGATGTTAAAAATGCCCTTAGGGCAGCTGGAGTCAAAGGAATGACAGTCTCTGAAGTATCTGGAGTTGGTCGCCAAGGTGGCCACGTTGAGGTATATCGCGGAGCTGAATATCCCATCGACTTAATCAGCAAAATAAAAATAGAGATTCTTGCTGAGAATAAGGATGTTGATTCCGTGATCAACACCATTGTGAAGGCGGCATCTACAGGATCAATCGGTGATGGCAAAGTTTGGTCCACCCCCGTTGATAACGTAGTTCGCGTTCGTACCGGCGAGAAAGGTGAGGCAGCAATCTAATAGTTGCCCGCACCAAGGCAGTGATAGTTGAAAAAAGGTGGAATATGCGAGGGCGCATCCACCTTTTTTCTATTTGCCTAGCCTTTATGTAGGCTTAAAGACATGTTCGATTCCTTAAGCTCTAAATTCTCTGATCTCTTTGGAACTCTGCGAAAAAAAGGGCGAATCACTCCTGAAGATATTGAGAGCACCTGCCAAGAGCTTCGTATCGCTTTATTAGAGGCAGATGTTGCGCTAAGCGTTACTGAAGGCTTTGTAGAAAAGATTAGAAGTAGATCCCTTGAAAAACTTCCAGAGATTAGACAATCAACTAATCAATCTGAGGAGATCTACTCGATTATCAATCAGGAATTGATTGCAATTCTTGGCGGGCAAGGGCGAAGAATTCGCTATGCCAAAAGTGGGCCAACGATAATAATGCTTGCAGGTCTTCAAGGATCTGGAAAAACAACGCTAGCTGGAAAATTAGCTAGATTTCTAAAAGAGGATGGAAATACTCCACTATTAGTTGCAGCAGATCTTCAGAGACCTAATGCTGTAACGCAATTGCAAGTCTTAGCAGAGTCAATTTCAGTTCCAATATTTGCGCCAGAGGCAGGAAATGGAATTGGTGATCCAGTAAAGGTTGCCAAGAGCGCAATTACCTATGCCATAGATAAAGTCCATAATGTTGTAATTGTTGATACAGCTGGAAGACTTGGTATTGATAGTGAGTTAATGCAGCAGGCAAGTTCTATTAGGGATGCAATTAATCCTCATGAAATTCTTTTTGTAGTAGATGCAATGATGGGACAAGATGCCCTTACTACCTCGCTAGCCTTTTTAGAGGGAGTGGGTTTTGATGGAGTTGTATTAACAAAGCTAGATGGCGATGCGAAAGCTGGAGCTGCGCTATCAATTGTTGAAGTGACAGGAAAACCAATTCTCTTTACCTCAAGTGGGGAGAAGTTAACTGACTTTGATTACTTCTATCCCGAGCGCATGGCCTCAAGGATTTTGGGACTTGGCGACATTGCAACCTTAGCCGAGCAGGCAAAACGAGCACTCGATGGAGATAGCGCTAAGCGTTTGGAAGAGAAATTTGTTTCAGGGCAAGATTTCACTTTAGAGGATTTCTTAGAGCAGCTAGGGGCCATGAAGAAGATGGGCTCTATGACCAAACTCCTTGGCATGCTACCCGGCGCTAACTCTGCTGCAATGAAGAAGCAGATAGATAGCATCGATGATAACGAGCTAGTTAGAACACAAGCTATTGTGCAATCGATGACTCCAGGTGAGAGACGTGATCCAAAAATATTAAATGGTTCAAGACGAGCACGTATTGCACTTGGTAGCGGCAGAAGCGTTACAGAGGTTAATTCTTTAGTTGATCGCTTCTCTGCTGCGCAGAAAGCGATGAAGCAGATGAGATCTGGTGGTGGATTGCCTGCAGGGATGGCGCTTCCTGGGGGAATGAGCCTGCCAACTGCTACTCCAATGAGTTCACCAAAGAGTGCGCCGAAGAAGAAGTCACGATCTGGAAATCCAGCCAAGCGAGCAGCCCAAGAAGGGCGATAGCTAAGCTCAATTGGGAAATATGCCGGGCTCGTGGCAATATTGGCCTCCTGTTCAAGGGCCCTCTACCTCTTGACCGGCACTTATAAACGTAAGAGCTTTTTTCTCTTCACTTGGCATCCTACTCAAGGAAGAAAAGATAAGTTCGATTAACTATGCAAGGAGAAAGCCTTCGTGGCCGTAAAAATTAGATTGGTACGTTTGGGAAAGATTCGCACCCCGCACTACCGAATTGTTATCGCAGATTCTCGTAAAGCTCGTAATGGTCTAAAGATTGAAGAGATTGGTCGATACTCACCAGCATCTGAGCCTTCCTTAATTGAAGTTGATTCAGATCGCGCCCAACATTGGCTAAAAAATGGTGCACAACCAACTCCAGCTGTAGAGGCTATTTTGAAAGTTACTGGTGATTGGCAGAAGTTCAAGGGAATTGCTGGCCAAGAGGGAACACTTAAAACTCTTCCAGTTCGCCCAAATAAGCGCGTTGCTTATGAAGAGGCAGTAAAGGCAGCAAGCAATGAGCCAGCAGATGGCGCAACTACTATGAAGAAGCGCGCTGCTGAGAAACTTGCGGCAAAGAGCGCTCCAGTCGAAGTTGTAGCTGAAGCAGCTCCCGTTGAGGCAGCAGTAGAGTCGGCCCCAGTTGAAGTTGTAGCTGAAGCAGCTCCGATTGATGCCCCAGTAGCAGATGCTCCTGCAGAAGTAGTAGCAGAGGCTGCGCCAACTGAAACTCCAGCTGAGTAAATATGATGATTGATGAAGCTCTAGAACATTTAGTTAAGGGAATCGTAGATAACCCTGAAGAGGTACTGATCTCTGAAAAAGAGGGAAGACGCGGAACAACTCTTGAAGTAAGAGTTCACCCTGAAGATATTGGCAAGGTAATCGGTCGCAATGGTCGAACAGCAAAGGCGCTACGTACAGTGGTTTCAGCCCTGGCTGGACGAAGCGTTCGCGTAGATCTTGTTGAGGCGGATGAGGCGCGTTAATCGCGCTTAGCTAATTTGTTACTTGTTGTAGGTCGCATCGGTCGCGCACATGGAGTGCGCGGAGAGGCAACCATTGAAGTTCGAACCGATAGCCCTGAAGAGAGATTTGCCATTGGATCAATTTTAAAAACAGATCCAGAAGATAAGGGCCCCTTAAAGATAATAGGCGCAAAAGTTCATAGCGGAACACTTCTGCTCTCATTTGAAGGTTATAGCGATAGAAGCGCGGTTGAAAAACTTCGAAACGTTTTACTTCTTGCCGAAATTACTCCATCAGATTCAAATGTTACTGAAGATGATTTTCATATCTCTCAAATCCTAGGATGCAAGGTAATTGATAGATCCGGCAAAGAGTGGGGCGAGGTTAAAGAGGTCCTCCAGCTTCCATCTCAAGACACGCTAGTAATCACTTATCAAGGAGGAGACTTCTTGATTCCATTTGTTAAGCACTTCACCCCAGATATTGATATCACAAGTAAGATAATTACTGCTGATAATCTAGAGGAGCTACTGTGAAGATAACTGCTATCTCTATCTTCCCAGAATACTTCTCGCCTCTTGAGCTATCCCTCATTGGTAAAGCGCGGAGCCAATCTTTAATTGATTTTAAAAGTATTAATCTAAGAGATTTCACAACAGATAATCACCATAGCGTTGATGACACTCCTTATGGCGGGGGAGCAGGAATGGTGATGATGGCAGAGCCATGGGGTTTAGCTATTGATTCAATTTTGGAAAAAGATAGCGAGATAGATCTGATAATTCTCACCCCCGCAGGAGTAAAGTTCAATCAAAACAAGGCCGAGAAGTTAAGTGGAGCTAAGCATCTGGTATTTGCCTGCGGTCGTTATGAAGGAATTGATACAAGAGTTAGTGATTACTATCGCGGTGTAAGCGGAGTAAGGGTTCATGAAATATCAATTGGAGATTATGTTGTTAATGGTGGCGAGGTAGCAGCGCTAGTAATAATTGAGGCAGTTACTCGATTAATTCCTGGAGTAATTGGCAATCCTGCATCTCTTGATGAGGAATCACATAATGAAGTTGGCGCTCTGGAATATCCAACATTTACTAAACCTGCTATTTGGCGAGATCTAAATGTTCCCGAGGTTTTACTCTCTGGAAATCATGGCCAAATTCAAAAGTGGAGGCAAGAAGAGGCCAAACGCCGTTCAGAATTAGGTCAGTAGGCTTAACACTTGGGGAATAATTGCGACACGCCGAGTGTTGGATAGGACAGCGAGCAAGTAGTTGGGCATTATCCGCCCGTAGCCAAGTGACTAAATGGTCTGGCTCTAAGTAAGAAGAGATTGGTGGTGAGAGATCAATGGCAACTGATTACGACACGCCTCGAAAAACCGATGAAGAGTTACATGAGGAATCCCTAGAAGAGTTAAAGGCTAGAAGGGCTGAAGCACAATCAGGTCAGGTTGATCTCGATGAGGAAGAGGCAGAAAATGTTGAGCTGCCAGGAGCAGATTTATCTGGTGAAGAGTTATCAGTTCGGGTAGTTCCTAAGCAAGATAATGAATTTACCTGTTCTCGGTGCTTCTTAGTTCATCACATTACTCAAGTAGCACGTGGTGAGGGAGTCAAAGCAGTCTGCAAAGATTGTGCTTAAGGATTTAATCTCTCTAAAAATCGTTCTGGATGTTTAGAACTTATCAACCAAAATGGTGTGGGATCACGCTGATCTGCAATTTCAACTTTTAAACCTTTTTTAACCCAGAAGCGCAGCGCAAGGAAGGCCTGGGGATTTATGCCTGCTCCACGATGAAATGACATATCTTCTTTGCTTAATACTTCTACCTTCTTTAAATATTGAAGCTCTATATTTGCCCGACCCGCCCTAAGGCGCTCTGAATTGAGCTCAAGGGTTAGTGATGTTGCATGATAGAAGTAGATAGTTGAGATAGTGAGAATAATTGCAGTAATGAATGTGGCCATATTTCCAAGTGAGGCCCAGATAGCTAGCAAGATTGATAGATCAAAGCAGATAACTAAGAAAATAAGCCAGATTGGCCATCTCATTACCTCGCGCATGAGATGAGAGTACTTCCTTGCTTTAGATAGCGCCTGCCTATCGACAGGGTAATCTTCACCCCATGTCACGCCAGCTAAATATTCAAGTTCCCCCCGGAGTTAAAGTCCCGCCTCGCCATCCTGATGCTCCATCAAGTGGCAAGTTACTCGGCTCTCATAACCTTGATTGCTATGGCTGTGGCCCTAACCATCCTGCAGGTTTACATCTTGTTGCCTATGCCGGAGATAGTATGAACATCACTGCGCAATTTAGAGTTACCGATTTACATCAAGGAGCTCCAGGTCTTGCTCATGGCGGGCTGCTCTCATGCGCCTTTGATGAAGCTTTAGGAAAGTTAATGTGGTTAGTTCGAGAGCCGGCAGTAACTGGAAAACTTGAAACATCATTTCTTGCCCCAGTTCCAGTTGGAAGCACGCTATTTATCAATGCTGAAATAATCGGCCAAGAGGGTAGAAAGATATTCACCAGGGCTGAGGGCAGAATTGGTTCAGATAATGGAGTTTTAGCAGTTGAGGCTGCAGCGATATTTATTGTTGTCCCTATGGAGCACTTCATTAATCATGCATCAGAGGAATTTAAGGGTGTATTAAAAGATCGAAGAGATCTATCTATCGATACTGAGTTTGAGATCAATCCATGAAAGTACTAATTACCCAATTAGATACAGGCCTACCTATGCCCAAATATGCAAAGCCTGGCGATGCTGGAGCTGATATCTATTCAGCGATAGATATCACAATTGAGCCTGGCATGAGAGCTCTTGTTCCAACCGGTATTGCTATCGCATTAAGTGATGGATACGCCGCCTTTGTTCATCCCCGCTCTGGCCTTGCTGTTAAATATGGAGTTGGGCTAGTAAATGCCCCAGGGACAATAGATGCTGGTTATCGTGGAGAGATTTCAGTAATAGTAATTAATCATGACCAGAGTGAGAGCTTTGAGATAAAGCGTGGCGATCGCATCGCGCAATTGGTTTTCCAGAGAGTTGAACGTGCTGAGTTTGTTGCAGTAGAAGAACTTCCTGGATCTAATCGAAGTGGCTCTGGCTTTGGATCAAGTGGGCGCTCATGAGCGAGAGTGAAGATAAAGCAAAAATCCTCTCTGCTATGGGGGGAGTTAAAGGGCTAATAGATTCTGGGCTTCCCGCTCTGCTCTTTCTTATCGCATTTAATATCACAAAGGATGTTAGAGATTCAGCCTATGCCGCACTTGCTCTCTCACTACTTTTAACACTTCTTAGATTGGTAAAGCGCGAAACAATCCAGCATGCGCTCTCTGGAGTAATTGGCGTTGGAATATGCGCTTGGCTCTCGATGCGCACTGGAAAGGCGGAAGATTTCTATCTTCCAGGGCTCTGGACCAATGCGATCTATGGATCTGCCTATTTGATTTCAATACTTCTGCGCTGGCCAGTGATAGGACTCATTATCGGTCCACTCTTGGAAGAGAACTTTAGATGGCGCAAAGATCCTGCAAGAACCAAGGTCTATATCAAAGCAACCTGGCTCTGGGTTGGAATGTTTGCCATCCGTCTTATTGTGCAGTATCCACTATATGTAAGTGGAAATGTTAATTTACTAGGAAGCGCCAGATTAATTATGGGCTATCCGCTATTTATCGCTACAGCTTGGGCAACATGGTTGGTAATTAAAAGTGGCCCAAAGCTAAGAGATGACTTGCGAATTGGTAAAGAGAGCTAATCCTTAATAAAGCAAGCCTTTAATGAGACCTCCGCCTCTGCGGTAGTAACAAAAATTAGTTCATCTCCAGCTGCAAAAACATCATGATCTGCTGGAGTTATCACATGGCCATCTCTAATAATCGCTGCAAGTGAGGCATCTTGCGGAAGTGAAATTTCTTCAACAGATTTTCCAAGGCAGGAAGAGTTATCAGGAAGAGTTAGTTCAACTAAACTCGCCTCGCCAGCTTTAAGTGAGAAGAGTCTGACAATATCTCCAACAGAGACAGCTTCCTCAACAAGGGCAGCAATAATTCTTGGAGTTGAAACAGCGACATCAACGCCCCAAGAAGAATCAAATAGCCACTCATTTTTTGGATGATTTACTCTTGCAACTACTCTTGGAACTCCATACTCAGTCTTGGCAAGAAGTGATGCCACAAGATTTACCTTGTCATCTCCGGTAGCTGCAACCATAACTTGGCAGGTATCAAGTTTGGCCCTATCAAGTGAGCTGATCTCACAGGCATCTGCTAGAAGCCACTCAGCTGATGGGACGCTCTCCATTTTAAGAGACTTTGGATTCTTATCTATTAGTAATACTTGATGGCCATTTTCAATTAGCTCTCTGGCGATAGCTCGCCCTGCATTACCAGCACCTGCGATAGCAATTCTCATCTCTACTGCCCACTCGGAGGAAGGGCAAGGGAGGCCTCGGTTGAGGCTAAGTTCTTATCTTCAACCATTACATGAACAACATCGCCTTCTTGCAAGACAGTGTGTTCATTGGGAATCAAGCCTTCGCCAAGCCTTGTAACGAAAGCGACGCGAGCATCGGTATGTTGTTCAATTAGTGAAACTGGACGTCCATACCAATCACGATGCAAAGCAATCTCAGCTAGTTGCACTTTTCCTGATGCATCTTGCCACTCAGAGCGAGATCCCTGCGGAAGTAGCCTTCTCATAATTTGATCTGTAGTCCATAGAACAGTTGCAACGGTAGGAATGCCTAGCCTTTGGTAAATCTCAGCTCTACCTGGATCATAAATTCGAGCCACAACGCTTGCTACTCCATAAGTTTCTCTAGCAACTCTGGCTGCCAAAATATTTGAATTATCACCATTTGAAACTGCGGCAAATGCATCAGCTCTTTGAATTCCTGCCTCTAATAAAGTGTCGCGATCAAAGCCCATTCCAGCCACAGTTAGCCCATTGAAATCTGCGCCAAGGCGACGAAAAGCTTCACGATCTTGGTCGATTACGGCAACGCTATGGCCCAGAGCCTGAAAATCTTTTGCCAGGGTAGAACCGACTCGGCCGCAACCCATGATTACGACATGCACAAAAGGAGAATTTACACCTTTAGGCTAGATTCCCTCTAATCCACGCGAGGGATAGCACGAGAAATAAGTGCTTCAATGAATTTTTTGGGAAAGGTGCGCGAGTGCAAAGCGGTGATCAATTAGAAGTCGATATCACAGCTATCGCGCATGGCGGCCACTGCATAGCACGCTACGACGGAAGAGTTATTTTTGTAAGACATGCAATCCCTGGAGAGCGTGTGATCGTTGAGATTAGCGATGTGACAAAGAGCTTTGCGAGAGGAAACTGCATCTCAGTGATTAAAGCTTCTAAACATCGGGTAAGCCCACCTTGTTCATATGCTCGCTTTGATGGCTGCGGGGGATGCGATTTTCAACATATAGATCTTAGTTATCAGCGGGATTTAAAGAGCGAAATTATCAAAGAACAATTTAGCCGCCTTGCTAAAATGGAGATCGATGTAGAAGTGGAAGAAGTTAAACCGAATTTACATTGGCGGAGCAGAATGGAATTTACAGTATCTGAAAATGGCAAGGTTGGTCTCTATGCCTCGCGCTCAAATCAGATAGTTGAAATTGATAAATGCCTAATCGCTCATGAAGATATAGATATCGAGAAGATTAATCAGGCTAAATTGCCAAAATCAAAGCGGGTCGATGTGGCCATTACTAGTAAAGGCCAGAGCGCAGTGGTGATCGAAGGTCGAGAGAATTTAGGGCTGATAGAGGAGCAGGTAGATGATATTAACTTCTCGTTAAATCCAATTACCTTCTGGCAGAGCCATCGCATGGCGCCAACTGTTTTAAGTCAAGTAGTTAGAGATTATGTTCAGGCAGAGCCTGCAGATCACATCTTCGATCTCTATGGGGGAGCAGGGCTATTTAGCGCAGCCCTTTTATCTCAGCTTGGAGTTGCAGGAAGAATTACCTTAATTGAATCTGATGAGAATGCGATCATCGATGCTAGACGAAACTTTGCGCTAGAGCCAAGAGTTGAGATAGTTGAAGCAAAAGTTGAGGCAAGCTTGAAGAAGTATCGAGCAGCAAATGTAGTTCTTCTTGATCCTCCTCGCGCTGGCGCGGGAGAGAGAGTCATTTCAAGTATTGCCTCACTTGCTCCAAGAACGATTGTCTATGTTGCCTGTGATCCAGCCGCACTTGCCCGAGATAGCGCTTATCTAGCAGCACAGGGATATAAATTAGATCAAATCAGGGCCTTTGACCTCTTCCCAATGACTGCCCATATGGAGCTTGTGGCGCGTTTCATTACTTCTTGAGTAATTCTCTAGTAATTCGTTTTTGAGCACTTTGCATGGCAACAGTTAAGATGGGCATATGAGTAAGAACTCCTTTGGCGCAAAGAGCTCGCTTGAAGTATCAGGCAAGAGCTATGAAATCTTTGATATCACCAAACTTGCTCAAGCAAATTCTCTTCCCTTCTCATTAAAAGTATTGCTAGAAAATCTCCTTCGCACCGAAGATGGTGCAAATATCACAGCTAAGCAGATAGAAGCTCTTGCTTCATGGAACCCTGAATCAATTCCTGATACTGAAATTCAATTCACTCCAGCGCGTGTGATTATGCAAGATTTCACGGGGGTTCCCTGCGTTGTTGATCTTGCCACTATGAGAGAGGCAATTGCAGAACTTGGCGGGGATCCATCCCGCGTAAATCCTTTAGCCCCTGCTGAGCTAGTTATTGATCACTCAGTTATTGCAGATAAATATGGAACCGTTGATTCCTTCAAAGAAAATGTTGATATTGAATATGAGAGAAATCAAGAGCGATATCGCTTCCTTCGTTGGGGTCAGAGCGCCTTTGATGAATTTAAAGTAGTTCCTCCCGGGACAGGAATTGTTCATCAAGTAAATATTGAATATCTTGCAAGAGTAGTAATGGTAAGAGCGGTAAATGGTGCGCAGCGGGCATATCCAGATACCGTGGTTGGAACCGATTCACACACCACTATGGTCAATGGCCTTGGAGTTCTTGGTTGGGGAGTGGGCGGCATTGAAGCGGAGGCAGCCCTTCTTGGTCAGCCAGTTTCGATGTTAATTCCTAGAGTTTTGGGCTTTAAATTAAGTGGATCTCTAGCAGTTGGAACAACTGCAACTGATTTAGTTTTAACTATCACTGAGATGCTTAGAAAGCATGGCGTAGTTGGCAAGTTTGTTGAGTTCTACGGTCCTGGAGTATGCGCTCTTCCTATGGCTAATCGAGCCACAATTGGAAATATGTCACCCGAATACGGCTCAACTGTGGCGATTTTCCCAATCGATCAAGAAACTATTAAGTATCTAGAGTTAACTGGAAGAAGTGGTGAACAGTTAGAGCTAGTTGAGAAATATGCCAAGGCTCAAGGTCTATGGCATGACCCATCAGCAGAGCCAAGATATTCAGAGCGATTAGAGCTTGATCTATCAAGTGTTGTGCCATCAATTGCAGGGCCAAAGAGACCCCAAGATCGAGTCTCTCTTAGTGATGCTAAGAGTTCCTTTGCCAAAATTCTCCCTTCATATCTCTCAAGTGATACTGCTACTAAGCCGATAGCAATTGAAGTAAATTCAAGAAAAGGATCTATTACCAATGGCTCAGTGGTAATTGCTTCGATCACTTCTTGCACTAATACTTCAAATCCTTCAGTGATGATTGGGGCAGGACTTCTTGCTAAGAAAGCTATTGAAAAAGGTTTGATGAGTAAGCCTTGGGTGAAGACCACTCTTGCGCCAGGTTCAAAGGTGGTTACCAACTACTATGAGAAGTCAGGGCTAACTCCATATCTAGAAAAACTTGGATTTAATCTTGTTGGCTATGGATGTGTTACCTGTATTGGAAACTCTGGCCCATTGCCTATAGAGGTTAGCAAAGCAGTAAATGACAATGATCTTGCAGTGGCAGCGGTGCTCTCTGGAAATAGAAATTTCGAAGGTCGTATTAGCCCTGATGTGAAAATGAACTACCTAGCATCGCCTCCGCTAGTTGTCGCTTATTCAATTGCTGGAAGTATGGATCATGACTTTGATAAAGATCCACTAGGGCAAGATAGCTCTGGAAATGATGTATTCCTTAAAGATATCTGGCCAAGTATGCAAGAGATTCAAGGCGTAATTGATTCAGTGGTTACCTCAGATATGTTTAAGAAAGATTATTCAAGTGTCTTTGCCGGAGATCATCGCTGGACCTCGCTTGCAACTCCTGAAGGAAAGATTTTTGAATGGGATCCAAAATCTACCTATGTTAGAAAACCTCCTTACTTTGAATCTATGCCTAGAAATCCACTTCCAGTTACTGATATTTCAGATGCAAGAGTTCTGGCAAGGCTTGGTGATTCGGTGACTACCGATCACATATCACCAGCAGGGTCAATTAAAGTTGATTCTCCGGCAGGAAAATACTTAGCAGAAAATGGCGTAGAAAAATCTGACTTTAATTCCTATGGGTCGCGACGCGGTAATCATGAAGTAATGATTAGAGGAACTTTTGCAAATATTCGCTTAAAGAATCTCTTACTTGATGGAGTTGAAGGTGGCTTTACTAGAAACTTTATTGATGGTGGTAAGCAGAGCACCATCTATGATGCATCAATGGCATATCAAGATGCCAATATTGCTTTGGTGATTCTGGCAGGAAAAGAATATGGCTCTGGCTCTTCTAGGGATTGGGCTGCAAAAGGAACTGCGCTTCTTGGAGTAAAAGCAGTCATTGCTGAATCTTTTGAGAGAATTCATCGATCTAATTTAATTGGAATGGGAGTTCTTCCTCTGCAATTCCTTGATGGTCAAGATGCTAATTCATTGGGGCTAAGCGGCGAAGAAGTGTTTTCAATAACTGGCGTTACTGCTTTAAACGAAGGTCGCATTCCAAGTATCGTTACTGTAACGGCAGGGGATAAGAGCTTTGAGGCAAAGGTTCGTATCGATACCCCAGGTGAGGCTGATTACTATCGCCACGGGGGAATCATGCAGTACGTCTTGCGCTCTCTTCTTTCCTAGTTCACCGATAGAATCTAGACATGAAACACCTAAGCCGAATTAAATCTCCTGGCGATTTGGCGCGTTTTAGCCAAGAGGAGCTAACTGAGTTAGCTGCAGAGATCAGAGCTTTTCTGATTGAGAAAGTTTCAAAGTCGGGCGGACATCTAGGTCCAAATCTTGGAATTGTGGAGTTAAGTATCGCTCTTCATCGCGTATTTGAATCTCCCCAAGATGTCATGGTTTATGACACAGGGCATCAAAGTTATGTTCATAAGATATTAACCGGTAGAGCAGCAGGATTTGAAAAGCTTCGTCAGCGCGGAGGAATCGCCGGATATCCAAGTAGGGCAGAGAGTGAACATGATGTAATTGAAAACTCTCACGCCTCAACTGCTCTCTCATGGGCTGATGGAATTGCTCGCGGCTTTGCTCTGCAGAATCAGAGCGATAGAACTGTTGTAGCGGTAGTTGGAGATGGAGCTCTAACGGGTGGAATGTCTTGGGAGGCTTTAAACAATATTGCTGCTTCAGATGATCTAAAACTTGTGATTGTTGTTAACGATAATGAACGCTCTTACTCACCAACTATTGGTGGAGTAGCTACCTATCTTTCAACGCTTCGCGCTACTAAAGGATATGAGAAATTCCTTGATTGGGGAAAGCAAGTATTAGAAAAGACTCCGGTTGTGGGAAATCCGATCTATGAAACTCTCCATGGAATGAAGAAGGGCATTAAAGATATTGTCGCCCCTCAGGGAATGTTTGAAGATCTAGGACTAAAGTATTTGGGGCCAGTAGATGGCCATGACATTCCTGCACTTGAGCGAGCTCTAATTCAAGCAAAGAAATTCTCAGGACCGGTATTGGTCCATGCCATCACTGAAAAAGGCCGAGGACATGCTCCAGCGCTCAATGATGAGGCAGAGAAGTTTCATGCAGTTGGAGTGGTTGATCCTGAAACAGGGGAGCCGCTTTCAAATAATGGTTCTACATGGACGAGAGTATTTTCTGAGGCGCTAGTTGAGATTGGGCGAGAGCGAAAAGACGTTGTGGCAATTACCGCCGCCATGCTTGGTCCAACGGGACTTGATCGATTCCAAGCAGAATTTCCGGAGCGAACATTTGATGTTGGAATCGCAGAGCAGCATGCAGTCACCTCAGCTGCTGGAATGGCCTACACCGGACTTCACCCAGTAGTTGCGGTCTATTCAACATTTCTAAACCGCGCATTTGATCAATTGCTACTAGATGTCGGTTTACATAAAGCTGGAGTTACCTTTGTTTTAGATAGAGCAGGAATAACTGGAGATGATGGACCTTCTCATCATGGAATCTGGGATCTAGCTCTAACTGGAATTATTCCTAATGCATTTGTTGCAGCGCCCCGCGATGGAGCAAGGTTGAAAGAGTCGCTAGCAGAGGCTGTTGCAATCTCGGATGCCCCTTCAATTATTCGCTTTCCAAAGGGAGCAATTGGAAAAGATCTGCCAGCATTTGAAAGACGTGGCGGGCTAGATGTTCTCTATCGCGGTGAGAGTTCAGACATTCTTCTGGTAAGTATCGGCGCAATGGCGCCTCTTGCAATTGATGCAGCAGCTCAGGCATTTCGTGAGGGCGTTGGAGTAACCGTTATCGATCCACTCTGGGTTAAGCCACTACCAGCAGATTCACTTCTTGCAATGGCTTTAAGATTTAAACGAGTGGTGGTGCTAGAGGATGGAATCAAGCATGGCGGAATTGCTAGTACGTTATCTGAGCTATTTCGTGAAAATGATTTAGATATGCCAATTCATTCAATTGGAGTGCCATTGGAATTCATTCAACATTCAAAGCGCGCCGAGATTTTGCAAGATATTGGAATCACTTCACAGAGCATCAGCCGTCAATTAGTTGGCTGGGCTTCGTTAAATGTTAAGCAGGAAGGGATGCAACTTGCGGCGGATGAAAACGCTGACCGCAAACCGCTTCACTAATTCCTTCTCTATCCAGATAAGGCAATATCCCGCCCAAGTGCATTGGCCATCCAGCCCCTAACAACATGCAGAGATCAATCTCTGATGCGGTTGCAACAACGCCTTCATCGAGCATCATTCTTGCCTCTTGAGCAAGTGCTGAAAGAGCTCTGGTGCGAACTTGCTCTGCAGTTGAAGGTTTATCTCCCTTTTCAATTAAGGCAATGGCCTCAGGGTTAACAACAAAAGCGCCATTTTCATCTTTGATATAGAAAGTTTTAACGCCTTTCTCCACCATTCGAGAAACAGTAGGGGAGATGCGATAGCGCGGACCTAGGTTGGCATTTAAAGTCTTAGAGACATGAAGAGCTACTCCTGGGCCAACTAAACCAAATAGTTCAAATGGCGACATTGGAAATCCAAGTGGACGCAGAGCGTTATCGGCCACATCTGTCGGAGTTCCCTCATCAACAGCATCTGTTACCTCGCCCATAAATCTTGTTAGTAGACGATTAACTACAAATCCTGGAGCATCTTTACAGATAATCATTATTTTCTTTAGCTCTTTGCCTACGCTGATTGCAGTTGCAGTGGTGGCATCATCGGTTTTTGAAGTTCTTGCAACCTCCAAAAGCGGCATGATGGCAACTGGATTAAAGAAGTGGAATCCAACAACTCGCTCAGGGTTCTTAAGGCCTTCGCCCATTTTCTCAACTGAGAGTGATGAAGTATTGGTAGCAAGAACACACTCAGGAGAGATTATCGCTTCCAGATCCTTAAATAATTTCTGCTTTATTGAGAGTTCTTCAAATACCGCTTCAATTATGAAATCACATCCGGCAAAAGCTGATTGACTTACTGATCCTGAGATTAGAGACGATAATCTCGTTGCCGCCTCTGGGTTTAGACGCTTTTTCTCTACTAACTTAGTAATTTCATTTCTAACCCAAGCCACACCTTTATCGACTCGCTCTTGGTCAAGATCGGTCATAACTACTGGAACTTTTAGATTTCTGATTATTAGAAGCGCTAACTGAGAGGCCATTAAGCCTGCTCCGACAACTCCAGCTTTTGTGACC
>CAKZXY010000014.1 GCA_937883945.1 uncultured Clavibacter sp. | reverse complement strand
CACCCTGATCTAAATCCACTTGCCTGGCTCGTTGGCAGTTGGAGCGGCAAGGGACATGGGGAGTATCCAGGAATTGAGAGTTTTCAATTTGCGCAAGAGGTGAGTTTTGCTCATGATGGACGAAACTTTCTCACCTATTTTTCTCGCTCTTGGATCATTGATGAAGATAACGAGATTATCCAAACCGCATCATCTGAGACTGGATTTTGGCGAGTGAAGCCAGATAATCAACTAGAAGTTCTAATCTCTCATAGCACTGGATTATCTGAAGGATGGGTCGGAAGATTTGATGGTCCAAAGATTCAATTAGCTATGGATCAGGCCTATTCGGCGCCTTCTGCTAAAGCTATTGAAGGTGGCCAGAGACTTTATGGCCTAGTTGATGGCGAGCTCTTCTATGCCTATGACATGGCATTTAATGGCCATAAATTACAAGCCCATATCTGGTCAACGCTTCCAAGAATTTCCTAATCGAGATGAACTCAGGTGAGGTTCTACTTGAAGTTGTAAGAAATGATTTAGTTGAATCAATTCATAGCGGCCATCTTTTAATTCTTGATAGAGATGGCAGAGAAGTATTAGCACTCGGTGATTTGGATCAACTTATCTATCCCCGTTCAGCGATAAAGTCCCTGCAAGCCTCTGCGATGCTAAGAGCGGGTGTAAAGTTAAATGATCAGCAGATAGCACTTGCCTGCGCAAGTCATGCAGGAAGCGATGCGCACCTAGAGGTAGTTAGATCAACTCTTGCAAGCGTTGGCCTTGATGAGTCAGCACTGCTAAATACCCCAGATAAACCACTTGGCGCACTTGAAAGAGCTGCTTGGGTTGGGCCGCCATCGCCTCTTGCTGCTAATTGCAGCGGAAAACATGCAGCGATGGTGGCAACATGCAAAACGAATAATTGGAATCTAGCAAGCTATAAAGATCCAAGCCACCCATTACAGCTTGCTATTGCCAATGAATTTGAAATCTTAATTGGGGAGCAGATTTCACATGTTGCAGTTGATGGCTGCGGAGCGCCTTTATTTGCGCTGACGCTAAGAGGGCTAGCAAGAGCGATGAGAAACCTCGCACTCTCTGCAGATCCAATACACAAGAGCGTGATTAGAAGTTGTATCAATAATCCTGTTTTAGTCTCTGGGATAAATCGCCTGCCAACTCTGATTATGCAGAAAGTTGATGGCTTATTTGTTAAAGATGGCGCTGAATCTGTAATGGTTATGGCAACAAGTAGTGGAGAAGTTATTGTTTGGAAAATTAGCGATGGATCTCAAAGGGGAGCAGGTGAGCTAGCAAGAGCAAGCCTTTCCCATCTAGGTATTAACCTTGATATTGAGCCTGAATATGTGTTGGGCGGGGGCGAGGTTGTCGGTCTGATTAGAGCGAGTAAACTTCTCCTCTAATGGCTAAACAATTACGGATTGCATCTTTGATGCTCCACACCTCACCGCTTGAACAAGCGGGAATTGGTGATGCCGGCGGAATGAATGTCTATGTTGTTGAGAGCGCAAAGAGAATTGCTGAATCAGGAATTGGCGTTGATATCTACACCAGAGCTAATCGCTCAGGCCTTCCTGAGGTAGTTGAGATTGCTGATGGCGTAAATGTTCGACACCTCGAGGCTGGGCCTTATGGCGGTATTACTAAAGATGAGCTGCCATCACAGGTCTGCGCGCTGATGTCTTCTTTTATGCACCAAGAAGCGCGCCTTGCTTCTAATTACTACGAGCTAGTTCATTCCCATTACTGGATCTCAGGACAACTTGGTTGGCTAATTAGTGAGCGGTTATCAATTCCGCTTGTGAACAATATGCATACGATGGCTAAGGTTAAAAACCTTGCTCTTGCTGAAGGTGAGAAAGCAGAGCCAGAGATTAGAGCCATTGGAGAAGAGCAGGTAGTAAAAGCATCTAGCGCCCTTATTGCTAATACCGCATCAGAGGCTGCCAGTTTGGTTTCACTCTATGACGCCTGCCCTGATCGAGTCTTTGTTGTCCCGCCAGGAGTTGATTTAAAGACCTATAAAGTTGGCGCAGGAAAGAGCGCAGCAAGGGCTAAGTTATTAATTAAGCCAGAGACTCTCCTTCTGGCATTTGTAGGAAGAATTCAGCCACATAAAGGACCTGATGTATTAATCCGCGCAGTTGCTGAGATGTTAAAGCACACCCCATCACTTAAGTCTCGCCTAAAGGCGGTAATTATTGGTGGAGCATCTGGAAGTGGTCAGGGCGAGATTGAAAAGTTATTGGGCCTTGCAAGATTCTTAGGAGTATCTGAAGTAATTGAATTTCTTCCACCTGTTGCACATGAAGATCTCTCTGATTGGTATCGCGCAAGTGATTTAGTCTGCGTTCCTTCATATTCAGAATCCTTTGGCCTTGTTGCACTTGAAGCCCAAGCTTGTGGAACACCAGTAGTTGCAACTGCTGTTGGAGGCTTAAGAACTGCAGTTGCTGATGGAATCTCAGGTCTATTGGTAGATGGCCATGATCCAAGAGCCTGGTCTGCCACTATCTCGCGCCTTCTACTTGAACCAGAGAAGAGGCTAATTCTCTCAATGGGCGCAGTTGAGCATGCATCACACTTTGGATGGGATAGCACCGCAAGGGGAATTCTTGATGTCTATGATCAAGTTCTCTCTCGTGGCATTAAAAAATCACGCGCTCTTGCTTGATATGGCAACTAGAGCGATGGCTAGCGCCACAGTTGAAGAATTCCTAGATTCTCACGAAATAGATTATGAAAAAAGCGGCACAAATACCTATCTTCTAACCCTTCCAGGGCAATCAAAGCTTGAGACTCATTGCGCTCTAGTAGTTGGCGATCACTCACTTAGCATCAATGCCTTTGTGATTAGAAAGCCTGATGAGAATATCGCTGCAGTCCATAACTATCTTCTGACTAAGAATGCCAATATGTATTGCCTGGCATTTGCAATCAATGAGCTAGGAGATATTTTCCTTGTGGGCAGACTTGCGCTAAGCGCAGTTAGTGAAAATGAGTTAGATCGAATCATCGGAGCAGTGCTGCAATATAGTGATTCAGCCTTTAACCCATTGCTTGAGTTGGGATTTAGTAGCGCAATTAGACGTGAGTGGGCTTGGCGCTTATCACGCGGTGAATCTCTTGCTAATCTAAAAGCATTTGAACATCTGATTTGATTCTCAAGATAAGATAAAGCCATGAGCATCGGCAAATTAATCCTTCTGCGCCATGGCCAGAGCCAATGGAGTGCCAAGAATCTCTTTACCGGCTGGGTTGATGTTGCGCTAAGTAGCCAGGGCGAGGCAGAGGCTAAGCGCGCCGGAGAGTTATTGAAAGAAAAGAACTTATTTCCTGATGTGCTACACACTTCTCTTCTAACTAGAGCTATTCACACAGCAGAGATAGCACTTGGTGCATGTGAGAGAAAATGGATCCCTGTTAGTAGATCCTGGCGATTAAATGAGCGTCACTATGGAGCGCTTCAAGGAAAAGATAAAGCAGCGACATTAAAAGAGTATGGCGAGGAGCAATTTAAGCTCTGGAGAAGATCTTTTGATACCCCGCCCCCTGCAATTGCCGATAGCGATCAATACTCTCAATCTAGTGATATTAGATATAAAGATTTAGGTCCAGATTTGCCTAAGACTGAATGTTTAAAGGATGTAGTTGTGCGCCTTATGCCTTATCTAGATAATGAGATTGCAAAGGATTTAAGGCAAGGCAAAACTGTATTGGTAGTAGCTCATGGAAACTCGATTAGAGCAATTGTGAAACATCTTGCCTGTATTTCAGATAGCGATATAGCTGAGGTAAATATTCCAACTGGTATTCCACTGCTCTATAGATTTGATGATGACTTTGAGCCAATTGTTAAAGAAGGTGAGTATCTAGATCCAGAGGCTGCTAAAGCATCAATAGCAGCAGTTGCAAATCAAGGAAAGTAATTAAGACTTACTGCTGTATTTCCCAGTAACTTGGAAGTGAATTCTTCTAGATACAGATACTGCGTGATCTGCATATCGCTCGTAGTAGCGACCAATGAGAGTCATATCAATCGCCGTTTCAATTCCATGAGGCCAAGATGGCTCAAGAAGGGCTGTAAATAACTTTCGGTGAAGTAGATCCATCTCATCATCATCTTTTTCGACTTCTAAGGCCTTATCAATATCTTTTGAGTTAATAATGCCGCCAACCTTGTCAGAGATTAAGCGAGCAACTTTGCCCATCTCTTCAATAGTAAGTAATAGCTCTGATGGAACAGCTGCTCCTGGATGGCGAAGTCTTGTTATCTTTGCAATGTGATGGGCCATATCGCCCATTCTCTCTAGATCTGCGCTCATTCTTAGCGCGGTTACTAACGCCCTAAGATCTGATGCGACGGGTTGTTGGCGAGCAATAATGTCAATGATTCTGGCATCAAGTTCATGTTGAATTTCATCTACGCGATCATCTGCTGCAATTACAGCTTCAGCTTCACTTAAGTCTGCAGTCAATAGCGTATGGGTTGCTTGAGTAATTGCGCTCGAAACGAGGGTAGAAAGTTCAGATAAGGACTGTGTGACGCCATCTAACTCATCTTGAAAGGCAGACCGTAACCAACTCATCTGCTAAACCTAATGGATTTAAGGCTAAAAGTGCGGCAGTGACGTGAACGCGGGTCAAAGAGGCGGTGAACGACAGGTGAAGTCGATAGAGGTGACGGGCTATCCCCCCTTTCGTAGTATTGCTACATGAAGTTTCGCAGGCAGGAGGGAGAGAATTTAGAGGCGCAAGAACTTCTTCCCCAGGTCTTACTTAAGACCCTGCAATCACTTGAGAGCGAATCTCTAATTATTGTTCCAGGTGAAAAAATACTCTTTCAGTCTCCAGGGATTACTAATTTTGCAATAGTAAAAGATGAGCGAATAACAAGTGAAGATTTAATGGCGTTAATTAGAGTTGCCCGTAGAACTAATGAATCACATCGAAGTCGTATTGAGATTGCTAGAGGTCCAATCGGTGCCGGCAAACGTGAATTTGAAGTATCGGTCTCGCCACTAAATGATGAAGGAATGGTCTTAGTTCTTATCTCAGATCAGAGTGAGGCAAGGCGAATAGATGCTGTAAGACGTGACTTTGTTGCAAATGTCTCTCATGAACTAAAGACTCCAATAGGGGCCCTTGGATTACTTAGCGAGGCAATCCTTGGCGCTAAAGACCAACCAGATGCAGTGGTTAAATTTGCTAGCAGAATGCAGATGGAAGCCAAACGATTAACCGATTTAGTTCAAGAAATCATTGATCTCTCTAGATTGCAAAGTAGCGACCCACTCCAGAAAGCCTTTGATGTCGAAGCAAGTGATGTTGTAAGGGAAGCTGTAGCGCAAGCAGCTCTTTCAGCTGAGTCAAGAAAAATAGCTGTTGAAATTGGCGAGATTGAAGATGCAACAGTAATTGGAGATCGCGACCAATTGATTATGGCAGTTTTAAACTTAGTAGAAAATGCCATTAATTACTCGCCAGAAAATACCAAGGTCTCAGTAGTAGTAAAGGTTAAGGAAGAGTTACTAGAGATATCGGTAACTGATCAGGGAATCGGTATTGCAGAAGGTGAGCTGGCAAGAGTATTTGAACGTTTCTATCGGGTTGACCCGGCCAGATCTCGAATGACTGGGGGAACTGGTCTTGGTCTATCAATTGTTAAGCATGTAGCGCTAAATCATGGCGGGGATATAAAGGTATGGAGCAGGGAAGGAGTTGGCAGCACATTTACGCTCCAGCTTCCCATCGCACAAACAGTTAGAGGGGTAACTTCATGACAAAAATATTGATAGTTGAGGATGAGCCATCCTTTTCAGAGGCTCTCGAGTTTCTCTTGGGCAAAGAGGGATTTGCAGTGGTCACAGCTGAAAATGGCAGCGATGCGATCAAGAAGTTTGAACAAGGTGGAATCGATCTAGTCCTACTTGATTTGATGATTCCAGAAGTCTCAGGCACTGAAGTCTGTCGCCAAATACGAGCTAAATCCAAGGTTCCAATCATCATGCTCACTGCAAAAGACTCTGAGGTCGACAAGGTTGTAGGTCTTGAAATTGGCGCAGATGACTATGTAACTAAGCCATATTCAGCAAGAGAGTTGGTAGCAAGAATTAGAGCAGTGCTTCGCCGTAACTCAGGCGAGCTTGATGAGAGCGACTCTGGAGTAATGACTGTCGCTACGGTGAGAATGGATATTGAACGTCATCAAGTCTCAGTAAATGGCATACCAATTTCGCTACCACTTAAAGAGTTTGAATTATTAGAGTTTCTAATGCGCAATGCTGGGCGAGTATTAACTAGAGGACAGTTGATAGATCGAGTCTGGGGCAGTGATTATGTCGGAGATACTAAAACTCTTGATGTTCATGTAAAGCGCTTAAGAGCAAAGATTGAAAATGACCCAGCTAATCCTGCGCTAATTCAAACAGTGCGCGGTCTTGGCTATAAAATGGAGCTATAGATTCCAGTATTAGCAACAACTAGGGCATCAAGTTCAAGCTTGCCGCTCTTGGCAAAGTAGAGAACTACCGGCACTCGATATCCAGGCTTAACTCCAAGGGCTGCAATCTTAGCTTTGGCATTTGCTGACTCTCCCTCAAAGATCATCGGCTTATTTTTTAATAGCTGCACATCACTTAAGAAGTCTGCTCTCTGTCCGCCAACGGTAATTGCAACTAATTGATCTACCTCATCGCTGTGATTGACGATAAAGCCAATAAGAGTTCCGCTTCCATCAGGAAGTGCAATGATTTTTACATTGCGAATCTTTAAATCGCCAATATCTTTCTCAACGCCATCAGTTACTTGCTTGATTAATCGAGTTGGAGCATTTCCACCAGCTGCGCATCCAGTAAGAAAGAAGCTAACGAGGATTATCGTTGCAATAGCCCTTGACTTCATTGGGCAATAATGGCAGAAAGTGATTATCTAACGCTTACTTTCGCTGGTTTTCGTGATTGAGATAACTCTGATAAAATATCCCTCCAGCGAAAGGCAAATAATGTCATTTAAGGTCGGCGAAACCGTTGTATATCCCCACCACGGAGCGGCTCTCATAGAAGCAATTGAGACCCGGACCATCAAAGGCGAAGAGAAGATCTACCTAGTTTTAAAGGTCGCCCAAGGCGATCTAACAGTGCGAGTCCCAGCAGAGAACGTCGATCTAGTAGGCGTTAGAGATGTTGTGGATTCCTCAGGTCTTGAGAGAGTCTTTGGAGTTTTGCGCCAGCCATATACCGAGGAGCCAACAAATTGGTCCCGTCGCTATAAGGCAAACCTTGAAAAACTAGCATCAGGTGATGTTATTAAGGTCGCTGAAGTAGTTCGTGATCTATTCCGTCGCGATCTAGATCGTGGACTCTCTGCCGGTGAGAAGCGCATGCTTGCTAAAGCGCGTGCAATATTAATTTCTGAGCTAGCACTTGCCGAGCACACTGATGAAGCTAAAGCTGAATCAATTCTCGATGAGGTATTAGCTTCTTAAACCGCTCCCTCGTTAGGGTCTTATGAGCCAGTTACCGAAAAGCGCCGCCATAATCGCCGGCGCAGGAATGGGCCATAGATTAGGCGCCGAAATTCCAAAAGCTCTAATACAGATTCAAGGCATCACTTTATTGGAGCGCGCATTTATCTCTTTATCTAAAGTTGTTGATGAAATCGTTATTACTGCGCCAGCTGGATATGAAGAGCAATTCAAGGCAATAGTCGGCCAGAGCGCAGAGGTAGTAACTGGCGGGGTATTGAGAAGTGATTCGATAAGAGTTGCTCTAAAGGCGCTATCACCTAGCGTTGAGAGCGTTTTAATCCATGATGCTGCCAGAGCCCTTGCAAGTAGCGCTTTAGCAGCTAGAGTTTTAGATGAGTTGCGCTCGGGTCAGAGCGCAGTTATTCCAGTTTTAAAAGTGATAGATACGATCAAGGAAATTGATAGAGATGGTTTCGTTAGAGCAACACCTGATCGCTCATCACTTGTTGCAGCCCAAACTCCGCAAGGATTTAATCGCCAAGTATTAGAGCGAGCCCATAGCGCCTCAGATGATGCCACCGATGATGCTGCCCTTGTCGAAGCAATTGGTGTGAAGGTAAAAACTATTGAAGGTGAGGTCTCAGCTTTTAAAATCACTACCAAAGAAGATATCGGTCAAGCGCTCTTACTACTAAGCCCAAGTAATAGAAATTTCAAAGTAGGACTTGGCGTTGATGCCCATGCATTCTCAAGTGATCAAGATAGAAAATTATGGCTTGCAGGGCTGCTATGGCCTGAACAAATTGGCGTTGATGGATACTCAGATGGCGATGTTGCCGCGCATGCAATCTGTGATGCTCTCTTTAGCGCAACAGGAATAGGTGATCTTGGTTCAAACTTTGGCGTAGATGATCCAAAGTATCAGGGAGCAAGCGGTGAAACACTATTGAAAGAAGCTCTTAAGAAAATCACCAGCGCTGGATA
The DNA here is from genome assembly GCA_937883945.1 of uncultured Clavibacter sp. Lineage (GTDB taxonomy): Bacteria > Actinomycetota > Actinomycetes > Nanopelagicales > Nanopelagicaceae > MAG-120802. The sequence goes on along the minus strand of CAKZXY010000014.1, from coordinate 18,761 downwards.
TGAGATAGGAAATGTCTCAGTTCAGATTGTTTGTAATAAACCAAAAATTGGTCCAAGAAGAGCTGAAGCAATTAAAGCTCTTTCAAAGGCCTTAGGTGGGGCAGAGGTTTCAGTAAGTGCTACTTCAACAGATGGCCTAGGTTTTACTGGGCAAGGACTCGGAATTTCAGCTCTTGCAACTGCGCTTCTAATTGAGAAGAAATAAGATGGCAGATATGAAGAAGCTGCGCCTCTATGACACCGCATCACGGAAGGTTTCAGAATTTAAGCCAATAGTTGCTGGCCAGGCCTCAATATATCTATGCGGAGCAACTGTTCAAGCATCTCCTCATGTTGGCCATGTTAGAAGTGGAATCAACTTTGATATTTTGCGCCGTTGGTTAATTGCCTCTGGCTATAACGTGACATTTATTAGAAATGTCACTGATATTGATGACAAGATAATTCATAACGCAGGACATGAAGATATGCCTTGGTGGGCACTTGCCATGAAGTATGAGCGCTCATTTAGCGATGCTTATCGCGCTCTAAATGTGATGGCCCCAACCTATGAGCCAAGGGCAACCGGACATATCACTCAGATGATTGAGTTAATTGAAAAATTGATTGCCAATGGATCTGCCTACGCTCCAGGAAATGGCGATGTCTATCTTGAGGTTCGCAAATTAAAGTCTTATCTAACTCTTTCAAATCAGAAGCTAGATGATCTACTAGTTGCTAAAGATGGCGAAGAGAAATTAAAGCGCGACCCAAGAGACTTTGCGCTCTGGAAAGGCGCAAAAGAAGGAGAGCCATATTGGCCAACTCCTTGGGGCAATGGCAGACCAGGTTGGCACATTGAGTGCTCCGCAATGGCTCATGCTTATCTAGGGCAAGTCTTTGATATTCATGGCGGAGGTCTTGATTTAATTTTTCCACATCATGAAAATGAGATAGCGCAATCTGAGGCAGCAGGATATGAATTTGCCCGTCTCTGGATGCATAACGCCTGGGTGACAACATCGGGTGAGAAGATGAGTAAATCTCTTGGAAACTCACTAAAAGTTGATGAGGTATTAAAGAAAGTTCGTGGCATTGAACTTCGTTGGTATCTATCAAGCGCTCATTATCGCTCGATGCTTGAATTCTCATTTGAAGCACTTGATGAAGCAGTAGTCTCCTTTAAACGAATTGAGAATTTCTTAACTAGAGCAAAAGAGTTATTAGCAAGCACTCCAGAGATAGAGATAAGCCAAGAGTTAAGTGATGCGCTAAATGATGATCTGGCAGTTCCTCAGGTATTGGCGCAGATTTCAGAGTGGTTAAAGCTTGGAAATAGCGCGCTTAGCGTCTCTGATAAAGCTCAAGTAGCTAGGTATGCAAGCTATATCAGGGCAGCCCTATCAATTATTGGCACCGACCCCTTTGATCCAGCCTATTCCAGCTCCTCTAGCGCTGATTTAACTGGCGCAGTAGATGGACTTATTTCATTACTATTGGAGCAGAGAAGTGCGGCAAGGGCTAGGAAAGATTTTGCTGCAGCAGATCAGATCCGTGATCAAATTATCGCAATGGGTATCTCCATTGAAGACCGAGCAGATGGCGTGAGATGGAGTATCAATGGCTAAGCCAGATCGTAAACCACCAAAGAAATCAACAAGATCGCTTAGAGGCAAAGGACCAACTCCAAAAGCTGAAGATCGCCCCTACCATAAGAAATATAAGTCAAAAGAGGATTCAACAAGAAAGCGCACTGAGAGAAAACGAATTGACTCTAAGCGCGGCCCTAAAGGTGAAAAGAAATTTGCCCAAAGGCGCGACTTTCGCCGCAATGAACGTGAGCATGTAGATACAGTTGCTGGAAGAAATGCTGTTCTTGAAGCGCTTCGCGCTGGTATTCCAGCAAAGGAACTCATCTTGGCAGTTGGCGTTGATGTTGATGAAAGACTTAATGAATCTATTCGCCTTGCTCAGAAGATGGCGATTGGAATCAAAGAGGTTGAAAGACGCGCAATTGAGAATATGACTGGCATTGCCAATCATCAAGGCATTGCACTTGTCGTTAAGCCATTTCAATATTCATCTCAGAAAGAAATTTTTGCAAGAGCTAAAGATCCTGCCCTCTTTATCGCTGTTGATGGAGTAACAGATCCAAGAAATATTGGCGCAATTGCAAGAAGCTCAGCAGCATTTAGCGCAGATGGCCTACTTATTCCAGAGCGTCGCAACGCCTCACTCACCGCTGCTGCTTGGAAAAGCTCGGCAGGAGCTGCAGCAAGGCTTCCGATTGCTCAGATAACAAACCTAGCTAGATCTGTTGAAGATGCTAAGGCCTATGGCTGTTTTATCGTTGGCCTTGATGGCGATGCTGATACCAGCGTTGAGGAGATGGAGATTGCTGACCAGCCGCTCTATTTGATCGTTGGCAGCGAAGGTAAAGGTTTATCAAGGCTAATACGCGAAAAGTGCGATCTCCTTGTCTCTATCCCCATGAGTAGCGCGGTTGAATCACTAAATGCCAGCGTTGCCGTATCAATTGCGCTCTATGCAGTTGATAGAAAAAGGGCAATAAAGTAGAGGTTAACAATGTCTTATAACCGCTTTATCGCACTCGGTGATTCAATGACTGAGGGCATGCAGGATGAGAAGATAAAGGGCAATTATCGCGGCTGGGCAGATCGCGTTGCTGATGTTATGGCTAGCAATTATGAGAACTTCACCTATGCCAATCTAGCAATTAGAGGAAAAAAGGTTGGCCAGGTATTAAGAGAGCAAGTTCCAGTAGCACTTGGTTTAGTTAATGGTCCAAGCACAATAATCTCCTTTCATGCTGGAGCCAATGATGTAATAAGGCCAAAATATGATCCAGTTAAAACCTTTGCAGAGTATGACCAAGCAGTGCGCGCACTTATTAAAAGCGGAGCAACAGTTATGCTCTTTTGTGTCCTAGAGGATTCAGGTGCTAAGACTCGCGCAGCAAAGGTTTGGAAACTGAGATTTGAAGCATTTAATGCAAATGTGCGAAAGATAGCTGGCGAAGTTGGCGCTATTTTATTAGATCCAAATCAAGAAAGTTCCTGGCGCCATCCAGGTTTTATCCATGAAGATCGTCTTCACTTAAATTCTCTTGGACATTATCGTGTTGCTCAAGCAGTACTAGCGCGATTAAATCTTCCTCATGATTCAAGCTGGAGAACGCCATTGCCACCGCCAGTAAAACTGCCTTTAGGTGAGCAGATCAAGACAAATCTTCGCTGGATTATTCTCTATGGAATTCCCTGGGCGATAAGAAGGATTAGAAAGAAATCATCAGGAGATGGACGAAGCCCTAAATATCCAGCGCCAACTACTTGGAAGCCTTAAAAAGTAACTACGCTCCAGCTCCATTTATAAGTTCCAGGCTTAATTAAGTACTTAGCAAGAGTATCTGGCCCGCAAGAGGCAGTTCCGATTCCGCGATGTGCGCCATCGATAGTAATTACTGTATTTCCACAAGGATTAACAAAAACGTTATGGGTGGCATTTGCTAGATCTTCAGAGCGCATAGGGGTGACAGTTACCATTCTTGGTTTATCTAATTGGAAATAGAGTCCGTGGCCGCTTTGATTAGTCAGGCTAAACCAGCGCATCCCCATATGTCCGCCGTTTTCCTGTGGTTTAACATATGGCACATATTGCTGGTCAACAGTTGAGCTATAGCGATGAACCTTTCCAATCTTTCTATCTGGAGCAGTTTCATTTGGCCCAATACCAAAGTAGGTGAAGTTATTTAGCGCTCCATCTACCTCAAAGTTAATACCAACTCTCGCTAGATCAGTTAGTTCTTTTGGAAGAGTTACAGTTTCACTAACTCTAATTCCTGAATCAACGCTCTCAACAAGTTGAATATGCTTAATAGCAGCTCCACCTTGTGCTCTCCAGAGATTTGTTATCTTGGTATTAGTTCCAGTGCGAACTACTTTAGAGCTCTCTAGCTCCAACTTTCTAACGCCCCACTTATCCCATTTTTGGGAGATATGGCCAATCAAGTCATTATCTGTTGGAGCTCTCCAGAGCGTTAGCGCAGGAGCTATCTGTCCAAATGGAACTTGCATCTGGCCTTGAGAATTAACGTATTGCATTTTGCTCTTAGCGCTCTTTACCTTTGGTAGCGGCTTTGAAACAAGTGCTATCTGCTCCCAGGTGACTTCATGGCCAATATGAGCCCAAGGCTTACTGCTAGCAAGTGTGAGTGAGAAGTTGATAAAGCGCTCACCGACTGATCCATCACCCTTTAATACTTGAGCAGGCAGGGTAAAAGGCTTTGATTGACGAGGTTTTACAAGCCCTAGCTTTACCTCACCAGATGAGGAGGCCTTTCCATTAACTGTTACCTCATATTTAAGCTTGTAATCTGAGAGATTTAAAAAGAAGTTCTTATTAAATATCTCAAATCTTCCACTCTTTAAATTCTTTGCCTTTATCTCAATTGGCGAGGCAATATATTTAAATTCACTTAAAGCCGGCTTTGGGCTTCGATCAGGAAAGAACATTCCATCGCAGCAGAAGTTGCCATCATGTTTAGCTTCACCAAAGTCGCCGCCATAGGCCGAGCGGATAGTTCCATCTTCAAGTTTTTGATCTAGCCCGTGATCCCACATCTCCCAGATAAAACCGCCTTGTAGAGCTGGAAGGTTATGAATTGCTTGCCAGTATTCGGCCAAGGTTCCATTGCTATTTCCCATGGCGTGGGAGTACTCACACATAATTAGAGGGCGATCTGCTTTTTTAGATTTTGCGTAAGAGATAATCGCTGAGATATCTGGATACATAGGAACTACGACATCTGTGATGTCATGGCCTGTAGTCCAATTTCCTCTAATCGCACCTTCATAATGCAGCGGGCGAGTGGGATCAAAACTTCTGGCATATGCCCCGGCAGCTCGATGATTAATTCCAGAGCCTGATTCATTACCAAGAGACCAGAGAATTACCGATGGATGATGGATATCTCTTTGAATCATTCTGGCAACTCGATCAACCCAAGCATTTAGATATTTCTGATCATCACAGAGCGTGTTTTGGAATGCATGAGATTCAATATTTGCCTCACCTACAACATAGAAACCAAGCTCATCACAGAGATCTAGAAACGCTGGATCATTTGGATAGTGTGAGGTGCGAATGGCATTAAAGTTCCATCGCTTTAGCTCTAATAAATCCTGGCGCATCAATTCTCGGCTTAATACCCGCCCACTTCTGCGATTGAAATCATGGCGATTGATTCCATAGATCATCACGCGCGCGCCATTTACTAGAAGGTCACATCCTTTGATCTCAACGCTTCTAAAGCCAATTCTCTGCGTAGTGACCTCAATTACTTGGCCAGAGGGATCAATCAACTGATACTCAACATCATAAAGGCTTGGCGATTCAGCAGACCAAGGGGAGGCATTTGGCACTTTAATGCTTAGCTCTAGCGGCCCTGGAATTATTGGCTCAGTTGCTAGATATGCCTGGTATTTATCCTTAGGCATATTGCCATCCCAGTAGGTAGCGTGAAAGAAATCATCTCCTGCTTGCTTTTCAGTCGCACTTTTTTGCGTCCAATTTGGCGCTTTGCGATTGGTAACCGTTGCACTTGCCTCAGCGCCCTTTACTCCAATGACTTTTACCTTAAGTCGATATCCAGCAATCTGCTCTTCATTAATTGAGTTGATATGAGCTCTTATATTAAGAGTTCCAACTTTATTGTTTTTCTCAAGCCCTGGGGTGGCATAGAGCCTTTCGATAAATACATACTCAGTAGCAAAGAGTTTTACAGATCTTGTAATCCCGCCATGCCACCATTGATCTTGATCTTCAATAAATGTTGAATCAGACCACTTAATAACTTTTATCTGAACTTTATTTGAACCATTGGTAATAAAATCTGTGATATCAAATTCAGATGCTAGGCGCGAGTCCTTTGCAACACCCACTTCTTTGCCATTTATTGTTAGGATTGCAAGTGATTCAAATCCACCAATTGAAAGAACTACTCTTTTATTCTTCCAAGATGCGGGAAGTGTGAACTCTCGCTCATAAACTCCAGTTGGATTATCTCTTGGTACAGATGGCGGTAATTGATCAAAGGGCATCTGGGTATTGGTATAGATCGGCTTATCGCCAAAGGGTTGCTCGCCATCAATCATGGTCCAAAGGCCAGGAACAGTGATGCTCTGCCATCTCTTACTTGGCTCTTGATCAGCTCTATCTAATAATTGAAAGTTCCACTGCCCATCAAGAGAAAGACTCATCAGATGGGCGATATTGAGCATCGGCAAGCGATTAACTGAGGTAGTCTCAGGGCTAGACCAGATTGGCGTTGGCATGGTTGGCGCATTGTTCCATTTTCTTGCTCAATGCCATACTTACCCGCTGAAAACGCCTCCCTAGCTCAGTGGTAGAGCATCCGCCTTGTAAGCGGAAGGTCGTCAGTTCAATCCTGACGGGGGGCTCTAGAGAAAAACTACTTTCAAAATTCTCCTTGAATTTACCCAGAAGCCCTTTGCTAATCACCTTGCTAATCCAGGCTCACACTCGACTTGCTCCTAAAGGCAAGCTAAATATAGATACTGCGATAACGGGTGGTAATGAATCGAGGGTCATTCCACCCGTTTTCAGTTCTCAATTGAGGAATAATCGCACTCTATGTCTTTGGCAAAGGATTTTCTCCCATGAGTCAATTTTCAGATACGCTCTTTATTGGTGGCAGTGGGCGAAGTGGAACAACGATTGCTGGCAAATTGCTCTCTAGGCATCAAGAAGTTATTTTGGCAAAACCTATTGAAATAAAGTTTTTAACATCTGGAAATGGCCTCCTTGATCTCTATCTCAACCCACGGATTAGTAGAAGTGGAAAAGTCAGGGTTGGGCCCAATGCAAATCTAAAGAGATTTATCAAAAGCGCCGATGAGAAATGGTGGCTCCGAAAAGGCAAGAAGTCAGGAGTGACAGGGTTATCAACAGGGATAGAGCGAGCCGAGTGGGATGCATTGATTGCAAATCTACAGGCAGAGATTGACGAGAATAGATTTCAAGCCTGTCAGAATTTCTTTAGAGGATATCTAGATATCCAAAAGAGCGCAGTAACCTCTCACCTCTGGGTTGACACTACCCCTCCAAATTTGATGCGCGCTAATGAGATAGCTCAACTTCTACCTGGCGCGCGATTTCTTCACATGATTCGAGATGGACGCGATGTGGCAAATTCAGTAGTCAAAGAGCCATGGGGCCCTTCAAAGCACTTCGAGGCTTTAGATTGGTGGAAGGAGAGAATGTTGTTAATTCTAAATGCAACAAGAGATATGGAGAGCTCGGTGCACCACCTCTGGATGGAAGATTTAGTTGAAAATGATAGAGAAGCAAGCCTTGAAAAATTACTAAAGTTCTTAAATCTAGGGCCAGATTCAAAGATGTTCGCCTACTTCCGCGAAACGATCAATCCCTCTTCAGCCCACACAGGTCGCTGGAGGCAAGAGGTAAAGAGAGCATCAGAGTTTGATTCGAAGTATCAGAAAATTCTGGAGGGATTAATTAAAGAGGGACTTAAACTTCCTACGAAGCAAACCTGAGATGCGCCTCAATTTCACTACGATCCAAAATTGGGGTGATATCAACCTCTCCAAAAGCAGCTTTTGCGATCGCCTTTCTCTTGGCAAGATAAGTAGGAGAAAAGTCTTTAATTAGATGTTCAAATCGCTCCTGAGTTCTGATGTATTTATCTAAAATCTTGAAATTTCTTGAATCGCTAAAGACCAACTCGCCATTTGTCTGCATAGGACCATCGTGAGGAAAGAGAGTTCTAAAAGCAATTGCTGCCATGCGAAGTAGGAGGTTAATGAAGCGGCGGGCATAGAGCTTAGGGCTGCGCGCAAAAGCTGCGAAATAGATAAATCGTTGATAGGTAAGACGTTTGTTTATAAGAGAGCTATAGGCCTGATTCGATAAGAGCTTTATTAACTCAGCAATCTGAACAGCGCCGCTAAAGTCTTCAACGGAGCTGCACTTGGCTGTGAGTTGCTCTCTCAAGGCTTGGGATTGCAATCTGGCGCTCTGGCTCTCAATATCCTCTAATGATTCATTATCTGCATAAATTGCAAGTTCTTGTTCTGCGCACCACTTAGCGCGAGACTTTTGATCATCTGTTCCGCGATTATTTGCGATAAATAGAGTGGGAATACCTGCCGGAATAACTTCATGAACGCTGTTGTATCCAGCTGCGCAAATAGCGGCATCGAAGGCATGAAGTAGGTCGGCTAAGGGAAAGTGTCTGATTACCTTTACATCCGTGCCTTCAGGAACAAGGGAGTTACCCTCTTGATCAACTGGTTTTCTAGGCATAACAATCTGAAGGTCTTTCCAGCTAGATAATCCTTTAAAGACAGCAGATGCTCGAGCATCTAGATCTGTATTTCCGACCCCCATCTGTACAAGTACTGCAGGCTTATCGTTATCAAGGCCAAGAAACCTGCGAGCATCTTGGCGCGAGAGGGCGCGCTCGGGAAGATATAAAGTAACTGGCTTTGTTAATACTGATTCAAGTCTTGACTTGGTTGGTCCAGAATCTGCATCGCGAGCAACATCTCCAGGTTCGATCACATAATCCATCAACCTTGATTGCAAACCCAGGACCATTCCTTGAGGTTTTCTCTGCCACATCCCTCTTCTAATCCAGATCAAATTAACGCTAGGCCGGGCAATCTTTGCAGCGATAATTCCAGGATATGGAACAACTCCATCAAAAGTGATGACAGAGGCGCCGGTCTCATCAATTAGCGCAATCAGTCGATCTCGAAGATAGCTATCCCAATTCTTTCGCGGCATTAATCCCTTATCTCTTCCTGGAATGTACTCACAATCTAGGTCGAGAGCCTTTGCCACCTCAACAACAGAGTAAGCCATCGAGAAGATGATTGGTCGCGCATCACTTTGTAAGGCTCTGGCAATCGCGCTGGCTCGAATTAGATGTCCGGCGCCTACTCCATTGCTGGTAATCATTATGACTGCAGGCTTCTCCATTAGAGCAAGGTAGGAGCAGTTTTTGAACGAGACGTGGCTATCAGGTTAACAAGGATTGAAGGTCACGCGGGAAAACCCAGTTGACCTCTTCACTCAGCGTTTTCCAACACTTTCTCTGCCGTCAATTTTGGGGAAATCTAAAGATAGACCCTTAAGGCATGAGAGTGGCGATAGTGACAGAGTCATTTCTGCCAACGATAAATGGCGTAACAAACTCTGTAATACAAGTAAATCGCACCTTAGTAAGCCAGGGCCACCAGGTAGTGATTTTGGCGCCTGATGTTAACTCTCGCCCTAAATTCTTTGAAGGCTCAGAGGTCATTGGTCTTCCAGCAATTAACCTGCAGAAAGTATTGCCGGTAGCTGTACCTAACTTCTTAATCCAGAGAGCGCTACTTGATTTTAGGCCTGATGTAATTCATCTAGCCTCTCCGGCAATTATGGGAGCTCACGCCCAGAGAGTGGCAAGTAAATTGGCAATTCCAACAGTTGCCGTCTATCAGACAGATTATGTTGGCTTTGCTCAACACTATAAATTCTCATTTGCTCAAAGGGCAATAGAAAAAATTGTTCGAGTAATTCATCAATCAGCCACTATCAATCTTGCCCCATCTACATTTGCGATAGCGCAATTGGAAAAAGCCGGCGTTAATAATGTTGCAAGATGGGGAAGAGGTGTGGATCTAGAGCAATTTAATCCCAAGCATCGCAGAGTAGACCTATTTCCAAGAGATAAGTTTGTTTTAGGATTTGTGGGACGTCTTGCTCCAGAGAAAGGAATCGAGCGTCTTGCGGCCCTTGATTCAAGAGATGATATTCAATTAGTAATCATTGGTGATGGTCCAATGCGCACAGAGCTAGAACGCAAATTACCTTCAGCAATCTTTACTGGAAAGAAAAGTGGCTTGGAGTTAGGTCAACACTTTGCAAGCCTTGATGCATTTATTCATCCAGGCGAGCATGAGACTTTCTGTCAGGCTGCTCAAGAGGCGCTTGCATCAGCAGTTCCTGTCATTGCTCCAACTCGCGGCGGGATTAAAGATTTTATCCTTGATGGAGTAAATGGAATCTTGGTTGATTTCCAAGATAAGAGCGCACTGGCCAATATCCCAAGCTCTAAGTGGCAGTTTTTATCAGATCCTCAAACCAAGGATGCAGCTAGAGAATCTGTTAAAGATCGCAGCTGGGAGAGCGTAAATCAAGAGTTAATTGGCCATTATCAAAGCGTTGTTGCCCAATCTAGAGCGAAGAGAGTTGGCCTAGCCTCATGAAGATATTACATATCGCTAATTTCTATGGCCCAAAATCCGGGGGAATCAAGACCACAATTCATGACTTAGGTAAGAGATATGAAGAGGCAGGCCATGACTTTACCTTTGTCGTTCCGGGAATCAATCTCTCCAAGACAAAGACGCCATATGGAACAGCGCTCTACTTGCCAAGTGTTGAAATTCCATTCTCTGGGGGCTATCGAATCTTTAGAAGAAGAAGAGAGATTAAGCAGGCAATAGTCGTTATGAAGCCAGATCGAATTGAATGTTCTGATCGTTTTACGCTCTTATTTATTGGCCCCTTTGCAAGACGGATGGGAATACAGACTCTGGTCTTTAGCCATGAAACACTCACCGGTCTATTTAGTAAGTTTCTCCCTGCCCCAAAAACATTTCAGCGACTTGCAGATTGGCATAATCGTCGTCTGGCTAAAGCCTTTGACTATGTAATTGCTACAACTCGTTTTGCTTCAAAAGAGTTTGAACGCTTAAGCACTAGAAATCTAAGACTTATCCCACTTGGCGTTGATTCAAATACCTTTAATCCTAAGCGATATAAGTCAGAGCTTCGCAAAAAGTTATTAAATGGCAAAGAGCATTTAATCGTTCACTGTGGCCGGCTCTCTCCAGAGAAAGACCCACATCTCTCAATTGAAGCACTTGAGATATTAACTAGGCAGATGGGGGTTTCTGCGCAGCTAGTTGTTATCGGCGGCGGGCCATTATCTGAAAAACTCAAGAGTAATTCAGCTCATCTTCCAGTGAGCTTTACTGGATATATCGCCAATGTTGAATTGATCGCAGATATTTTCTCTGTTGCCGATATCTCTCTGGCTCCAGGCCCCCTAGAGACCTTCTGCCTATCGGCCCTTGAATCTTTAAGTTCTGGCACTCCAGTAGTTGCTAATTCACGCTCAGCAGTTGGGGAGTTTCTAGGTGAGAAAAGTAGTAATCCCTGCGGCGCAACAGCTAGCGATAGCTATGAGTTTGCGCTGAAAATCAAAGCAATTTTGGAAGGGAAGTCGTTGAGAAAAGCCGCCAGAGCTAAGGCGCTTGAATTTACTTGGGAGAAGACGATGAATAATCTCTTGACTCTTCATAAGACCCCTAAAGCTGAGGTAGCTCAGGCAGCATGAGTATCCCTCTGAGCTTTGTTGTCCTTGGTGATAGCGCAGCTTATGGCACTGGAGATATTACAAAGGCAGATCGCCCACTGGGATGGACATATCGAATTGCAAGCGCCATTACCGGGCCGATGACATATTTAAATCTTGCAAGGCCCGGAGCTAAATCATCAGAACTTGTTGAGCATCAACTACCGATTGCAACTTTGCTCCGTCCTGACCTGGCAATTGTTGTCGTTGGGGGAAATGACATGCTAAGAAATAACTTTTGTCCGATTAAATTAAAAGAGAATCTCACTGAGATATTTACTCGATTTAGCGCCCTTGGAACTCATGTAATAACACTAGAGCTACATGATCCTTCCAAAGTTCTAAAACTACCTAAAGCACTTGAGCGCGCCCTGCTAAAACGAGTCGATGCTGTTAATGCTGTCTATCAAGAACTTGCAGAGAGTTTCCCAATTATTCCTATTAGAGCAAGGGATATTGCAGGGGTTCACGATAGAAAGAATTGGCATGTAGATCTACTTCACCCAGGGCCTCGAGGACACTATCTCTTAGCTGAGGCTGCAGTAAGAGAGTTGGCAAGAAGAGGTTTACCAATCAAAGCCCTTGATGTTCCAGAGTTTCCCACCATCTCAACAAGAGAAAAAGTTTCGTGGATGCTTCGAAAGGGCACTCCCTGGTTTTTCAAAAGATCTTTTGATCTCCTTCCAGTGGCGCTCTTTTTGATTACAAAAGAGTTAATACTTAGCGGAGTAAGTCGATTAAAGGCACAAGAGCCACCAAAGACAATTGAAAAAGCCCAAAAGATAGGACATCAGAGCAGGCAAGAGCGCAAGGATTTAATCAGTAACGCTGCCTAAAAAAGGGCTCGGTGTAGCCTTGTCGCTATGGCTAGCAAAATTCAAGAGTTCGATGTTGTCATTGTCGGCTCTGGCTTTGGGGGATCAGTTGCGGCGCTTCGTTTAACGGAAAAAGGTTATCGAGTCGCTGTCATTGAGGCAGGACGAAGATTTGAAGATAAGGATTTTCCTAAGACTTCTTGGAGATTATCAAGATTTCTCTATGCTCCTCGACTTGGCTTGAGAGGAATTCAGAGAATTCATGCCCTGCCCGATGTTTTGATTTTAGCTGGAGCTGGAGTTGGCGGTGGTTCTTTAGTTTATGCAAATACTTTATATACCCCGCCTGATTCTTACTTTGAAGATAAACAATGGGCCGGCATAACTGATTGGAAATCAGAGCTTGCTCCTTGGTATGACCAAGCATCGAGAGTTTTAGGAGTAACTAAAAATCCCTACTTCTCTGCCTCTGATCAAGCAATGAAAGATGTTGCAGAGGAGATGGGCGTTGGCGATAGTTTTAAAATGGCTCCACTTGGTGTGCACTTTGGATCAGGGCCAAAAGTATTTGAGAAAGATCCTTACTTTGGTGGTGTAGGTCCAGATCGAAATGGCTGCCAACAATGTGGTGGATGTATGACAGGTTGTCGCTTCAATGCTAAAAATACTTTGCCAAAGAATTACTTAGGCCTTGCTGAAAAGGCAGGAGCGATAGTTTTCCCAGAGCTAACAGTTGAGAGCTTTGAACAGGTTGAAAATGGAGATTGGAAAATTACCGCAAGAGGTAGCTCTTCTTGGTTTGGTAGAAATAAAGTATTTATTGCTAAAGACTTAGTTCTAGCGGCTGGAACTTATAACACTCAGAAATTGCTCCATCGCATGAGAGATAAAGGATCTCTGCCAAGGCTTTCACCAACTCTTGGCAGCTTATCTAGGACTAACTCTGAGGCGCTAACAGGGGCAATAATGCCTAGAAAGAGCGCGATTGATTTCTCTAAAGGCGCTGCAATCACCTCATCTTTTTTCCCAGATGAAAACACCCATGTTGAGCCAGTTAGATATGGCAAGGGTTCTAATTTGATGGGCCTTCTACAGACAATTATGACTGATGGAAGCGCAGCTAAGCAGAGGCGCAGAAATTGGATAAGAAATGCAGCTAGAAATCCAATAATGTTTTTTAAGATATTTGATGTAAGAAGCTGGAGCCAGAGAACTGTTATTGCACTTGTGATGCAGAATGTAGATTCCTCAATCAAAGTCTCTTCAAAGAAGGGATTACTTGGTTGGCGCTTAACTTCAAAAAACGATAGCGATAGACCAAATGCCACCTACATTCCAGCGGCAAATGAAGTAGCTAGAAGAATTGCTGATAAGTATGGCGGAATTGCTGGAGGCCATGTTGGCGATCTAATTAGCGCCCCCTTTACCGCCCACTTTGTTGGAGGTTGTGTAATTGGAAGTGATGAAAGTAAGGGAGTGATAGATCCATATCACCGAGTTTGGAATTATCCGAGCCTTCATGTAGTCGATGGCTCAGCCCTGACTGCAAACCTTGGCGTTAATCCATCTCTAACTATTACGGCGCAGGCAGAACGTGCATTTTCTCTCTGGCCAAATAAAGCAGAGTTAGATCCTCGCCCTACTCAAAAGAGTCCATATAAAAGAATTAAATCTGTACTTCCAGATAAACCATTTGTGCCAGAGCATGCTTATGGGGCGTTAAGAGTTACTACTAGCTCCTAGGCTCTGTTTTAGCCTGCGATTTGGCGAGAGAGTTAACGGCAGCCCTGGATTTCTATAGAAGTCTTTCAATATTTGCTTAACTAATTTAGGTTTTTCTTTTAAAACAGCATGAGATGTGCCAGGAAGTATTGCTAATTGAGCGCTCGGAATTGCTTCATAAAGTGATGCAGTATGTTCAGTTGAAAATGGCTCATCATCGCCAGCTAAAATCAAGGTAGAGCACTTAATTTTCTTTAATTGTGTCTTACTCATCTTAGGCTCACTAGCCCAGACTTTATGAGCCTTTGCTGTTATCTCAACTAAAAGTTCTCTTGGCTGGCCAGATTGTTTAGCAAACTTATCTTTTTCCATCTCATCAACTTGACCATTAAATGTTTGAAGATTAAGGCCGCAGTCATAATGATAATTAGCGCCAATTGCTACCAAGCTCTTTACTAAATCAGGTCTTGCGATAGCCACCATCAATCCAATTATTCCACCATCGCTATGACCAATTATGTGTGTTGGGCCCTTTATTACATCTTCGATATAGGCAATTGCTTCATCTCTTTGGAAGTTGAAGTGGTAGAAACCTTTACGGATTTTGGTTCGACCATGTGCGCTTCGATCATAACCATAGCTATGGTGAGTTCTCTTAACAGATGGAAGTATTTTGGGAGCAAAACTCTGAGTTGAACTTAAACCACCATGAAGTAGTAGTAATGGTTCTGTCTTTCGCTTACTCCACTCTTGATGCCAGATCTGATGGCCCCGCAGATCGATAAAACTCATGAAATATCCATGATGTGACGATTGCCGCGATCAAAGGTTAAATAATTCCAAGTCCAATCTGCCATCGTTCCGATTTTGTTGCGCCCGCCAAGGAGATAGAAGAGGTGGAGCCAGAGCCAGGCATACCAAGCAATAGTTCCGGTGAGGCGAAGACCTTTAACTTCAACTACTGCCTTATTTCTTCCAATCGTTGCCATAGAGCCCTTATCTATATAGGAGAACTCTTTTAGAGGCTCATTCTTAACTAATCTTGCGATCTGCTTTGCAACAAATCTAGCTTGCTGCATAGCAACGGGTGCAACCATAGGTAAATATTTTCCATCTTTTCCTCTTGCCCCAGCAATATCTCCGATTGCAAATACATAGGGATAATTACTCACTTGCAAGCTCGATTCAACTGCAATTCTTATTCCATCTTGCGGAAGTGCCAGCGCTTTCATCGCCGGCTCGCCCTTAACACCTGCTGCCCAGATAGTTACTTCAGCAGGGATGCTTCTCCCATCACTAAAGAGGATCTGCCTTGGTTTTACTTCAGCAACTGCAGCTTGAGTTAAAACTGTGACTCCTAACTTTTCCAAATCTTTCTTGGTACGCGCTGATGATTTCTCAGAAAGTGATGGAAGTAGCCTTGAACCAGCTTCAATCAGATAAACACTTATATTTTTTGCAGCACTTGAGTTATCAGAATTTAGGGGACCACGCTTTAGCTCTGCAATTGCTCCAGCCATCTCAACGCCAGTAGGACCTCCTCCAACTACCGCAATTGAAAACTTCGTATCATCTTCAAAGCGACAGAGATCTTCAAATCTGCGCATAATCTCAGAGCGAATGTTTAGAGCCTCGCCTACGCTCTTCATTCCAAGGCTATGTTCAGCAACGCCCTTGATACCAAAATCATTGGTGGCAGAGCCAAGAGCCACAATTAGATAATCAAAATCTAGAACTTCGCTGGAATCTAATTTAACGCTCTTATTTTTATGATCAACTGATATTGGCGAGCCCATACGAAACTTCACTTTTGTTTTTCGAAGTGCGCCACGGATGGGATAGGCGACATGATCTGCGGCAAGCCCTGCGGTTGATACCTGATAGAGCAGTGGGAGAAAAGTTTGAAAGTTGTGGCGATCAACTAGAGTGACATCGGCTACTGAATCAAGAGCCCGGGCAGCGGTGAGCCCACCGAAACCCGCCCCCAGAATGACTACCTTTGGCCGCATAAGGTAGGTAAGTCTACTGTTATACCTATGAACCCGGCCCGAAAAATACTAGTGACAGGGGCCTCAGGATATGTAGGGGGTCGTTTAGTTCGGGCGCTACTTAATGAAGAGATCTCCATTCGAATACTAGTTCGCAACAGAGATAAAGTCGAAGGCCAACCCTGGATAAATGAAGTTGAGGTATTCCAAGGTGATGCTAGTAATTATCAAGAGACGCTAGCTGCCTTAAAAGGAATTCATACCGCTTATTATCTTCTTCACTCAATTGGAGTGGGATCACACTTTGATGAGATTGAAGCAGCTATGGCAGATAATTTTTCTAGAGCAGCCCAAGAAGCGGGAGTCTCACAGATTCTTTATTTAGGCGGAATTGCTAATGATAAAAATAGTAGTAAACACCTAAAGTCACGGACACGTACAGGTGAATTGCTAGCATCAGGGAAAGTGCCTGTAATGGAGTTACGAGCTGGAATAATTATTGGATCTGGCTCTGCTTCATTTGAAATGCTCCGACACCTCACCCATCGCCTGCCAGTGATGACTACTCCTAAATGGGTCTCTAACTTAACTCACCCAATTGCAATACGTGATGTGCTCTGGTATTTAACTAATGTAGCAAAGTTAAAAGAACCAGTATCAGGAGTCTTTGACATTGGTGGACCAGATATCCTCTCCTACGCAAATATGATGCAGAAGTTTGCCAAAGCATCAGGCCTTCGCCGCCGATGGATAATTAAAGTCCCAGTATTAACACCGAAGCTCTCTAGCTTATGGATCGGTTTTGTCACTCCGGTTCCCACCGGCCTTGCTCGCCCACTAGTTGGCTCATTAATTAGCGAGACAGTCGCCGACCCGAGCAAGAGCGTCGATAAGTTAATTCCAAAGCCACCTGAAGGGTTAATCGGTGTAAGTACAGCTATCGATTTAGCCCTCTCTCGAACTAGTGCTAACCAAGTAGAGACGCGTTGGTCTGATGCCACATCCCCAACTGCTCCATGGCAGAAAGCTCAGAGTGATCCTGATTGGGCAGGAGAGATGATTCTGCGCGATAAACGCGAGGTATTGGCCGATGCTCCACTTGATTGTGTCTGGAAATCTATTGAACAAATCGGTGGAGATGTTGGTTGGTATGGCGCAGATTTTCTCTGGTGGGCAAGAGGAGTCATTGATCGCCTAGTTGGTGGAGTTGGCTTAAGAAGAGGTAGGCGAGATCCCAAACATCTTCGCGCCGGCGATGGTTTAGATTTCTGGAGAGTTGAGGTTGTTGAGAAAGAGTCAGTATTACGCCTCTATGCCGAGATGATTCTTCCAGGAAAGGCTTGGCTCGAGTTTAGGATTAAGCAAGAGGGAGATAAGGTCCACATCATTCAAGAGGCAACCTTTTCACCGCGAGGTTTAGGTGGCCAGCTCTACTGGTATGCGATTGTTCCGCTACATGCATTTGTTTTTCCAACTATGCTCAGAAATATTGTGAGAAGCTCTAAGCGAAAGGCGCTATTCGGGGATGCATGAGTTCGATGAAGAAATCGATGCCCTAGCTGCAAAGATTTTAGAGTACTCATTAATAAGACTTAAGAAAGATCCTCCACTTGATGGACCATGGAGTTATGAAGAGCTCTATAACGAAGTTGGAGAAACAATCACCACAAAAGGTCTTGGCGGTGATAAAGCTCTAGATATCTTTAAACATGTCCTTGCTCAAGCCTGCATCTCAACAGATCATCCAAGATATTTAGCATTTATCCCCTCTGCTCCAACAGAGTCAGCAACGCTCTTTGACTTGGTAGTTGGCGCATCAGCTCTTTATGGCGGTTCATGGCTGGAGGGAGCAGGAGCAGTCTTTGCTGAGAACCAAGCGCTTAGATGGCTTAGTGATTTAGCGCAATTTCCAAGTTCCTCTGGGGGAGTATTTGTTCAAGGAGGAACGATTGGAAATCTCTCAGCACTTGTTGCCGCTCGCCATAGCGCAAGAGCTAAATATCCAAGTGTTAAGAGATGGGTTATTGCTGCTTCAAGTCAGGCTCACTCATCAATTAAATCTGCAGCAGATGTTATGGATGTTGAAGTTTTAACAATTCCCACAGATAAAAATGAGAAGATGCAAGGCAGCACAACTGCCTTTGAGATTGATAAATACCACCTAGCAAATCCAGATCACAGAGTCTTTGCCGTTGTAGCAACTGCAGGAAGTACAAATCTTGGAATCATTGATGATTTAAAAGGTGTTGGGCAGATAGCAAGTGAGCGTGGCATTTGGTATCACATAGATGGCGCCTATGGTCTTGCTGCCCTTGCTTCGCCAAGAAGTAAGGCGTTATTTAGTGGAATTGAATTAGCAGATTCATTTATTGTCGATCCCCATAAATGGCTCTTTGCTCCCTTTGATGCTTGCGCCTTAATTTACAGAGACCCAGAAATTGCAAGGGCAGCACATACTCAACATGCGGGATATCTAGAGACATTAGATTCAGGGCAATGGAATCCATCTGATTATGCAATTCATCTAACAAGAAGAGTTAGAGGACTGCCATTCTGGTTCTCACTTGCAACCCATGGCACCGATAAATATGCCGAGTCGATGGATAAGACTATGGATCTAGCGCGAGTGAGTGCCCAGTTAATAAAAGAGCATCCCAATCTAGAACTTCTTATGGAGCCAGAACTTTCAATTGTGGCCTTTACAAGAAAAGGTTGGCAGATAAGTGATTATCAAAGATGGAGCGATAAATTATTGCTAGATCAAATTGGCTTTGTCACTCCCTCATCGCA
>CAKZXY010000013.1 GCA_937883945.1 uncultured Clavibacter sp. | reverse complement strand
AAAAGTCTCATCAGAAATTGCCTTTGAATCCTCAGGGACATCAGCCAGAATCACAGGGCTAACAAAGTTACCTTTTACAGCAGACTTATCACCAAAGAGAAAGCGCCCTCCGCGTTTTTCTGCATCATCGATATGTGATTTGATTACTTTTAATTGAGATGGCATGGTGGCCGGGCCGTAGTTAGCCCCATCTTCATAGCCTGCTTTGATTTTTGTCGCCTGCTCCACAATTAAATTAGAAAATTTCTCAGCAACATCTCTGTGAACATAAACTCGCTCTGCTGCAATACAAGATTGACCCGCATTAGCCATAGCGTGCCAGAGCGTTACTTCGGCAGCTTTCTTTAAATCAGCATCTCGATCTATTAGAACTGCATCTTTGCCGCCACACTCAAGTAGCACCGGAGTCATATTAAGCGCACAGGCTGCTGCAACTAATTTTCCAGTTTTAGTTGATCCTGTAAATGATATTTTTCCCACTTTAGACTTAGTTAGAGCGGCTCCAGTATCACCTCCACCAGTTACCACCATGAAGATATCTGCAAAGGGAGCGATACGTTTCCAACTCTCTCCAAGCCATGATCCAACTGCTGGAGTGAATTCACTTGGCTTAAAAACTACGGTATTTCCAGCTGCTAAGGCATAGGCGATAGAGCCGATAGGTGTAAAAAATGGATAGTTCCATGGCCCAATAATTCCAATTACGCCAAAGGGTGATCTCTGAACTTTTGCAGCCATATTAAACATTAATAAACCTGAGGGGCGAGATTGATCACTTAGAACTTTTGGCGCATATTTTGCTGCCCAGCCAATATGTTCAATTGCAATGCTGACTTCAAGGCGAGCATCACTTAAGGGCTTTCCAGTCTCGCGATGAATTAAATCTGCGCTGCTTTCAATCTCGCGGGTTAATAGCGAAGCCCAATCACGAAGGATGATTCCGCGCTTTCTAAAACTTAGAGAAGCCCAATGTTCACTTGCAACATTTGCTTTAGCAACAGCTTCATCGACTTCTTTGGCAGAAGTTTGAGGAAATACCCCAATTACATCGCCGGTTGCCGGATTTAAGGATTCGAAGGTTTTCATACTCAGGGATAAACTTACAGGCATGGCGGAGTTGATACGACCCAGCACAGTTCTGCCCGCCGAGCGCAGCGCTATTACCTTTCTCACCAGCGATGGGCTCAAGTTAATAGGTGAAATTGCTAGGCCAATCCAAGATGAGCAGGGAATTGGCCTGCTCTGCCTTCATCCACTGCCAACCCATGGCGGGATGATGGATAGCCATATCTATAAAAAAGCTGCAAATCGCCTTCCAGAATTAGCAGGAATTAACGTGATCCGCTTTAACACTCGCGGCACAAAAAGTGATCAAGGAATAAGTGAAGGTCAATTTGAAGAAGGGATTGCTGAGAAAGAAGATGTAGTTGCAGCAATTAACTACTCATTCGATCAACTTGGCATGAAGAAGTTATGGGTAAGTGGTTGGTCTTTTGGAAGTGATTTAGCTTTGAAATATGCCCGAGATAAAAGAGTAATGGGGCTAATACTTCTCTCACCACCTCTGCGCTTCTCAACAGATGATGACCTTGCTTTCTGGGGAGAGGATGGAAGAGGTGTCACTGCGCTAATTCCAGAGTTTGATGATTATCTAAAGCCAGATCAAGCTAAGCAGCGATTTGCTCCAATTCCTCAAGTTGAACTTATTGCTGTTAAAGATGGTAAACACTTATGGGTGGGAGAGCCTCTTGTGCATAGAGTCTTAAGTGAAATCGTTAAAGTCATTGCTCCCAAGCGCCTGCCTCTGCCCCTCGAAATTTAAGCTAGGCGTTATCAGTTTTTGGAAATACCACTTCATCCATAATTAGAAGAATTGCAGCAGCAATTGGAACGGCTAGAACTCCACCAACTAAACCAAGAAGTGATGTGCCAAGAAGCGCGGCAACTATTGTTACTAAGCCTGGAATGGCAAGTGAGCGCTTCATAATTCTTGGCGTAATAATGAAATTTTCAATCTGAACATATACGGTGTAAAGAATTAGAGCAAGAAGGGCCTTACTTGGTGATTGGGTAAGGGCAACTAAAACTACGATGCTAGCTCCAAGAAAGTGGCCAATTAATGGAATTAAGGCTACAAATAAAATCACCATTGCTAGAGCTGCGGCATATGGAAGATCTATTCCTAAGGCAAGAGCAAAGACAAATAGAGCAGCAAGGGCTGCAATTAGTACCTGACTTCCAACAAAGCTTCCAACTCGAGAAATTATTGCATCACCAATACTTGAAACCCGTGCTCTTCTTGATGCTGGAGCTAGGCGATAAAAGATTTTTGTTACCGATGGCAGAGAAATTAAGAAGTAAAGGGTTAGGACTAAAACTGTCAGGGCTGAGAAAGCGCCAGATAGGACAGTTCTTCCCACCCCAAGAACTCCACCAAATGCTCCAGTTACTATCTTTCCATCAGAGATCCACTCTTCAAACTTTTTTTCTAGAGAGTCAATGAAGCCATAATCATTATTTAGCTGATTGATAGTGGCGTTATTTCGAAGTGAATCTAATAGCTGTGGAGCACTCTCCAGAAGATCATTTCCTTGTGAAGCGACAGGGGGAATCACAACGAATGCAAATAAAGTAATAATTGCAATGGCAATAAAGACCACTAATGAAACTGCTACTGATCTACTTAGTTTTCTAGATTGCAGCGCATCGACTGTGGGATTTAGCCCCATGGCTAAAAAGAGCGCAATAATTATCAGAACAAATACCTGGCTGGCTGATTGAAGAGCGCGCAGTAGAGCTATCGCCACTAAAGCGCCGGAGGCAGCAAGAAAGCCAAAATAGAAGGGGTGTTGAGTGTTAAGTGGAGCACCTTTCTTTCCAAAATCTTGAATTTCTTGAACTTTAGATGGCTTTACTCCAACTTTTTTAAGAACTCTTCTAATTTTCGCCATATAACTAGTCTAAAGCCTGAAAGAATGCAGCAGTGGCAGCGACAGATAAACAATTACATATAAAAGGACTAGGCGAGGAAATCTCAGCCCTTTATAACCTGCCCTGGCATATTCCA
The DNA here is from genome assembly GCA_937883945.1 of uncultured Clavibacter sp. Taxonomy (GTDB): domain Bacteria; phylum Actinomycetota; class Actinomycetes; order Nanopelagicales; family Nanopelagicaceae; genus MAG-120802. Next base: position 3,773 of record CAKZXY010000013.1, on the reverse strand, counting down.
TTGGAGCAGTGGCCCGAGGATGAAACTCTGGCAGCTCAACGCGGTATTTCCCGCCATATTGTCAGATTAGTTCGCTCAACCTCAGATCCTGCAAGTGAAATTTATGCAGTAAAGGAAACCGTTGAAGAGTTTGCAGTGCGTGAGTATGAAGCCTTGCGTGAATTAAGCCTCAGGGGAGCACCAGCTGTTGCTCAGGTAGCAATTGTTACCAATCGCCACAGCCAAAATGCCGAAGAGCTACCTTGCGCAATTGTTACTAGATTCTTGCCTTATTCACTTCCCTATAGAGTCATTTTAAGTGGTCAAATAACCCAACATGAAATTAACAATATGGCCAACGCTCTGGCATATCTACTGGTTCGTCTTCACTTACTGGGATTTTGGTGGGGAGATTGTTCCCTTTCAAATACTTTATTTAGAAGGGATGCTGAGGGGTTTGCTGCTTATTTAGTTGATGCCGAAACTGGAGAGTTTCAAAAGAAGTTAAGTGATGGACAGCGAGAGCATGACTTAGAGCTTGCAAGATTTAATGTTGCTGCAGAACTTGAAGATCTTAAGATAGCTGGAGTTCTCTTTCCAGCTATGGATCCCATCAGAGCAAGCGAATCCGTAATTACTAGATATCGAAAGATATGGAAATCACTTAGTGAACCTCAAGTCTTGCCAGCAGGGGATAGGCATGCGGTGGAGAGAGCGATGCGTTCGCTGCAAGATATCGGCTTTGCAGTGGAAGAGGTAGATATTCAATTAGCTGGCGATAAATCAACAGTGACTTTTATTCCAAAGTTGGTTGCTCCGAATTATCACTCACATCGATTACTTGAACTTATGGGCCTTGAGACTGAGGAACTTCAGGCAAAGAGAATATTGGCCTCATTTGATCGATTTAGATCGCGTGAAGTTGAGAAAACTCCCAAGAAAGAAGAAGCTGCCAAGCGCTGGCTTGATGAAGTTTTCTATAAGGTCATCAATACAGTTCCTGCTGCAATGCGAGGGCGAGTAGAGGATGCCCAGCTTTTTCATGAAGTTCTTGAACATCGTTGGTATTTGGGTGAGAAGGCAGGGCGAGATTTAGGCCTTGAATTTGCTACCAATGACTACATTTCAAAGGTATTGCCAGAGAGAATGGATTCTGGTGCTCCTAGTCTTTGAGAGAATAACGCTATGAGCATGCCTCCTGCTGGTTTTGGTCGAGCCTTTGATTTGAGCTCGCTAACTAAACCAAAAGTTGAAGTAGGTGCTACTGCAAGTGATGAGGCAACTGTTGAAAACTTTATGGCTGATTACGTTGCCCGCTCTAAAGAAAAACCTGTGGTTCTACTCGCCTACTCGCCAAGAAGTGAAGCAACTGTTGAGCTAAGGCAGCTAATGGCAAGTATTGCAAAAGAAGATAATGAGAGTTGGATCTTTGGAGCGATTAATGCTGATACTCAAGTGCAATTGGCGCAGGCGCTGAAAATTACTGCAGTTCCATTTGCAATTGCATTTATAAATGAGCAACCTGTTGCGCTCTTTGATCGCATCTATCCAAGAGAACAGATTGTCATGGTAATAACTAAGCTATTCGAATTAGCAAAAGAACAAGGTTTAAACGTTGAAGTCCCAGAGGTAAAAGAGATTCCAATGGAACCAGAGGAGGCTGCTGCGCTAAGCGCTTTGGAAAATGGGGATTACTCGGGAGCTGCAATGGCTTATCGAAATTGGCTTATGAGAAAACCCGATGAGCCAGTTGCCAAGATTGGTCTTGCACAATGTGAGTTAATGCTACGTATCTCAGCTCTAAATCCTGCTCTTACTATAAAAGATGCCGATAGTGAACCTACATCTATTGCCAAGGCGGTAATGGCTGCTGATGTGGAGATTGCACAAGGGCTGCAAAAAAATGCATTTGCAAGGCTGATAAATTTTGTTAAAAACTCCAGCGGGGATGAGAAGAAGCAAGCTAAGGAGCACCTATTATTACTCTTCCAGTTAGTAGATCCTGCTGATCCTGATTTAATCCGTTCTAGAAATGAGTTAGCGAGCGCCTTGTTTTGAATAAACCTCTAGAACGTAGCGAACTGCGCCATCTACAAGCCTTTTTCTTCCTCTTCGGTATTGGGGTTATGTGTCTGGCTCCTCGCCTTCCCGATGTAAAGGCAAATCTTGGGGTCTCCACAACATATTTCGGATTTTTAATGAGCACTGGATCAATAGGGGCTTTGACCTCGATGTTAACCATTGGCCACATAGTTCATCGCGTTGGTGTCTACAAAGTCTTAATCATCAGCTCAACGGTTACTTACTTGACTATTGCGGTACTTATTGAATTAAGCAATCCATTATTTTTTCTTATCATTAACATTACTTGTGGTTATGCTTGGGCTTCTTACCACATAGCAATTAATGCTCAGGCTCTACACCGCCAGACTGAGAGTGGAAAACCGATTATTCCCATGCTTCATGGTTTGTGGAGCGCAGGAGCAGTTACAACTGCTTTTATCGCGCTATTGATATCTTCTTTTGTATCATTGAATTGGCATATTTTAACATTAGTTTTAATTGTCTATCTTTTGACGATTAGATCAATAAGAGCTTCAAAACAAGTTTTGCTCAAAGGAAATGAAGTTAACGAGAGCGATGAAGTTGTCACCTTTAAAACCTTGATTTCTTCTTTTCGAATTGATTGGGTAGTTACTCTTGGTTTTCTATGCGCCTTAATGCTGGAAATATCAATTGGAGATTGGGCCACTATTATGGCGCGCCAGGAATTTAAGGTAAGCAAATCACTTGCCGTTGCCCCCTACTTCTTATTTATGGGAGCGATGATCATTGGAAGGTTCAGCTATAGCAGGATTAAGGGAGATCGAAGCGATAAAGAGATAGTTCAACCCTTTGTTATTACTGGCGGAACTATCTTTCTGACTTCTCTCGCTCTGAGCATGCAGATCAAAGAGAGTAATTTATTTCTTGGATATACCGTCTTTTGCCTCGGATTTTTCCTAACAGGCTTTGGAATTTCCTTTGTTGGTCCTTTATTTTTCGGTTATGCCAGCGCTCGCTCTGATAAACCAGGCGGAGTTGCTGTTGCAGAGCTTGGAGCCGTCAATCAGGTACTTACATTCATTGGTCGTGGGGTGATCTCCCTTGTCGCAGGAGCAGCAAGTCTTCCTGTCGCTTTGGCAATTCCTGGAGTTATGTTGATTCTCGTGGCTTTCTTTGTAACAGCCGCAAGTCAGCCTAAACGAAGCTAATTGAGCTTTAGATAGATAGTTGCAAGGGGAGCAAGGCGAATTATTGCTGAGGTTTCAAATCCTCGAAGTTGTCTCTGCTCAATCTTTATCTCACTATTTATCACACCAGAGCCACCATATTTCAGATCGTCAGTATTTAAAATCTCTACCCATTTTCCTACTTTAGGAATTGGCAGGTGATACTGCTCATGTGGAACTGGTGAGAAGTTTGTAATTGAGATTATTTCAGAACCATCATCAGCCGAGCGAAGATATGCCAGAGTATTTCCTGCTCCATCATCACCAACTAACCAAGTAAAACTATCGCTTGAACTATCCCTCTGCCAGAGCGCAGGGTTTTGTCTATAGAGTGAATTTAGATCTCTGACTAAATCTTGAACTCCCTTATGTTCGCCATATTGAGTTAGATGCCAATCAAGTGATTTCTCATGGCTCCACTCATCATTTTGAGCAAATTCAGAACCCATAAAGAGCAATTTCTTTCCAGGATGAGACCACATATATCCATAGAGAGCCCGTAGCGTGGCAACTTTCTGCCAG
>CAKZXY010000012.1 GCA_937883945.1 uncultured Clavibacter sp. | reverse complement strand
GAGCGCGCCAGTATCTAGATATAACCAACCAGCTCGCTTAGCTATAGCTTTTGCAGTGGATGACTTTCCAGATCCACTGGGACCATCCATCGCAACTACTACTGTCATCGACGATGAACCTTCCAATCTTGTTTCTTTAGGTGAGCTTCAACGCGCTCACCATCTTCAGGAGAGAAGGCTAGTGTGATTAAACCACTTTCCTGACCTGGTGAATGCTCGATCGAGAGATCTTCAATATTGGCTTTAATTTGAGCGCATTCGGTAAATAATCGACTAAGGGCCCCAGGTTCATCTTTGATAACTACCAATAGATGGAGATAGTTTCTTGGTTTGGCGCCATGCTTGCCAGAAACTTTTGCGCGCCCAGAATTTCCCTTTTTAAAAATCGCCTCTATCTCATCTTGCTTCGAATCAGAGATTGCGCCTTTAAGTGCGAGGGCTCTTGAAATAAATTGATCAAGAGTATTAATCACCTCTTTTTTATTTTCCAAAAGTATCTCGCTCCAAAGCAGAGGATCACTTCCAGCGATTCTTGTCATATCTCTAAGGCCTTGCCCTGAGAGCTCAAAACCAGCGCCTAGCTCTTGAATTTCACTCGCTATTAGCGTTGATGCGATCTGAGGAAGGTGTGAGATTCTGGCCATTAAATGATCATGATCCTGGGCGTTCATCTCATAACTACTTGCTCCAAGGGCTTTAATTAATTGCTTGGCTATGGCAATGGCGAGATCTGAACTATTAGAAGTTGGAGTAATTATCCATGCTCTTCCATTAAAGAGATCTGCCTGGGCAGAGGATGCTCCTGAGACTTCGCGTCCTGCCATTGGGTGGGTTCCAACAAAGCTCTGTGAAAGAGCCGGTAATACCTCTATCTCGTGTATAAGGTTGGTTTTAACACTACTAACATCTATAAATACAGATTTAGGGTTGATAACAAATTCAGACTTTAGCGCGCCAATAACAGATGCTGGTGGGGTTGCGATAACAACTAAGTCAAATTCCTTCTTCTCTCCTCCGCTCGCCTTTATGTATGGCGCAAGAAGATCCCTGGCGAGAGCGAGAGCCTTTTCATCAGCGTCTTCTATTGTTATAGAAACCCCTTGTTGCGCCAGAGCTAAACCAATCGAGGTTCCAATCAAGCCTGCTCCTACGATTTTTACCGCGCTGATCTGCAGAGGAGCTTGCGCGTTCATTACTGGGCTATATCTTTGCGAAGAATCACAGCGCCGCGAAGGTAAATATGCGAGATTTGATCCTGATCTAACTCAGTATGGCAATGAAGCATCAAGCGAATAGTCCTTGGAAGACTTGCAGGCACGGCCATCTCAACTGCGCAGATTAGGGGAACTTTCTCAAGGCCCATTGCCCTAGCCGAGGCAGCGGGAAAGTCGCTAACAAGATCCGGGGTGCAGGTGAAAAGCAGAGATATCAAATCGGTATTGGTAAGTTGATTGGCCTCAAGAACTTTCGAAACCAGCTCTACAACAGCCTCTTGCATCAAGACCGGGTCATCACGGTCTATCTGAATAGCCCCTCGGATAGCGCGTACAGTCACTATCGGATTTTACCCGTCTAACCCACTTCCTCGTGGGAAGGCGTTATAGTGTTTTATCGATTTATAGGCATCTCGCTTTGAGATAGACCTCAAGCTTTTATCGACAATTCTCCCCTTGCTATCAGTTCTGCCTAAAAAACTATTTATCGATATTGGGCATCATTTTTGTGCTGATAAATATCGATATATTAACTTTAAACACCAAGACAAAAACCTATTTATAGATAAATTGCTTTTCTAGATTACCAATATTTCTATAAAACGTTTTATACATATGTCAATTTATAGATTTGTTATTTCGACCTCATTAAGCGCTCGCCATTTGCCACTTGGCAGCTCCCCTAGTTTTATTGAACCAAAAGCTGTCCTAATCAAGCGAGTGACCGGAAAGCCGATCTCATCAAAGATCCTTCTAACAACATGGTTTCTTCCCTCATGGATCACAATTTCAATAAAGCCTCCAAAGCGATTAACTGCCAAGGGGCGGGCAAGTCCATCATCTAATTCAACCCCTCTAGAAAGTTGATCGAAGGCTGCCCTGGGCAGAGTTTCCTCAGTTGCTACGAGGTATGTTTTCTTAACCTCAAACGAGGGATGGGTAGCTTCATGCGCCCATTGGCCATCATTAGTAACGATGATCAAACCTTCACTCTCTTTATCTAGACGGCCAACGTGAAAGAGGCGTTCTTTCCAATCAATAAAGTAATCACTTAGACAGGGGCGTCCTTCAGGGTCTGACATGGTGGACAAAATCCCTAAAGGTTTATGAAATGCAAGATAAGTTTTGGTTTTTACGGCAATAATTGTTTCATTATCAACTTCAACTTTAGTCTTTATCGGGTCTATTTTTAGACCTTGAGTGCGAATTACCTTGCCATCAACCTTAACCCGACCCTGCTCAATGAGTTCCTCGCAGGCTCTACGGCTAGCAACGCCACAATCGGCCATAAATTTTTGAAGTCTTA
>CAKZXY010000011.1 GCA_937883945.1 uncultured Clavibacter sp. | reverse complement strand
CGCTAATTCCTCTGCCATTGTAGATGGAGCTGGAGCTACCTTAATCGGTAACAAAACCATTGGTGAAGCACTAGGCTTAACAGCTCGGTTTAGCGCTCGCTCTCACCCCCTTACCTCCCCTTTTTATATCTCACAGCGACAAATCGGACATATAAGACTTTGCCCTAACTGACCTGCGCTTTTGCCTATCCACAGCGCCCCTCTTTCCTGTGAATCTGCGACTCACGCAGGGATTAATTTGCGACAGGCCCTATCCCTTGCCACTCTTTCACCATTCCCCAAGAACGCGGGCCTCGATCATTTAGATTTTTGAGGCCACGTTGCCACGCGAGCAGAGTTAGGAGCAGGTCAGATGACACGAGATATCCGTGACTTCTTCGCCGCTCTTGCCTGCCTCAAAACCTCCAAGCACTTCAAGCCGGCGCTCTGGACGATGGTCGCTTCGATGCTCTTTATCGCGACCTCCCAGACAACTGCCTATGGCCTCGAATTTCCCATGACCACTCGTCTGGCTCTGCCAGCTTCCAAGAACCTCACCGTCGCGGGCAATATGCCATCGGCTGCCTTGATCGGCCAGACCTCAGAGATGGCGCTCGTTGCCTATGCAATGGAGCAGGTCAACCAAGCCCGTGAAGAGCTTGGCGCAAAGAGAGTCGCTAAGGCGATCATGAACGTTGAATATTCTTGGAATGATCGCGAGTACTCATGCCTTAATAGCCTCTGGACCAAAGAGAGTAATTGGAATTACAAGGCCCGCAATAAGCGAAGTGGCGCCCACGGAATTCCACAGGCGCTACCTGCTGACAAGATGGCGGTAGTTGGAACCGATTGGCGCACCAACCCTGTTACTCAGATTCGTTGGGGACTTCGCTATATCGATATTCGCTATGACACACCATGTAGCGCTTGGTCAAAGTTCAAGCGCAGTAATTACTACTAAGCCGAAGCGACTTTAGTTTTCGGGCTGCCTCTTAATTTTCTGGCTTGAGGCCAATTGTTAGCGGGCGCATAGTTTCTTGAAAGAATCATTTCCCTTATCGTCTACAACGATGAAGGCGGGAAAATCAACAACATCAATCTTCCAGACAGCTTCCATCCCTAGATCTTCAAAATCGAGAACTTCAACCTTTTTGATGCAATCTTGGGCAAGGCGAGCTGCCGGTCCACCAATAGATCCGAGATAGAAACCACCGTGTTTGGCGCAGGCATCGGTAACTGCCTTTGAGCGATTACCTTTAGCGAGCATGGCAAAAGATCCACCATTGCCTTGGAAGTAATCGACATAAGAATCCATACGTCCTGCAGTGGTTGGACCAAAAGAACCAGATGCCATACCCGTTGGAGTCTTGGCAGGGCCTGCGTAATAAACGGCGTAATTCTTCATGTAATCCGGCATCGGCTTACCGGCATCGATCATCTCTTTA
>CAKZXY010000010.1 GCA_937883945.1 uncultured Clavibacter sp. | reverse complement strand
GCCAGTAGACCGGTCTTCCCGATTCTTGAATTATCTCTGCGCTTGTGCCAATTACTTTCGCTGTAATTTGATTTGCAACCTCTAAAACGTTTGCGCAGGCAGCAAGATCACTACTAGGGCTCTCGCACTCAACGAGGGCTTGCAGGTCTTTGAGCATCTGATCTCTCATAGGTGAAGTCTGCCGTAATCGTTACTCATGCTGTAGTGACCCCTGTAATTCGGGCTATTTTGAAAGGGGTTATGGCATTAGTTGCATGGTCTCTTGCCACCAAGGTTCCAAGGGAGATTGAGAGCGGGTCAATAATTCGAAGTGAAACCCCGCCATTGGTATCGGCATAGCCAATACGCAGTGAAACACCTTTTCCTAAATACTCATTAAGTAAATCCATTGTTTCATTGGCTGTTGTTCTAGGGATTTGGCCAACTGGGCGCTGCTCAGCTGCTCGCTCACCAGTTCTAAGCGTTCTAATAGCAACACTTAATATTGCAGATGAAGGCCTACTTAGCTCTCCAATTACTCGCGGTGGTTTAGGTCTTGATTTAGAACGATTAGCTATTGGCATGTTAATAACACTTCCCTTGGCATTTTCTCCTGCAGGAAAATATCCAGCGCCTCTTAACTCCTCCATTAACTCACCGCTCTCGCTATCGCATATCAATATCTCTGGAGCAATTTGTCGAAATGTTATATGTAAGAGTTTCTTATCAGAGGTAATTGCTGCAATTAGACTCTGATCTTCACAGCGAATATAGGTATTGGCATAACCAACTCTAAGCTTTCCATGTTTCTTTGCGACATCACCAATCAAATATTCCAAAGGTTGAGGAATTGCGCTCTTTGAAACTTTGTACAAGAAAGCTCTAATCTCCTCACCTGAATGTCCATGATCTAGGCCGCGCCTTATAGAACTCTCACTAAAGCGATAGACAGTTGCGCCGCCTCTACTTTCAATATCTGCAAAGGTTGAGAGCATTCGAGCAACCTCTATTGTTAGAGGCCCTGGAGCAATAGCTGTGTTATCTGCCTGAACTAAAATATGTTCAACTGGTTTTGGAAGCGCGCCATTGATTCCTAAGTTCTCTTCATCTTTTAAAAGGCTCTCTCCATATGGCGATAGCACTCCACCGCCTGTAATTCCCAGCCACTCAGCTTCTCGAAGAGTCCACTGCACCAACTCTGAAGTAATTGAAATACCTCGCCGGTGGGGATAGCGCCATAGGACAGCAGCTTTCACACTCTCTGGGCTAGCTGATATTCCAGGATTATTAAGAAGCAAATTCAAGGTTAGATTTCTAATCAAACTGGCATTACTTCTATCAAGTTCACTGCTTAAAGCAGTTAAGTTTCGAGATTCGCTTCTGCCAACAAGGCCAGCAACCCTTGAAGTTACTTTCCAAAGACTTACCAGCTCACTCCATTGAGCCTCTGGCTCTTTGTTTTGCCAAAGATCAAAGAGGGTTGTAGGAATTATCTGCCCATCTGCCTCTAGATTTATCAATCCTGATAGATAAGCAATCTCTGCAATAAATGCAGCGCAACTTTCTTCAACCCCTAAATGATCTGCAGCTTTCTTTAGATCTCTTACTCCAAGCCCTCCTGATTGGCGAGCACTTGGTGATTCCTCTGACCAGAAATTAAGTAGCTCAGCAACCCAGCGCAGAGTATTTGAAATTGAGGCTAGCGCTGCTCTCTGAGTATCTACATCTTTAGTAGCTACTCCAGTAATTTTTGGCTCTGTAGGTAATAACTCTTTATGAACTTTATTTCCTCGAAGATAAATTCCAACCTCTCTGGCAAGAGCAACAGTTGAGGTATCAATAGGAATCAACAAGTTATTATCAAGAAGCCAATTTATTGGTGTTCCTTTCTTTCTAATATCTCCAACTTGCCCTCTTGGTGGACCCCAAGTTAATTTCTCTAGAACTGCTTTAGCACCTGCTGGCGCTTTATCTATTAACTTCAAATCAATTTTTGTAGCTGACTCTGGTCCAAGACCAGCAGGTTCATTTCCAAGCAAATCTCTTACCGCTCTCGGCAATCTAAAACCAACCCCATCTGAATAGATAAGAGCAAGTGATCGCAAGTGAAGAATTACTTCCTGGCTTGCTTTCTCGCTAAGCGTGATTACTTCTTTTACTGTGAATGGATCTCTTAAGGCGGCGCAGACTTCAAGAACTTGGAATTGCCATTGATTTAGCGTTTCAAGGGCTCTAAGCAGGCTAGGGGCAGAGCAGGCGCGAGTAGCAAGAGAGCTCATATCTGCAGGAATCGGTGTAATTAAATCTGGCCGGAGAGTAAATAACTTCTCTAAATCTTCATCACTTCGCTCTCTAAGTTCAGCAGCAAAGGTAGGGCTAAAGCCCGATGAACTATTTACTACACCTGTTAGCGACATAACTGGCCTACATTACCGAAGAAGTTAAGTCCTTGTCTGCTTGGAAGATTATCTAGAAGATCTTCTAATTCCTGAGGTAGAAAAAACCCAGAATCCAGCTAGACGAGAGATAAAAGGACCAACGAATCGATTTAACCAGCGTAGCCTTCTAAAATCATGTACCGGCCAGCTCTGCGCAAATGCAATAATACGAAGTTTGGCATCAGGATTGATAGCTCTTGGATGGCCCACAGCGCTTAGAAGTGGCAGGTCATTATGAGAATCAGAGTATGCAAAACAATCTTTAAGATTAATCCCCCGCGCTTTTGTTAATTCAGTAATTGCAATTGCTTTTTCTTTACCATGAAGAAGTTTGCCATTTAGATTTCCGGTGTATTTACCATCTTTAATTTCAGCCTTTGTTCCAATAGCTCCAGTAAAACCAAGGCGCTCTGCAATTAAGTTCGCAAAGTCCTCAGGAGAAGCTGTTACTAACCAGACTTCATCTCCAGAACTTAAATGCTCTTTTGCAAGTTCAATTGTTCCTTGCCAAATAGATGGCGAGACAAATTCACTATAGATCTGCTCTCCAATTATTCGAATCTCTTTAACATCATGGCCACCAATGAAATCTGTTGCAGCCTTTTGAAAACGACTAATGACTTCTGACTTTTCAGTTCCAGTCATACGAAAGCGAATGTTGGCAAGAACCCAAGCCCCGATATCTCGCTTGGTGAAAAAACCACGGTTATACATACCCTTACCTAGAAAATAGAGGGTCGATCCACGGGTAATTGTGTTATCTACATCAAAGAAAGCTATCCGCGGCATGAAGTCAGAGTAGCGAAAAGCGCAGTATTACTTCTGCCTTTATGCTTAAGGCTATGAGCGATGAGGCAGCAATTTCACAGAGTGTTCATCTCCTCCGCCATGGCCAAGTTGAGAACCCAAGAAATATTCTCTATGGCCGCCAACCTGGCTGGAAACTTTCAGAGCGAGGCCATGAAATGGCTAAGGCTGTAGCGGCCTGGAGTAAAGAGCTTTCACTCGGAGCAATTCATGCATCTCCACTAGAGCGAGCACAGCAAACTGCTGCGCCGATTGCAGCGCAACATGGTTTGATAATTAAGACAGATGAAAATTTAATCGAAGCTGAAAATATCTTTGAAGGAAAACCATTTGATGTTTCAGGCGCGATTAAACGCCCAGCCACCTGGCGCCATCTCTGGAATCCTTGGCGACCTTCTTGGGGTGAGCCTTATAAAGTGCAAGTATCTCGAATGAGTAAGGCAGTTAACGATGCTCGCCTAGCAGCTGATGGGAAAGATGCTTTACTTGTTTCACACCAATTACCCATTTGGATTATGCGTTCATCAATAGAAGGAAGGTCTTTCTTTCATGATCCAAGAAAGCGTCAATGCACACTCGCCTCGGTAACAAGTATTCACTTTGATGAAAGTGGAAAAGTTCTAGGTCTTACCTATAGTGAGCCTGCTGCGCATCTACTTCCAGATAATAAAAAATGAGAAAACTTCTAATTCTTCTTTGCTTGCCATTGCTAATAGCTTGTTCGAGTAATGGAGTAACTAGCGGTGATGAGCAGGCATTCATTTCAGGAAATGGTGTAGCTACATATATCTCGCCCGATAAGAGGAAAGTAGCTCCAGAAATTTCTGGCCCCACTTTAAGTGGTGGGAGCTTTCAAGCAGAGCCAGGAAAGCTATTAATTCTCAATGTCTGGGCCTCTTGGTGCTCTCCCTGCCGAGCAGAGGCAGGAGCCTTGCAAGAACTCTCTCTTGCCTATCCAGAGGTTCAATTCCTAGGAGTTCTAACTAGGGATACAAGAGTTGCTGCGCAATCATTTGTTGATCGCTTTGCCATTACCTATCCCTCACTAACTGATGATGCTATTTTGCTCAAGTTTCATGGACAGTTAATTCCAAATGCCATTCCAACAACCTTAATAATTGATAGTAAATCTCGCGTTGCAGCAAGAATTAGTGGCGAGGTCACTTACTCCTCACTTAAGGAGTTAATCGAGAGAGTGAAGAGCGATGAGTGATTTTCTAGTTAATCAGGTATTTGATGGCAGCCTCTTAGCTGCGAGCTTAGTTGCACTCATTGCAGGGTTGATTTCTTTTGCTTCTCCCTGCGTATTGCCTCTACTTCCTGGTTATTTAGGTTATGTCTCAGGAGCTTTTGCATCTAAAGGGCGCGTTCTTCTAGGTTCATTCTTATTTGTTCTTGGATTTGCATTTCTATTTATGACCTATGGTGTTGCTTTTGGCGCGCTAGGTGATGCGATATTGAGTAGTTCATCGATTCTTGCGCGCCTTCTTGGCGTCCTAACGATCTTCTTTGGATTGGTATTTCTCTTTTCAGAAAAATTCTATAGATCCTTTAAATTCCCTTTTGTTGCCTCAACAGGGTTAATAAGCGCGCCGATTCTCGGTTTTATGTTTGGCCTTGGCTGGACACCATGTATTGGCCCAACACTGGGAGCTGTGCAGACTCTGGCCTTAATTGAGGCAAGCGCTGCGCGAGGAGCAATTCTTTCACTCTTTTACTGTATAGGTCTTGGCGCGCCATTTATTTTCTTTGCACTCTTTCTAGAGCGCTCAAATAAGTTTCGTCGCTATCTAATCCAAAGGGGTCAGGTAATTTCAATTATTGGTGGAGTGTTTCTTATTTCTATTGGGCTACTTCAAGTATTTGGCCTCTGGGAATATTTAATGGCATCGCTACGCGGCACCATTAGCTCCTTCATTCCGGTGATCTAATGAGCGCGCCAGAGTTAGGGACTACATCACTTCTTCGCTATCTATGGCGTCAATTAACAAGTATGCGCACAGCTCTGATTTTGCTTCTATTACTTGGTATTGCCTCAATTCCTGGATCGATATTCCCGCAGCGAACACAGAGCCCGCTAAAAGTTCGCGAATACTTTGATGATGATCCAAATGGCGCAAAGTGGCTAGATCGCTTCTATTTATTTGATGTCTATGGCTCTCCCTGGTTCTCTGCTATCTACCTTCTTCTATTTGTATCTCTAGTTGGTTGCGTATTACCTAGATCTTTTCATTACTTTAAAGAGATATTTAAAGCTCCACCTGAGGCTCCCTCACTGCTAAATACTATGGAGGGCTTTCAATTAAGCCCGGCTAGCCTTGAGAGAGCTGAAGCGTGGTTAAAGAAAAATAGATTTAGGATTTCAAAGACAGGTAAATCAATAGCAGCAGAGAAAGGTTATTTAAGAGAGACTGGCAATTTGCTCTTTCATCTCTCCTTAATTGTTGTTCTATTAGGTATTGCTGGAAGTTCAGTATTTGGCATGCGAGGTGAGGCAATAGTTAATGTTGGTGAGCGATTCATTAATACTCCAACAAATTATGACAATCTCACCCCAGGGCGCCTCTTTTCTCTAGAGTCTCTTCCGACCTTTACTATTAGAGTAAATAACTTTTCAGCCACCTATGATCGTAAAACTACTCAAGCCTTAGATTATGAGCTCACCGTTACCACTAAAGATTCGCTAGATTCATCTGAGGTCAATCAGATAGTTAAGGTAAATAAGCCCCTTACCTTTGGCTCAACAAGGGTTTATCTCCAAGCTAATGGATACTCACCTCTTGTTACAGTTAGAGATAGCGAAGGTCTTGTTAAATTCGAAGGCCCAGTTCCATTTCTTCCCCAAGATTCAAACTTAAGTTCAATAGGTGCAATCAAGGTTCCAGATATGGATCCACAGATTGGCTTTGTGAGTTCTTTTTTCCCAACTGCTGCAAGAGATGAAGTTCGTGGTGGGTTTTCTTCATTTCCTGAACTACTTGATCCAAGGCTTTTACTTTCAGTTTGGAAAGGGGATTTGAAGATGGATGATGGCGTTCCACAATCCATCTATCGAATCGACACTACAGATATGGAGCGAATTGGGCTCTGGGCGCTAAGCATCGGTGAGAGCTACTCCTTTGAGGTGGGGTCAATCACATTTAATGGAGTAGTTCCATGGGTAAACCTTCAAGTCGTTAGAGATCCCGGTAAGCAATACGCTCTCATTGGAAGTATTCTCGCCATCACAGGTCTTCTTATCTCACTCTTTATTCGTCAGAGACGAATTTGGGTTAGAGAAGTTGGGGGCAACTTAGAAATAGCTGGCCTTGCTCTCAATAAGCTACCAGGGCTAGAAGATGAGATAGGCAAGATGATTCAAGAGTTAGGTGATCAAAAGTGAGTCAGAGCGATTGGGCATATCTATCAAATGATCTAATTTATGTTGCTCTTGCTCTCTATGCGCTCTCATTTCTCTCTTATACCTATGAAACTGCCTTTTCACTACGTGCCAATAAAATTTCAGGCGATAAGCATCTAGATCGAAGTATTACTACTAAATCAAGAAAAGTAGCAAGCATCGTATTCTTATTAGCTACAGCATCCCTAACCCTGGCAGTAATTGCGCGCGGAATATCAGCAGAGCGAATACCGCTTGGTAATATGTATGAATATTCAATAACTGGAGCAATGACCTTTGCGCTGGCATATCTCATTATTGGACTTAAGTTTGATTTAAGTTGGCTTGGTCTACCTAGTTCAATTCTAATTCTCTTAATTCTTGGAACAGCTATCACTCTTTTATATCGACCAAGTGCTCCACTAGTTCCAGCGCTGCAATCTAGCTGGTTGGTGATTCACGTATCTTCAGCAATTCTCTCTGGAGGAATCTTCTTACTATCAAATACGGTAGCCGGTGCCTATCTCTGGCTTGATCGTATTGAAAGAAAAGGTGTGCGAGGAGAGTTTGCAAAGAGATTTCCATCTCTTGAAAGCTTAGATCAGCTCTCATATCGCTTAGTAGCATTTGTATTTCCACTATGGACTTTTGCAGTTATCTCTGGCGCTATCTGGGCAGAAGCTGCCTGGGGTCGCTACTGGGGATGGGATCCAAAAGAGACTTGGGCTTTTATTACCTGGATTCTTTATGCCTCATATTTGCACGCGCGAGTGACCGCAGGATGGAAGGGAAGAAAGGCAGCCTGGCTCTGTCTAATTGCTGGCTCTTCTTATCTATTTAACTATGTCTATATCAATGTATGGGGAAGTGGAAGACATACCTATAGCGGTCTATAGATCAAACTTTGCCCGCTTGCTCTCTGGAACTAAGTGAAGATACTTCTCACCACTCTTCTTAATATAGGCAGAGACAAAAGAACAGTAGGGCGCAACTTCAAGATTTTGCTCAAGTGCTTCATCTAAAGCTTCTTTTATTAGTTGACTGCCCAACCCTTGACCACCAAATTTAGGATCAATTTCTGTATGGGCGTAGGAAATCATTTGGTTTTCAACCTTAAACTCGGCAAAGCCTGCTAGCTCTCCATCAGAATAGATTTCAAATCTATTGAGCTCATCATTTTTCAAGATAGAAATACTCATATACCCACCGTATCAAATGTCATTATTGTTGATAAGAGTCCTGAGATACTCTCATTAGTGAAGATTTGGGCTGGTAATCCTAGATTTAAAGTCTTCACTTGGAGTCGGTGACGACAGAGGCTCTGAGCAAAAACTCAGAGCCTCTGTTTTTCAACAAGGGCACTAGTCCACAATTAGCAAAAAATTAAATTTTAAGTGAGTTTATTACAGCCAGTCTTCGCCTGCGAGTCGGTGTGGCGTAGTGGCAGCGTGCTAACTTTTACCAAGTTAGAGGTGCGGGTTCGATTCCCGTCACCGATTCGGCATAATTCTGACATGGCCACAGAGATAACTGTTACAGAACTCTCAAGTGATGATTGGACTCGATTAAGAGATCTGCGACTAGCAGCTCTTGCTGATAGCCCAGCAATACTTGCTGGTAAATTAGACGAAGAGCAAAACTTTACAGAAGAGCAATGGAGAGAGACTTTCAAAAAACTTTCATATGTAGTGGCATCAATTGATGGGAAAGATGTAGCGATGATTAATATAGAAAACTTGGTAGGTGACTTTGGGGCAACTTGTTGGTTAGGCGGCCTCTGGTCTAATCCAAAGTATCGTGGATCTGGCGCCGTTAGAGCGATCTTTAATTACATAGATTCAGTTGCCAGTCTGCGTGGCTGGATGGTTCAAGGATTGGGAGTGATGGAGAGTAATACCAGCGCCATTGCTGTCTTTGAAAAGTATAGCTTTACCAAACGAGGTGACCGGGTTGAAAGTAGAGGAAAGCCCGGAAACTATTACTTTAGAATGATTAAGAGCTTATAACTTCCCAAGAAAATCAGGATTATCATCTGGTGGAACTATCTTTCTTTTGCGGCGACCTCGGCCATTTCCTTTTGGGCGACCAGCAATAATCCAAGCAAGTGAGCCAATAGCTGGAACAAAAATGATAATAACTAGCCAAGCCCATTTAGGCAGACTTCGAATGTTATTTTCTGCAGTGCGCGAGCAATCAATGATGCTAAATAGCATCAAAGCCAGAGTGATAATTGCAGCTATGACTGCCCAGCGGACCATGGCGGTATTTTACCGCGCAACTAACAAGGCTGCTAAAGAGAGAGCTGCAGCATAAATAATCTGGATTCGACCTGTTTTAGCCAGGAGGTCCACTAACTCCATCCCGCTTGCGCCTTGCTTTACTGCTCTAACAGATTTAATCGCTAGTGGAGCACTAATTAAGGCCAGTAAGTAATAAGGAGAGAAAATGCTTAAGGCAGCGCTGATCACCAAAGCAAAGAAGATTAGCCATCTATATAGATCACGGGTTTGGGGATCGCCAATGATTACCGCAAGAGTTCTCTTTCCTACCTGAGAGTCTCTGGGTAAATCTCTTAAGTTGTTTAAAACCAGAATTGCACATGAGAGAGCCCCTAGAGCAAATGAAGCAAGGAGAACCTGTGATGAAAACTCTTCTACCTGAACATAATAAGTTCCATTTGTAGCAATAACCCCAAAGAAGATAAATACTGAGACCTCTCCAAAGCCCATATATCCATAAGGCTTAGAACCAGCGGTATATCCCCAAGCGGCAGCGATAGAGATTAAACCAATAGGAATTAATACCCATGAAGTTCTATAAGAGAGTAAGAGCCCAGAGAGGGCAGCTAGCGCAAAGGATAGAAAGGCTGCGCTTCTTACTGTGTTTGGTTTAGCAAGCCCAGATGCCACCAAGCGAATCGGTCCTAGGCGATCGTTATCTGTGCCTTTAACTCCATCTGAATAATCATTTGCATAATTAACTCCAATTTGAAGTGATAAAGCAACGCTTAAGGCGAGAAGAAAGTGAAGAAGTGAGGCGTTATATCCAGCAAATGCGGTGCCAACTAAAACCGGAGCAATTGCAGCGTAGAGCGTCTTAGGCCTTGCCCCCTGCAACCACTGCTCAGCTGTTGTCATCACTTAACTTTCTTCTATCAGGCTTTCCGAGCGATAGATACGGGATATTAGAGACTCTAACTAACTCTTTTGGCGAGGCGTGAGAGCCGAATCTATTGGTTAATTTACTTCTTATCTCATCGAGTGCAATATTGCTGGTCGTTGCAATACATAACTTCTCTCCCCATTCGGCATCTGATTTAGCAAATGCCACGATTTCAGGATTTGAATACTCGCTTTGTAGATAGCTCTCGATAGCACTTAACGAGATATTTTCACCACCAGAGATAATTTGATCATCTGCTCTTGCCTCCACTACTAAAGCGCCATCTTGGATAAAACCTAAATCACTTGTAATAAACCAACCATCCTTAATTGGAAATCCGCCTTCCAGATAACCGTAGGCTATCTGTGGGCCTTTAAGAGCAATATGTTTATCAATAATTTGGAATGAAACTCCATCAAGTGCTTTGCCATCATAGATGACTCCACCTGAAGTCTCACTCATTCCATAGGTGGTGATTACATTAATGCCTAAATCTTGAGCTCTCTTTTTTAACTCAGAATCTAAGCGAGCACCACCAACAAGAACAGCTCTACAGTTTTGCAGATGTTCTAATAGTTGCTTATCTGAATGCACTGCTCGATGCAGCTGCGTTGGAACTATCGCGCTAAATTCAGCCTGGCTATCAACCCCAACAGGTACTGTGCCAAGCTCTATTGACCTAACTAAAACATTAATTCCTGCAATATGAGTTGTTGGCAAAAGTAGAGACCATCTCTGTCCAGGGCTAGCGCTTAAATACTGATGACTTGCTCTGGCACTTGCAATAAGTGATTGAGAGGTAAGAAGAACTGATTTGGGATTTCCGGTCGAACCAGAGGTCTTTACGATTAGAGCAACCTTGGGGTCAACTTGATCCACATCTAAAGCAGCGGTGCTAAGGGCCGGCCCATCCTTTAGGGCCAGCAAGAGCTTTTCAAGAAAGTGTGGCATCGACCACGCAGGCTCGATGATCTGCACTTCTCGCTTTACCGCAAGTTCCATAACCGACATAGGGTATGCCATATGAGCAAGCCAATTAAGCGCCAGATGGGTAGTCGAACCATTCCAAATTGGGAAGTTGGGCAAGATGCGCGTGAATTTAGCGATGTGCGCTATGAAACTGCAGAAGGTATGGCGAAGATAACAATCAATCGTCCTCAGGTACACAATGCATTTCGACCAGAGACACTTTTTGAATTAGAGCGAGCATTTACCTTTGCAAGAGATGATGAAAAAGTTGGCGTAATTATTTTAACTGGCCAAGGAGATGAAGCTTTCTGCTCTGGTGGGGATATTTCAGTTCGCGGTGATGATGGTTATATCGGAAGCGATGCAGTTGGAAAAAAAGGTATTGGAAGATTAAATGTTCTAGATCTGCAAGTGCAGATTCGTCGCACTCCAAAACCAGTAATTGCAATGGTTGCGGGTTGGGCAATTGGCGGCGGACATGTTCTTCATGTGGTCTGTGATATCACCATCGCTGCAGAGAATGCCAAGTTTGGCCAAACTGGACCAATGGTTGGATCTTTTGATGGTGGATATGGCGCAGGTCTACTTGCAAGACATGTTGGTCAGAAAAAAGCTCGTGAGATTTGGTTTATGTGTCGCCAATATGATGCCAAAGAAGCTTTAGATATGGGACTTGTAAATACTGTTGTTTCAGTTAGCGAACTTGAAGCAGAGACTGTTTCTTGGGCAAGAGAGATGTTGCGCCACTCTCCTATGGCGCTTCGCCTATTAAAGGCTGGACTCAATGCAGCAGATGATGGACTTGCTGGAGTTCAACAGTTAGCAGGAGATGCAACTCTGCTCTTTTATCTGACAGAAGAAGGCCAAGAAGGTCGGGATGCCTATAAAGAAAAGCGTGAACCTGACTTTAATAAGTTTCCTAAACGTCCTTAAAAAATGTCACTAACGCTGGAGGAGGCCTTAGCCTCACTTCGAGTTCTTGCACTTCCTATGCGAACCACATTTCGCTCACTTGATGTTCGCGAAACAGCGCTAATTAAAGGCGAAAGCGGCTGGGGAGAATTTGCACCATTTGTTGAGTATTCAGATCAAGAGTCACTGCCATGGCTAGAAAGCGCTATTGAGGCTGCAGATAAAGCACTTTCACCAGCACTTCGTGAATTGATTCCAATTAATGCCACAGTTCCTGCATCAAATGATGAAGCAGAGATTGAGCAGATCCTTTCTTGGTATCCAGGAGTTGATACCATGAAGATAAAAGTTGGAACTGGTATTAAGGAAGATCTAGCACGCATTAAAGCGGTAAGAAAATACCTTCCAAAAGCGAAAATTCGCATTGATGTTAACGGATCATGGAGCGTTAAAGAAGCACTCTCTAATATCAGCGCTATTTATAATGAAGTAGCAGGAGACTCACTCGAGTATGTCGAGCAGCCTGTTGCCAGCTTAGATGAGTTAAAGCAATTGAAAGAAGGCATGAGTGTAGATGTGAAGATTGCCGGTGATGAAGTTCTTAGAAAAGCAAAAGATCCATTTGCGATAAGCCTTGATGGAGCAATTGATATTTTGATGTTAAAGGTTTCCCCACTTGGTGGCATCAAGCGAGCAATGGATTTAGCAAGTCATCATAAGTTGCCAGTTGTAATCTCTAGCGCTTTAGAGTCAGCAGTTGGGATTTCTTATGGCCTAGCCCTTGCTGCAAGAGTTCCCAATCTGGATTATGCCTGCGGCCTTGGAACTAGCGCGCTCTTTAATCAAGATATCAGTGATATTCCAATCATCAGTGGGGCGATAAAGGTCAAGAGCTATCCAATAGATATAGCTCAAATTGAAAGACATGAATTAAAGGGTGAACGCCTAGAGTGGTGGCGCAATAGAATCAGTCGAGTATGGAATTTGAGGCGCCCAGCATGAGTAATTCGACTGCGCTTGCGCGAAGCATTATTAAGCAATTAATCGAGCTAGGGATTAAAGATGTAGTCCTTTCTCCAGGCTCACGCAACGCACCTTTATCTATCGCCCTTTATGAAGCATCAGAGAAGGGCCTAATAAATCTTCATGTTCGCATCGATGAGAGAGGGGCAGCATTTTTTGCTCTTGGAATCTCTAAGGCCAGCGCTCGATATGTTCCAGTTGTCTGCACCAGTGGAACAGCGGTAGCTAACTACTATCCAGCGCTTCTTGAAGCTCATCACAGCGATATCAACTTACTTCTTCTAACAGCAGATAGACCTGCACGCCTTCGAAGAACAGGTTCTAATCAAACAACAAATCAAAGCAATATCTTTGGCGCGTTTGTTAGAGCAAGTTTTGATACCGATAAAGATCTTGATTTATCGAAGGCTTTAAGTGGAAGTGGGCCAGTTCATGTAAATCTGCAATTTGATGAACCACTTCTTAATGAGGATAACTCCGATTGGCTCTCTGAGATAAGAGTGAAGACTCAAGATGAGAGCAAAGCACAAGCTATTGAGATTGAAAATGAATCAAATAAATCTCTAGTGATAGTTGGCCATGATCGGGCAGGATTTTGCGTTGCCGAAATTGAGAAATTTGCAAGTGATTTAGCAGCGCCACTTATCGCAGAAGATCCATTAGTTTTTGAAGGCGCAAGTGATGATGCTTACGAAACAACTATTGCTTTTACTGACCCGACCGCTGATAGAACAATCACATTCTTTAATGCTACGGACACTCTCGTTGGTCTAGCAACTACTGATACACTAACAAATAAAAGTGTTGATTTAGCAAACAATACTCTAACCGGTTCAATATCAGAGTGGAATACTGCATTACAGAGTAATAGTTTCACATCATTAACTGGTTCAGAAACATT
>CAKZXY010000009.1 GCA_937883945.1 uncultured Clavibacter sp. | reverse complement strand
CGAATCGGTGCAATTACAGGCCCTGATGGAATCTATGTTGCAGGGGTTGGTCAACATCAGATGTGGGCATCGCAATTTGTTAAGTATGAAAAACCAAGAACCTGGCTCAACTCTGGTGGCCTTGGAACGATGGGTTATGCAGTCCCAGCTGCAATGGGTGCAAAAGTTGGCGCCCCTGATACTCCAGTTTGGGCAATTGATGGTGATGGTTGTTTCCAGATGACAAACCAGGAATTAGTAACCTGCGCGCTAAATGATATTCCAATCAAGGTGGCTGTTATAAATAATGAGAGCTTAGGAATGGTTCGTCAATGGCAGACTCTCTTTTATAAAGAGCGTTACTCAAATACCGATCTTCACTCCAAGAGAATTCCTGACTTTGCAAAACTTGCAGAAGCAATGGGCTGCATTGGTCTTCGCTGTGAGTCAAAGGGTGATGTCGATAAAATCATTAAAGAGGCAAATGCAATTAATGATGCGCCAGTTGTAGTGGACTTTAGCGTTTATCGAGATGCGATGGTCTGGCCAATGGTGGCTGCAGGAACTTCTAATGATGATATTTTGATTGCCAAAGAGATGGCACCTGACTGGGATTCACAGGAGTTATAGCCATGGCCCAACACACGCTCTCTGTCCTTGTTGAAAATAGCCCAGGTGTTCTAGCTAGGGTTGCATCGTTATTTTCTCGCCGGGGATACAACATTGATTCACTTGCTGTGGGACCAACAGAGAGTCCTGAGATCTCCAGAATTACTATTGTTTTAAACCTTGAAGGGCACGCTCTAGATCAAGTGAGTGCTCAGCTATTTAAGCTTGTTAACGTTATCGGCATTCAAGAGATGGAAGATAAAAACTCCCATCAAAGAGAGCTCTTAATGGTTAAGGTAAGTAGCGCTGGCGATAATCGTTCAAAGATTGAAGCAGTAGTAGGCAGATATCGAGCCTCAATTGTTAGCCAGGCTTCCTCCAGCCTTACCATTGAGGCGATAGGAAGTAGCGCTGAGATTGCAGCGCTATTAGGTGAACTAACAAGCTTTGGAATAAAAGAGTTGGTTCAATCAGGTCTCATTGCGCTAGAAATTGGCGATGCGACTCTGGCTGAGCGAACTTTGCAAGAAACTGGACTAGCTTCTTCATCGACGCATAGCCAGACCGAGGACTACCAAAACTAAACTAGAAAGCAGGAGAACGTGGCAACTATTTATCATGACGAAGATGCAGACCTTTCGGTAATACAGGCTCGAAAAGTTGCGGTCATTGGATACGGGTCACAAGGACATGCCCATGCCTTAAACCTGCGAGATAGCGGTGTCGATGTAAGAGTTGGATTAGCAGAGGGTTCTAAATCCCGTGCCAAGGCAGAGGAAGAGGGCTTAAGAGTTCTCTCTGTTGCAGAAGCTGTTAAAGAAGCAACAGTAATTATGCTCCTTGCACCTGATCATAAGCAGCGCCATATTTATAAGGAATCTATCGAACCTAATCTAAAAGCTGGAGATGCACTCTTCTTTGGCCATGGATTTAATATTCGCTTTGGATATATCAAGCCGCCAGCAAATATTGATGTCTGTATGGTTGCTCCAAAGGGCCCAGGACATCTAGTAAGACGTGAATTTGCTGCAGGTCGTGGAGTTCCAGATATCGTAGCTGTTGAGCAAGATGCAACTGGATCTGCTTGGCCACTAACTCTCTCTTATGCCAAGGCAATGGGAGGCTTAAAAGCAGGTGGAATTCTCACTACCTTCACCGAGGAGACCGAGACAGATTTATTTGGCGAGCAATCAGTGCTCTGCGGCGGAGCATCTCAATTGGTGCAATATGGCTTTGAAGTTCTAATTGAAGCTGGATATCAACCAGAGGTTGCCTACTTTGAGTGTCTACATGAGCTAAAACTCATCGTTGATCTTATGTATGAAGGTGGAATTGCTAAGCAGCGTTGGTCAGTTTCAGATACCGCTGAATATGGCGATTACATCTCAGGTCCAAGAGTTATTGATCCAAGAGTAAAAGAGAATATGAAGGCAGTCCTAGGAGATATCCAGAGCGGCGCATTTGCTAAGCGCTTTATCGAAGATCAAGATGCTGGAGCCCCAGAATTTAAAGCACTTCGCGCAAAAGGTGAGGCTCATCCGATTGAGGAAGTTGGCAGAAATCTACGCAAGATGATGTCTTGGGTTAAAGCTGCCAATAAGGATGATTACAAGGAGGGATCTGCGTCGCGTGGCTAAACCTAAAGTTTTAATTGCTGAGGAGTTAAGTCCAGCGACCCTTGATGCCCTAGGACCAGAGTTTGAGATTATCAACTGTGATGGGGCAAATAGATCTGAGTTACTGGCCTGCCTATCTTCAGGAGTTGATGCAGTTTTAATTCGCTCTGCCACAAAGATGGATAGCGAAGCTATCTCTGCAGCTAAAGGTTTAAAGGTCATTGCAAGAGCTGGTGTTGGGCTAGATAACGTTGATATTCCCGCTGCAACTGCCGCTGGAGTTATGGTTGTTAATGCGCCAACATCAAATATCGTAAGCGCAGCAGAACTTGCCATTGCACTTCTGCTTGCATCTGCTCGCCATCTATCGCCGGCTCACGCGGCTCTAAAGGGCGGCAAGTGGGCTCGCTCTAAATACACCGGTGCTGAGTTATTTGAAAAGACTCTAGGTGTTGTTGGCTTTGGAAGAATTGGTCAGCTAGTTGCTCATCGTATGCAGTCATTTGGGATGAAGGTAATTGCATATGATCCATATCTTCAACCTGCAAAAGCTGCAGCGCTCGGCGCAGATTTAGTCTCACTTGATGATTTGCTAGCAAACTCTGATTTCATAACTATCCATCTTCCAAAGACAAAAGAGACAGCTAATTTAATTGGCGATGCAGCGCTCAGCAAAGTTAAGCCAACGGTTCGAATCATTAATGCTGCCCGAGGTGGAGTATTAGATGAAGCTGCGCTCTATAAAGCGATAAGTGAGGGGCGAGTAGCTGGTGCTGGACTTGATGTATTTGCAACTGAGCCTTGCACTGATTCACCACTTTTTACTCTCGATCAAGTAGTTGCAACGCCTCACCTTGGCGCATCAACAGATGAAGCTCAAGAGAGAGCTGGAATTGCAGTAGCTGTCTCTGTTCGTAAAGCGCTCTCTGGAGAGCTTGTGCCAGATGCAGTAAATGTTAAAGGCGGCGAGATCCATGAAGAGATCCGTCCAACGCTTCCACTAGTTGAGAAGATGGCCCAGATTGCAACCGGCCTTGAAGCAGAGCTTCCAGTAAGTATTGAGATTACTGTTAAAGGTGAAGTCTCTATCTATGACTCATCTATTTTGGCAACCTCAGCGCTAAAGGGAGCGCTAATTGCAATTGGAACTGAGGATGCAACTTATGTTAATTCTCCAAATCTCGCTCAAGAAAAGGGCATGAGCGCAACGGTAAGTAGCGAGGCTGAGTGCGAGGATTATCGAAGCATGATCTGCCTTCGCGCCGCCTTCTCAAATGGTTCACGAGTTGAAGTTGATGCCACTCTTATGGGAATTCGTAAGGTAGAGAAGATTATTCGTATCAATAAGTTTGATATTGAGCTACCACCAAGTGACCATCTTCTATTTCTCATCTATGAAGATAGACCGGGAGTTGTCGGAGCTGTTGGAAATATTCTTGGCGCTGCAAAAATCAATATCGCCAATATGCAAGTTGCTAGAGATAAGGCAGGCGGTGAGGCTCTCATGGCTCTTACGGTTGACTCTGCTATTCCAATTGAATTTACAGAAAAGATTGCTAAAGAGGTTGGAGCTCGGGTATCTAGATCGGTATCCCTACTGGTATGAGTAAAAACTTTAATCTTGCGGTAATCGCAGGCGATGGAATCGGCCCTGAGGTTGTAAATGAGGGTTTGAAAATTCTTGATGCAGCAGGCAAGAAGCATGGCTTTACCTATAGTAAGAAAGCATTTGAATTAGGGGCTGCCTTCTGGCATAAAACAGGTGAAGTTCTGCCAGGTAAAACTCTGGAGGAGTTAAAGAGCTTTGATGTAATCCTTCTTGGCGCAGTAGGAGATCCAAGTGTTCCAAGTGGAGTCCTTGAGCGGGGGCTACTTTTAAAACTTCGTTTTGCCTTTGATCATTACATAAACCTGCGTCCGGCTCGCCTATATCCAGGTGTAGTTGGTCCGCTAAAGACAAGTGCGCCTATTGATTTTATTGTGGTTAGAGAAGGTACTGAAGGTCCATATGTTGGAGCTGGCGGAGTTCTTGGCTATGGGACTTCAAGTGAGATTGCAACTGAGGAGAGCCTAAATACAAGACGGGGCGCTGAGCGAGTTATTAGAGATGCATTTAATAGAGCTATGGCAAGGCCTAGAAAGAAATTAACTTTAGTTCATAAGAACAATGTTTTAACAAGAGCTGGAAGTCTTTGGACAAGAACCTTTGAAGAAGTTGCAAAGGAGTTTCCTCAAGTAAGCACTGATTATCTCCATGTTGATGCAGCTTCAATGTTCTTTGTAACAAATCCGGAGCGCTTTGATGTAGTGGTAACTGATAATCTCTTTGGCGATATTTTGACTGATATCGCTGCTGCTATCTGCGGCGGTATTGGCCTTGCTGCCTCTGGCAATATCAATCCAAGTGGCGATTTTCCTTCAATGTTTGAACCAGTACATGGCTCAGCCCCTGATATCGCAGGAAAAGGAATTGCTGATCCAACTGCAACAATTATGTCTGTAGCGATGCTACTTAATCATTTAGGACTATCTGATGCTGCAAGAGATGTTGAAAGAGCAGTTGAGGCTGATTTGCTTACAAGAGCTGATAAGAAGAGAAGCACTAGTGAAATAGGCGATGCGTTAGCAAAGGCGCTTAGCTAATGAAAATTACAGTTAATCCCTCGCCAAATCCGGTATCGCCAACTCAGAGAGATCAGTATCTAGAGGCGCCTGGATTTGGAAAATACTTCACAGATCACATGGCAGTTGCGCAGTGGGATCAGGGGAGCGGTTGGTCTGATCTAACAATTTCTGCCTATGGACCGCTCAATTTAGATCCTGCTGCAATGGTTTTTCATTATGGACAAGAAATCTTTGAAGGAATGAAGGCTTACTACCAACCAGATGGATCTATTGCTCTCTTTCGCCCTGATGCCAATGCTCTTCGTTTTGCTAAGAGCGCAGCGCGAATCACTCTTCCAGAGCTTCCAGTTGAAGACTTTGTTGGCGCAGTTGAGGCTTTAGTAAAGCAAGATGCTGGTTGGGTTCCAAAGAAAGTTGGAGAGTCTCTTTATTTGAGGCCATTTATGATCGCAACTGAAGTTGGTCTTGGCGTAAGGCCATCTAATAAAGCTCTATTTGCAGTAATTGCAACACCTGCTGCTGCTTACTTTAACTCTGCTAAAGCTGTAACAGTCTGGATCTCTTTAGAGTATGTCAGAGCAGTTCTTGGTGGAACTGGCGAGGCAAAATGCGGTGGAAATTATGCAGCCTCTCTTCTTGCTCAGCAGGAGGCAGCAAAAGAAGGTTGTGATCAAGTGGTCTGGCTTGATGCTAAAGAGCGATTCTGGGTTGAGGAGATGGGCGGAATGAATCTCTACTTTGTTAAGGGCAGAGGAAAAGATGCAACTATCTTCACTCCAAAGTTAACTGGAACTCTGCTTCATGGAATCACAAGAGATTCAATTTTAAGCGTTGCAAAAGACTTAGGATATAAAGTTGAAGAGGGAATGATTTCAATTGATCAATGGCGCGATGGAGTGGCAAGCGGGGAGATTTCAGAGATCTTTGCCTGCGGAACAGCAGCAGTTATTGCCCCAGTTGGTTCTGCAAAGAGCAAGTATGGAACTTGGGTAACAGGTGATGGCAATCCTGGGCAGATAACTATGGAGATCCGTAATCACTTACTTGGCATTCAACATGGCACTATCCCTGATAAGCATGGCTGGATGAAGCGAGTTATCTAGTGGCAATCTCTGATGCCTTTCATATCTATGACACCACCCTTCGAGATGGCGCGCAACAAGAGGGCCTTAATCTCTCTGTCCATGACAAATTAACTATCGCTAGACATCTTGATGATCTAGGAGTGGGCTTCATTGAAGGGGGATGGCCTGGGGCTAATCCAAAAGATACTGAATTCTTCAAATTAGCTGCTAAGGAGTTGAAGTTAAAGAATGCAACATTTGTAGCCTTTGGCGCTACTAGGCGGGCCAATACCAAAGCAGCAGATGACGTACTTCTTAGAGCGCTGGCTGAATCTGGAGCGCCAGTTGTAACTCTCGTTGCAAAGTCACATGATCGCCACGTTGAGCTCGCTCTAAAAACAGATTTACAAGAAAACTTAGCGATGATTAAGGATTCAATTAACTTTTTAAGGCAAGGCGGCCAGAGAGTATTTCTTGATGCGGAACATTTCTTTGATGGATATCGGGCAAATCCAGCATACGCACTTGAGGTAGTAAGAGTTGCAGCAGAGGCTGGAGCCGATGTTATTGCTCTCTGTGATACCAATGGCGGGATGCTCCCTGATGAACTATCAGATGTAGTTTCAAAGGTAATTTCAGATAGCTCTGCTCGGATTGGAATCCATTGCCATAATGACACAGGATGCGCTATCGCTAATTCACTTGCTGCAGTTGCAGCTGGAGCTAGCCATGTCCAAGGAACTCTAAACGGTTATGGCGAAAGAACTGGAAATGCTGATCTAATTGCAATCATCGCTAATCTGCAGTTAAAGAAGAAGCAAGAAGTACTTCCAGCTGGAGCGCTAGAGGAGGCATTTAGAATTGCTCACGCAGTTGCTGAAGTTACCAATGTTTCTCCAAGTGCCAGACAGCCATATGTTGGTATCTCTGCCTTTGCACATAAAGCCGGTCTTCATGCATCCGCAATCAAGGTAGATCCAGCGCTCTATCAACATGAAAATCCAGAGAGCGTTGGCAACGATATGAGAATGCTTGTTTCTGAGATGGCAGGCAGAGCTTCAATTGAAATTAAATCCTCTCAACTAGGTTTTGATTTAAGTAAAGAGAAAGAAGTTGTTGCCCGCCTAGTTGAGCGAGTAAAAGAGCTGGAATCTGGTGGTTACACCTTTGAGGCAGCAGATGCCAGCTTTGAGCTGTTATTGCGAGAAGAGCTTGCTGGAAAGAAACCCTCATTTTTCACTATTGAGAGTTGGAAAACTAGCGTTGATCAGCTCGCAGATGGCTCAGTAACTTCAAGAGCTGAGGTAAGTATTAGGGCAAAGGGAGAGTTAATTTCATCCTCTGGTAGTGGAAATGGTCCTGTTAACGCTATCGATAGAGCGCTTCGCAATGGTCTTGAGAAGTTATATCCAGAACTAGCTCAGCTAGAGCTAACTGATTACAAAGTTCGTATCTTGGAAGGCCGCCTTGGAACTGGGGCTATTACTAGAGTATTGGTTGAGAGCAGCGATGGCCATGGCGAGTGGAGCACAATTGGAGTTCATGAAAATGTTATTGCCGCCTCTGCCATGGCGTTAGAAGATGCGCTAACTTATGGGCTAATAAGGGCGGGAAAGAAACCTGAGTAAGGTTTTTAAGTAAGGAGAGAAAAGAATTTAGCTATGCGCACAGCTTTAAAAAGAGGAGTGAAGTTAACTCCTAGCGAATCATCAGAGTGGCTAAGAGTAAGAATGGAACAGTTAAGGATTTCAGGGCTTGAAGAGCTACATCTAAAAACAGGAATTGATAAAGGGTCAATCTCACGCTACTTTCGCCAAGAGCGCACCCCTAAAATTGATGTTATCGCCCCACTTGCTCAAGCACTTGAAGTATCGCCAGAGACTCTGCTAATCGCTCTTGGCGCAATAGATAAGAGGCGCAGCTAATCACTCTCTAGCAGTGATGATTAGCTCATCTCCTGTTCGATTAAAGTCTCTTGGAAAAGCATCATCTGCCCAGAGGCGATGTAGGTGAGCTATCTGCTCGGTATCTAGAATTCCGGAGCAGACATCTAGTATCTGATCAAAGTCATCATTGATTCCTATTGTGACCCTTATTTCAGTTGCAGTATTTGTAAGGCTTGGCTCAAGAGCAGTATCACTTACTATTAAGAGAATTTTCAATAGCTGCTCCTTCGCTATTTGGTCGCTAAGTGATTCATTTACCACTGACAAAGCACCGAAGAAGATCCACGCTTTGCGCATCTGAGACAGCGTGGGTTAAGTGTTGCTTAGAAGCAACGCTGTGTCTATCGCCTCTATAGGTGATTCCTAGATAACCTAGGGTTTATGGCGCTAGATATTGAGTTAGCAAAGGCTTATCGCAGCCATCTAATTACTGAGAGAAATCTCTCAGAGAACTCAATTCGGGCATATCTTGCTGATTTAGAGTCGCTCCTACTTCATATAAATCAATTAGGAGTCTCAGAGTTTGCTCAGCTAGAGCTCAATCACATTCGCTCCTGGCTTGCAAACCTCTCTACTAAGGGAGCAGCTAGATCATCAATTACCCGCAGGGTAGTTTCAATTCGCGCCTTTACCTATTGGGGGGCAAGAAGTGGTTGGCTCTCAAGAGATATTGGTAAAGATTTAATTGCTCCAAAGCCTGAGAGAAATTTGCCTGATGTTTTAGATATCGAGAGCGCAGCGCTAGCTATAAAGGCGCTGGAGGTAAGAGCGCAGGAAGAGGCCAGCGCCAGCTCGCTTCGAGATCTAGCGCTAGTTGAAGTCTTATATGGCTCAGGTATTCGCATCTCAGAGCTTGTTGGTCTAGATCTTGGCGATATTGATAGACAGAGATCTACTATCAAAGTGATGGGTAAGGGGAGTAAGGAGAGAATCGTTCCAATAGGCCAACCAGCAATTGCTGCTCTTGATAATTGGATCAATAACGCAAGAGCAGAGCTAGCAAGTCAGTCAAGTGGCAGCGCAGTATTTATTGGCTCTCGCGGAAAGAGAATTGATCAAAGGGTTGCACGAAGTGTGGTCTATCAAGCGATGGAGGCAATTGGTAGCGATAAGAAATTAGGTCCACACACTCTAAGACATAGCGCAGCAACTCATCTCTTAGAAGGTGGTGCGGATTTAAGAACGGTTCAAGAGATTCTCGGCCACTCATCTCTTGCTACTACTCAGATATATACCCATGTCTCTCAAGAGAGAATTAAGAAAGCATATGAGCAAGCCCATCCCAGGGCCTGAAAAATTAATCTTGTAGCGGATGCTCGCTTGAGATAAACCGTATTGTCTTTGAGCGAGAGCGCATTACAAGCGAGTTTGATTGGATATATCGATCTGTGAAGCGAATTCCCTTTAATAGCTCGCCATCTGTTATTCCGGTAGCGGCAAAGAAGACATTTTCGCCTGAAACTAAATCATTGGTCGTTAATACCTTATCTAGGTCCATGCCATTTGCTAAGGCTTTCTCCCGCTCTGCCTCATCTCTTGGATGCAGGATCGCTTGAATTACCCCGCCTAAACACTTCATAGCGCAAGCGGCAATAATTCCCTCTGGAGTTCCACCAATTCCCATAAGAGCATCAATTCCTGTCTCATCGCGTGCTGCCTCAACTGCTCCTGCCACATCGCCATCGGTGATGAATTTAATTCTTGCCCCAGTCTCCCTGATCTCTTTGACTAATTGATCATGTCTTGGCCTATCAAGGAGAACAACTGTTAGTGATTCGATATCACGACGTTTTGCCTTAGCGATCCGTCTCAAGTTCTCTTTAACCGGAGCGGTGATATCAACAACATCTGCAGCTTCTGGGCCAACTACTAACTTCTTCATATAAAAGACAGTTGTTGGATCAAACATAGTTCCACGCTCGGCAAGTGCAATTACGCTAATTGCATTATTCATTCCCTTAGCAGTTAATGTTGTCCCATCAATAGGGTCAACTGCCACATCAACTGAAGGCCCATTTCCATCTCCTACTTGTTCACCATTAAATAGCATCGGCGCTTGATCTTTCTCGCCCTCGCCTATAACTATTACCCCATTCATCGAGACGGTATTAATCATCTTTCTCATGCCATCAACTGCTACTTGATCAGCATCATTTTTTGCCCCTCGTCCAACCCAGCGAGATGCTGCAATCGCTGCAGTCTCAGTAACTCGCACTAGCTCTAGAGCTAGATTTCTTGAGGGTTGGGTAAATGCCATAGTTCTTAATCTATACCCCTGCGAATAACTTCATTTAGCTGCTCTGAAGAGATTTCAATATTTAGCGGCTGCGAAAAAGTAATCCCTGCAATTAGGCCTATGAGAAAGGCGGTTAGAACAGCAGTGGCTTTCATAGAGGCAAATCTGCCTCTTGTCCTTATCGATCCAGGGCAGTTTCGAGCGATATTGGTGGAAAAAGTGGGGTTGTGGGTCAGGTAGGATTTGGCCCGCACAGAGGTAAAACTCTGTGACTTCACGCGTCTACTTCATTTAATTACACACGCTGTAATCACTTGAGGAAACCATTTCGGTCTGACTCTAAATGAGTTAGTCGGTGCCTAGACGCTAGAGAACTAACAAATAGTTGGTTCATTAACCGATGCGAACTAAAAAGTTCGCACTTAAGGAGCGTGCCGCCATGGCGGTTGTAACAATGCGAGAACTCCTCGATAGCGGTGTTCACTTCGGACATCAGACTCGTCGTTGGAATCCAAAGATGAAGCGCTTTATCTTCACAGAGCGCAACGGCATCTACATCATCGATATTCAGCAATCACTTGCGCTAATCGATAAGACCTATGACTTTGTCAAAGACACAGTTGCAAAGGGTGGACACCTATTATTTGTAGGAACAAAGAAGCAGGCTCAAGAGCCAATTAAGTCTCAAGCCGCTCGAGTTGGAATGCCATATGTCACTGAGCGTTGGCTCGGTGGAATGCTTACCAACTTCCCAACTGTCTATAAGCGTATCCAACGTTTAAAAGAGCTAGAGGCTCTTGAGGCATCTAATGATCAAGTTCTAACTAAGAAAGAACTTCTCTTGCTCCGTCGTGAGCGCGAAAAGCTTCATAAGAACCTTGATGGAATTCGTAATATGACCAAGTTGCCAGCTGCGATTTGGGTGGTTGATACTAAGAAAGAGCATCTAGCAGTAGCTGAAGCTCATAAGCTTGGAATTCCAGTGATTGCAATCCTTGATACCAATTGCGATCCAGATGAAGTTGATTTCAAAATTCCTGGCAATGATGATGCAATTCGCTCAGTAACACTTCTAACCCGAGTCATTGCAGATGCAATTGCTGCAGGACTTCAAGCGCGTTCTGCAAATGTTGCTAAAGAAGCAATGGATGCTGCAAAGAGCGCTGAAGGCAGCGTTGCTGCTGGTGAGCCTCTTGCTGATTGGGAGAAGGAGCTACTTGCAGGATCTCCTGATGCGCCAAGTGATGTTCCAACTGAGAGCCAAGGAGCATAAGTGTCATATTCAGCAGCTGACGTTAAGAGGCTTCGCGAAGCAACTGCAGCCGGAATGGTTGATTGCAAAAAAGCTTTAGATGAAGCAGCAGGTGACTTTGATAAGGCAGTAGAAATTATCCGAGTTAAGGGCCTAAAGGGTGTTACCAAGCGTGAAGGCAGGGCCACTTCAAATGGGCTAATTGCTGCCAAATCTCAAGGCGCTACTTCGGTAATGCTTGAACTAAATTGCGAGACTGATTTCGTTGCTAAGGGAGAGAGATTTCAAGCAGTTGCTAGCGAACTTCTTGAGCACTTATTTACCTCAAAGCAGAGTGATCTTGCAGCATTTCTATCTTCAAAGCTTGCAACAGGAAAAGCTGTGCAAGAGGTTATCGATGAAGCTAATGCGACAATGGGCGAGAAAGTTGAGTTAAAGCGTCTTGCAGTAATTCAAGGCTCGCCCAATGCTCAGTATCTACATCGCACTAGCCCAGATCTGCCGCCACAAGTTGGAGTATTGGTAGCACTTGCTAAAGATGATGCAGTAATTGGAAAAGATATTGCTCAGCACATTGCAGCCTTTGCCCCGCAGTACTTAGATAGAGCTTCAGTGCCAACTGATGTCTTAGAGCATGAGCGCAAAGTTGCTGAGGAGACCGCTAAGAATGAGGGTAAGCCTGAGGCAGCTATCGCCAAGATTACCGAGGGGCGCGTGACTGGCTTTATCAAAGAGGTTGCTCTGCTTGAGCAGGCCTTTGCTAAAGATCAGAAGAAGAGCGTTGCAACCATCCTTACTGAGGCGCAAAATTCCGTGTCAGCCTTCTATCGATTCCGAGTAGGACAGTAAAGTTATTTCCGTAGATCTCTAGAAATTTAAGGAGTGGCGATATGGCAGATAAGCGAAAGGCCTATAAGCGAGTACTCCTTAAATTATCTGGTGAGGTCTTTGGCGGTGCAAAGGGCGTTGGAGTAGATCCAGATGTTGTCCATGGCGTTGCCGAGCAAATTGCAGAGGTAGTTCGCTCCGGGACTCAAGTAGCTATTGTTGTTGGCGGCGGAAATTACTTTAGAGGCGCAGAGCTTCAAGAGCGCGGTATGGATCGCGCTAGAGCTGACTACATGGGAATGCTAGGAACAGTTATGAACTGCCTGGCGCTACAAGATTTTCTAGAAAAAGAAGGAATTGAAACCAGAGTTCAAACTGCTATTGCTATGGGTCAAGTTGCTGAGCCATATATTCCACGCAGATCAATTCGCCATCTAGAAAAAGGTCGAGTAGTTATCTTTGGTGCGGGGGCTGGAATGCCATTTTTCACAACCGATACTGTTGCAGCTCAGCGCGCACTTGAAATCGGAGTAGATGCCCTTCTTCTTGCAAAGAGCGGGGTTGATGGGGTCTATTCAGCAGATCCTAGAAAAGATAAAGATGCAAAGCGTTATGACGTTATTAGCTACGATGAAGTTTTATCTAAATCACTTGCGGTAGCCGATGCTGCTGCATTTAGCCTCTGCCGCGAGAATAAATTGCCTATCGTGGTATTTAACCTTCTTGAAAACGGCAATATTGCTCGCGCTGTTCGTGGCGAGGCAATCGGAACGTTAGTTAATTAAGGGGAAGAGATGAGTATTCAAACAGTAATTGCCGATACCAATACCAAGATGGATAAGGCTGTCGAAGTTGCTAAGGAAGACTTTGCTGCAATTAGAACGGGAAGAGCTCATCCATCAATGTTTGCCAAGATTATGGTTGAGTATTATGGAACTCTCACTCCGCTATCTCAACTAGCAACAGTTCAAGTCCCTGAGGCAAGAACAGCGATGATTACTCCATTTGATAAAGGAGCAATCCCCGCAATAGAGAAGTCAATTAGAGAATCAGATCTTGGAGTAAATCCCGGGGGAGATGGCACGGTAATTCGCGTTAATTTCCCGCAATTAACGGAGGAGAGACGTAAAGAGTTTATTAAGGTTGCTAAGACCAAGGCTGAGGATTCAAAGATCTCTATTAGAAGCATTAGAAGAGCTGCTAAAGAGGCTATGGAGAAGCTAGAGAAAGATGGCCAGATTGGTAAAGATGACCTCTCGCGCGGTGAGAAAGAGCTAGAGAAAGTCACCTCTGATCATGGAGCAAAAATCGATGAGATGTTAAAGCATAAGGAAGCCGAACTTCTCGAAGTCTAACTTTGAGGCAAAATTATGAGCGACCTTCACTCAATTAATGAGGCGATAAATAAGAAGGCAGGGCGAAAGCTCTTCCCTTCTATTTTGGTAGGTCTATTACTTCTCGCAATTGTCTTCTCCACCATGGCATTTGCGCCAATTGCTTTTGCAGCCTTTCTAACTATTGCAGTTTTAATCGCCACAAAAGAGCTAACAGCAGCATTTAAGGCTCGTGGTATTGCCTCAAATTATCTAGGACTTGCACTTTCAACTGCCTTGATTCTTTCAAGTACTTGGATTGGCGGACTTCCAGGTCTAACGGTCTCGATGGTTATCTCTTTAATACTTACTCTGCTACTAGTACTTCGCGGGGGAGTAGATGGCTTTGTTAGTAGAGCTACTGCATCAGCCTTTGCTCTTTTATATCCAGGCTTTGTCGCTGGTTTTATCCTTCTACTTGCAAGATCTGGCGAGGGTTTTTCCTATATCGCAACGCTAGTAGTAATGGTTGGTTGTAACGATACCTTTGCTTGGGCCTTTGGAGTTCTATTTGGAAAACACCCTCTTGCTCCAAAGATTTCACCAAAGAAGACCTGGGAAGGATTTTTTGGAGGCTTGATATTTAGCGCAATTGGAAGCTCCCTTGCTTTTTACTATCTCCTTGATTATCACCCGGTAATTGGCGCGCTGGCAGGATGCGCCGGCGCACTTACTGCAACTGTTGGCGATCTATTAGAGAGCGGTATTAAGCGAGATTTATCAATTAAGGATATGGGAACAATTCTTCCAGGACATGGCGGAATGCTAGATCGCCTAGATGCAGTGCTAATTACTGCTCCTCTGCTCTGGTGCATTCTTGAGATATTGAAGCGCTTTTCATGAGCGAGATAAAACTAGTATTTGATGAGATAAAGCCGAAGAAGAAGGCCCCTGAGCATCTAGCAGATCTAACTATTGCAGAGCGGCGCGAAAAGGCAGAGTCTTTAGGCCTTCCAGCATTTAGGGCTAATCAGATAGCAACTCATTACTTCACTCACTATAACGAAGAGCCTGATTCTTGGAGCGATATTCCAGCTGCGATGCGCCCGCTAGTTGCTGAACACTTTCTCCCAAAACTTTTAACTCCAATTCGCCAAGTTGAATGTGATAAAGGAAAGACTAGAAAAGATCTCTGGCGCTTACATGATGGAGTATTAGTTGAAACTGTTTTGATGCGCTATAAAGATAGAACGACTGTTTGTATTTCATCTCAAGCAGGCTGCGGTATGAACTGTCCCTTCTGCGCAACAGGACAAGCAGGCTTAACTAGAAATCTAACGGCAGGTGAAATCACATCTCAAGTTGTTGCTGCTGCTCGCGCCTGCGCCAGTGGAGAGCTACCAGGTGGTCCGACGCGACTATCCAATGTGGTCTTTATGGGAATGGGGGAGCCGCTTGCTAATTACAACGCAGTAATGAAGAGCGTTAGAAATATTATTACCCCGCAGCCAGATGGTCTAGGAATTGGAGCAAGATCTGTCACTGTCTCAACAGTTGGGCTAGTTCCAGGAATTGAGAAATTAACTAGCGAAGATTTGCAGATTACGCTAGCTGTCTCGCTACACACCCCAGATGATGAACTTCGTGACACCTTAGTACCAGTTAATTCCAGATGGAAAGTAAAAGAGGTGTTAAGCGCTGCAGATAAGTATGTAGCGATGACTGGGAGAAGATATTCAATTGAGTATGCCCTTATTAGAGATATCAATGATCAGAAGTGGCGGGCCGATCTTCTAGGCAGGTTATTAAAAAATCGCCATGCCCATGTCAATCTAATACCGCTAAATCCCACCCCAGGTTCTAAGTGGACGGCATCTAGAAAGGAAGATGAGATTGCCTTCGTTAAAACCTTAGAGAAGTATGGGGTTCCGGTAACAGTTCGTGATACTAGAGGGCGCGAGATTGATGGAGCTTGCGGCCAATTGGCAGCGGCAAATAAGGCCTAAATAGAGCGCTTTTCATCTCTTGATAGCAGGGGCAGTAGTTAACTAAACTCACACACCTGACCGACTATGAAAGGTTTTTCCTTGAAGACGCTACAAAACTTTATCAACGGTAAATCAGTCCCATCTTCCTCAGAGAAGACTCAAGATTTAATCAATCCATCGACAGGGCAAGTCTTTGCCAAAGCTCCAGTTTCTAATGCTTCCGATATTGATAAGGCGATGAAGTCTGCAGCTAGCGCATTTGAGATTTGGAAAGAGAGCACGCCAGGTGAGCGCCAGAGAGCTATTAATAAAATTGCTGATGCAATTGAAGCTCGCTCAGAGGAGCTAATAGGAATTGAAAGCGAGAATACAGGAAAGCCGATAGCAGTTACTCGCGCTGAAGAAATTGGTCCAATGCTTGATCAGATTAGATTCTTTGCCGGAGCAGCGCGTCATCTAGAGGGAAGATCTGCTGCCGAGTATTCCAAAGGTCATACATCTTTTATTCGCCGCGAACCAATTGGCGTCTGCGCTCAAGTAACGCCATGGAACTATCCAATGATGATGGCAGCATGGAAGTGGGCTCCAGCAATTGCTGCTGGAAATACTGTCGTTCTAAAGCCAAGTGATACCACACCAGTTTCAACGCTATGGATGGCAGAGCTAATGCAAGAGTTTCTGCCAGAGGGTGTAATAAATGTTGTAGTTGGAGATAGAGAGACTGGAAGACATTTAGTAGAACATGAAATCCCGCAATTTGTCTCTATAACCGGATCTGTTAAGGCAGGCATGGAAGTTGCAACGAGTGCGGCTAAAGATTTGAAGCGAATCCATCTAGAACTTGGCGGTAAGGCTCCAGTTGTAATCTTTGATGATGCAAATTTAGAGGCAGCTTGTGAGTGGATTGCAGTTGCAGGATATTTCAATGCAGGACAGGATTGCACCGCAGCAACGAGAGTTCTAGTTGAAGCCAGCGCCTATGAAGATGTAGTAGCGCTACTAAGTGAGCAGGCTAAAAATGTTATTAAAGTAGGTATGCCAGATGAGGATGTCTTGGTAGGGCCAGTTAATAATGCTGGCCAGCTTGCAAGAGTTAAGGGATTTATGGATCGCGCTCCAGCCCATGCCAGAATCACAGCTGGTGGAAGCGCTATTGATCGCCCAGGATATTTCTGGAACCCAACTGTGGTTGCTGATTTAAGGCAAGATGATGAGATGATTCAAAATGAAATCTTTGCGCCCGTTATTACAGTGCAAAAATTCACCGATGAGGCAGAGGCAGTTCGATATGCCAATGGCGTGAAGTATGGACTTGCTTCAAGTGTTTGGACTAAAGATCATGGCCGAGCAATGAGAATGGCTAAGGCCTTTGATTTTGGTTGCGTCTGGATTAATACCCATATCCCAATGGTTGCTGAGATGCCTCATGGTGGCTTTAAGCACTCAGGACATGGCAAAGACCTCTCAGGCTATGGATTTGAGGAATACACGCGCATCAAACACGTAATGACAAATCTCAACGCCTGATAGATTTTCTCCAAATTAGAGGCAATCCCAACTAGAGAAAGTGAAGAGATGAGAAAAGATATCGACAAACTATCACCAGAGGCGCGCTCCATCATCCGCGCACAAGTAACTCGTCGCTCACTCTTAGTTGGAGCCGGAGCGATTGCAGGAGCGAGCACGCTTGCTGCTTGTGGGACAGGGTCAACTGAAAACGGCGCAGATGGCGTTGTTGATGTTAGTGATAGTGAAAAGATTGTTCGTTGGGCTAACTGGCCACTTTATCTTGATTACAACGAGGATACCCAGGAGTATCCAACGCTTAAAGCATTTGAGGCAGCTACTGGAATTACCGCTACCTATACCGAAGATATTGACGATAACAACACCTTCTATGGAAAGGTACAAGGCCAATTAGGAATTGGATCAGATATTGGTTATGACGTTGTTACTCCGACTGATTGGATGGCAGCGCGCTGGATTGAATTGGGATATGCCCAAGAGTTAGATGCTGCAAATATTCCTAATAAATCAAATATTCGCGAAGTTCTATCTAATGTGGGCTTTGATCCAGGCCGAAATTACTCACTAACTTGGCAATCAGGTTTTGCTGGATTTGGCTGGAATACCCAGAAGCTTCCTAAGGGCGTTCGAACCATAGAAGATCTCTTCGCCCCTGCCAATAAAGGTCGAGTTGTAGTTCTATCAGAGCTACGCGACACAATTGGAATCATCATGCAGTATCAGGGCGTTGATCCCTCAAGTGACTTCACTGAAGATCAGTATATGAATGCTATTGATTTCCTTAAGGGCAAAGTCGCAGATGGCTTTATTAGAAAAGTTCGTGGTAACTCTTACTCCGAAGATCTAGTAAATGGCGATGCGGTTGCAGTCATTGGTTGGTCTGGCGATATGTTTATTCTCAAGTCAGAAAATGATGGCAAGTTTGACTTTGCAATCCCTGAATCAGGTGGAATGCTTTGGAGCGATAATATGCTGGTTCCTTCAACTTCAACCCATAAGAAAAATGCTGAGCTTTTGATGAATCACTATTACGAGCCAGCAATTGCTGCTGAGGTGGCTGCATATGTTAATTACATCTGCCCAGTTGAAGCTGCTCAGAGTGAGCTAGAGAAGATTGATCCAGATCTTGCCGCTAGCCCATTTATCTTCCCTGATGAAGCCACTTTGGCAAAGGTTAAGGTTTTCCGTTCTCTCGATGCTGATGAGACTACGAATTTCCAAGCTGCCTTTGACGAAGCTGTCGGCAACTAGGGGCTTGGTAGCTAGCCGGTGATGGTGAAGACAAAAGTCTCACAAGACACTGGCGACTTAGTATTAAATCGCATCTCAAAGTATTACGGAGATTTTTGCGCAGTTGACGATCTCTCTCTAACCATTCCTGATGGTTCATTCTTTGCACTTCTTGGACCATCAGGCTGTGGCAAAACTACAACGCTTCGAATGATTGCAGGGCTAGAAGAACCATCTGCTGGAACTATCTCTATTGGTGATACTGATATCACCACTCAGAAGTCTTATCGGCGCAATGTAAATACTGTTTTTCAAAACTATGCCCTCTTTCCTCATTTAAGTATCTTTGAAAATATCGCCTTTGGTCTTAGAAGACGTGGAATTAAAGATGTAAAAGATGAGGTTGAAAAGGCTCTAAATCTTGTTGAGCTAGGCCACTTATCTGAGCGCAAACCGACTCAACTCTCAGGCGGTCAGCAGCAGAGAATTGCAGTTGCAAGAGCGATTGTTAATCGCCCAGAGGTATTACTCCTTGATGAACCCCTGGGAGCACTTGATCTAAAGCTAAGACGCCAGATGCAGATTGAGTTAAAGCGAATTCAACTAGAGGTTGGAATTACCTTTATCCATGTAACTCATGATCAAGAAGAAGCAATGACAATGGCTGACACTATTGCTGTTATGAATCAAGGAAAGATTGAACAGATGGGCTCTGCTACAGAGCTCTATGAAGCGCCAAAGACCGCATTTGTTGCCAACTTTTTAGGTCAATGCAATCTCATTAAAGTTAAAGTTCAATCACGCTCAGGTGGAAAGGTAGTAGTAAGCGCTAAAGGTCATACCTTTGAGATTCCAGAATCAAGAGTTTCAAGTAGCAGCGATGCTCTCTTACTTGGTGTCCGCCCTGAAAAACTTCGCCTCGATGATAATGGGGTCAATTCCATCAAAGAGTGTGTCGTTACTGATCGCTCCTTTGTCGGTACCTCAACGCAATATTTAGTGCGAACCCCATGGGATCTAGAGCTAGTGGTGTTTGAACAAAATGATGAAGGACTTCATGATTTAAGAGTTGGAGATAAAGTCTCACTTGAGTGGGATAGCCAGCACACCTTTGGTTTAGATGGCGCACAAGATGTTAATGCTGGCGCTGATCTTGATGATGACGAGTAAGTAATGGCATTTCTGCACGGGGCAACTAAGAGCCACTCTGCTTCCTCCAAAGGTGGATCGCCTAAGAAACGCTCCCTTACTCCTTATCTACTTCTTGCTCCAGGTTTGATCTGGCTGATTACCTTCTTTGTTATTCCTATATTTTCACTCGCTAGTACTTCAACGATGGTTCGCCCGCAAGGGGCTCAAATTGGAACCTATGTTCAAGAGCTGCGCTTTGCCAATTATGTTGATGCATTCCTTGCCAATCAGGAGCAGTATGTAAGGTCATTTCTATATGCAGGAATTGCAACGATTTTAGCTCTTGCAATCTCCTACCCTCTTGCATACATGATTGCATTTAAGGCTGGTAAGTATCGCAATATCTTGCTGGTATTAGTGGTTGCGCCTTTCTTCACCTCATTTCTATTAAGAACTGTGGCCTGGAGCCAGATACTTGGCGATGAAGGTCCGGTGCTCTCAACGCTAAGGCTTCTACCCTTTGTTGATGAATCACTTCGTCTAACAGCCACTCCATTTGCAGTTGTTTCAGGTTTAACTTATAACTTCCTGCCCTTTATGACGCTGCCACTTTATGCAAGCCTTGAGCGCATTGACCCTAGAACTCTTGAAGCTTCAGGTGATTTATATGCAAGTGGATTTACTACTTTTAGGAAAGTAACTGTTCCCCTTTCCATGCCTGGAGTTGTGGCTGGAACACTTCTTACATTTATCCCAGCAGCTGGAGATTATGTCAATGCTGCTCTTCTTGGAAATCCCAGTACAAAAATGATCGGAAATGTTATTGAATCAAGATTTTTTGCTGTTGTTGATTATCCAACTGCGGCAGCTCTCTCCTTTACTCTGATGGCGACAATCCTGATTTTAGTCACTCTATATATCCGCAAATCTGGAACGGATGAGCTGGTATGAGTACTCAAGTTATTCCAAGACCATCGCTTTCTCATCGCAGCTCAAGATGGTTTTCTCGAAATCTAATCAGGATTTATGCCGCTCTGGCCTTTATCTATCTCTTTATTCCAGTGGCCTATACTTTTGCATTCTCCTTTAATGATTCAGGTAAAAGTAATCTAGTTTGGAAAGGATTTACTCTAGATAATTGGAAAAATCCTTGCGGAGCTCCTCAAGTCTGTAAGGCCGTGGCGAATTCACTTCAAATCGGAGTTATTTCAACAGTTCTTGCAACCATACTGGGAACGATGATTGCCTTTGCAATTAGTAGGCATAGCTTTAAAGGGCGGAAAACTACCAATCTTCTTATCTTTCTTCCAATGGCAACTCCAGAGGTAGTTCTTGGGGCATCACTTCTTGCCATGTTTCTAAATTTAAGAATTAATCCTGGATTTTGGACCATAGTTATTGCCCATGTGATGTTCTGTATCTCCTTTGTTGTGGTTACTGTTAAGGCCAGGGTTGCCTCCCTTGATCCAAGACTTGAGCAGGCAGCGATGGATCTCTATGCCAATGAGAGAGATACCTTTAGATATGTCACTCTTCCATTGGTGATGCCAGGAATTGCAGGAGCAGCGCTTCTAGCTTTCTCACTCTCCTTTGATGACTTCATCATCACCAATTTCAACTCAGGTATTGAGTCAACATTTCCTAAGTTTGTCTATATTTCAGCAGCAAGGGGTATTCCAGCACAAGCAAATGTGATTGGTAGCGCTATGTTCTTCATTGCACTAATCATTGTTATTGTTGGACAAGTGGTGAGCCGACAGAGAAAGAAGTCATGACCAATATTGGAAATATGTATGGCCCGAATTTCACATTCCTTGGAATTCCTGCCTGTGATTTAGATAAGCCTGAGAGTTATAAAGGTGCTGATGTAATAATTGTTGGAGCACCTATTGATAGCGGGACATCGCATAGATCTGGAGCGAAGTTTGGCCCACAAGCAATTCGTATGGGTGATTACCTTCCTCATGATGGAGAGCGGCCACATCTTGCTTTAAGAATTGATGGGTTAAAAGAGTTAAAGATTTTTGATGCTGGAGATCTTTTAATGCCTTCTGGAAATCTTGAAGAGGCGCTATTGGTTCTAAAGAGGGCTACCGAGAAAATCTCTAGAGCTGGAGCAATCCCAGTAGTTCTTGGGGGAGATCACTCAATTGCATCTGCCGATGTTGCAGGAATTGCAGAGCATTTAGGCAAAGGCAAAGTATCAATGATTCACTTTGATGCCCACGCAGATACTGGAGATCTGCAATTTGGAGCCCTAGTTGGCCATGGAACTCCAATGAGAAGACTTATTGAATCCGGATATGTTAGAGGCGATAGATTTTTGCAATTAGGTCTTCGTGGGTATTGGCCAGATGATGCAACTCTAAATTGGATGAGAGATCAAGGAATGCGCTCCTATGAGATGACAGAGATTCATCATCGCGGGCTTACTAAAGTTCTTGATGAATCATTTGCAACTCTTACAAAAGATTGCGATGGCGTATTTCTATCCGTTGATATTGATGTAGTTGATCCTGGAATGGCGCCTGGAACTGGAACTCCAGAACCAGGTGGAATGACTTCAAGAGAGCTATTAGAGGCGGTAAGAAGAATTTGTTTAGAGCTACCAGTTGTTGGCATTGATGTTGTTGAAGT
>CAKZXY010000008.1 GCA_937883945.1 uncultured Clavibacter sp. | reverse complement strand
CTACAGTCATCAAAGAATAATCTGGGCTGCCATCAGCACCACCAGCTAAAATCGCTTGATCATAGAGTTGCAACGCTCCGATCATTCCGGTTGCAACCACAAATAGGTGGGCCGGCTTTAATAGCGGCATCGTTATATACCAAAAGACTTGTCTGCGAGTTGCGCCATCCATCACTGCAGCTTCAGCGTATTGGGAGTCAACTGTCTGCAAGTTTGCTAAATAGAACAGCATCATTGTTCCGCTGGTTGTCCAGGCATTTAAGCCAATGATCGAGTAGAGCGCAGTTCTAGAATCTGAGAGCCAAGCGCCTTGATTAAAAAGATTTGCAGTGTCAACGCCAAAGAAGCGGAGCACACCGTTAAAGACACCATCTGGTGCCATAAGAAAGATAAAGAGCGTGGTGATTGCCGCACTACTAGCTATTGAGGGAAAGTAGAAAGCTGAGCGAAAGAACTTACTTCCCTTGATTTTAGAGTTGACAAGAAGTGCTAGAAATAAACCCAAGGCGCTTTGAATAGGAACCACTATGAGTGCGTACTTGACCGAGTTTCTAATCGCCTTGAGAAAGATTGGGTCAGAGAAAGCTTTTCGGTAGTTATCTAACCCAACGCTCTTATTTGGGCCCATGATGCCCCAGTCAAAAGTTGAGATATAAATGGCATAGAAAAAGATGCCCACACTTAAAAATAGGAAAAGTGCCATCGGAATTGAAATAAAGCCATAGCCAACTAAATATTCCTTGAGCTTTCGAGGCGAGCGAAGGTTATTCGAGCTTGTTAGTTGCATGCCCTGCCCCCTCACCACTTGATTGATTATCGACCCATTTAATGACTAAGAGTAAGAGTTGATTCCACCCCCCTATGAGGGAACCAACTCTTACTCTTTGTCTAGAACTACCTTGATTCAGGCCTCGAGAGAACCTGAATCAAGGCTGTTTCTATAGTTCTTTATCCCTTTGGCCAAGCGCCTTCTGCAGCAGCAATGATGGCTGCAGTTGCCTTCTTCACATTGAAGTTCTTGTCCTGGATCTGCTTCTTGGCTTCGTTGTTAAAGGCACCCACTACATCGCCCCAGCCCTTAAATGCTGGAGTT
>CAKZXY010000007.1 GCA_937883945.1 uncultured Clavibacter sp. | reverse complement strand
AAATCTGCTTTTTCAGGGGTGTAGTTTAATTCGTTTATTAAAAAATCTTTAGCTTCTTGAACAGAATTAACTTCTTTCCATTCAGTATTAGTTATAATACCTTTTTTTATC
Organism: uncultured Clavibacter sp.; assembly: GCA_937883945.1. Lineage (GTDB taxonomy): Bacteria > Actinomycetota > Actinomycetes > Nanopelagicales > Nanopelagicaceae > MAG-120802. The sequence goes on along the minus strand of CAKZXY010000007.1, from coordinate 8,168 downwards.
GCAGCAGTTATTATTCCTGATTTTCTAGCAGTTAAATCATTATAATATACTCTTTGTATTTTTTCATCTAAAGCTTTTAGAAGCTTTTTTTGCATGTTTGGTATATTGAGCTTGATGGTTTGAATCAAAGAATCGGGAAGATCCAGCATCTTCTCCCCAGTTTAGGGTACCGATATTTATATCCCAATAATCAACCAGATCGTCCATTGCTTTGATAAAAGCGACACCCTCATCTTCAGCTTTTATACCTAAATCTCCATAACCAAAAGGCTCTTCCAACGAATCAATTGGAAAACGTATTCCAATTGCACAGTCATCAATTTCCTCTCTCATCATCTCTAATAATTCTCGAGTAAAACGACATCTGTTTTCAAAGGAACCACCATATTCGTCAGTACGTTTGTTGTGATAAGGGTACAAGAAATTCTGAGCTATTGTTGAGAGACCAACATAAACAGTGAGCAAATCAAAGCCTGCTGCCTTTGCTCTTAAAGCTCCATCTACATGTTCACGTTGAATTTCTTTAATCTCTTTAATTGTCATTGACCTGGCACTTGCCATAGCTTCAAATTCATGTGGTATTTGTGAAGGTGCTCGCGCTGGCTCGCGAGTTTCAGCGTTTAAACTAAAGCCAGTGGCATGGGTTAGTTCCACACCTGCAAGTCCGCCATGTTCGTGGATGCTATCGCACATCAGAGATAAATTCTTAACATCTCCTTCATCAATAATTTTAATTTTGCTAATAAAATTTTTAGTCATTAAATCATCTGATGCATTTTTTAGAGTAGCAGTTGCTGATTCCAGGTCAGAGCGAATAGCACCTGGCGAACATCGAATAGAAACGCGCATCCCAGCAAAGGTAGCCCTAGAACAGCTCTTAGATCCCTCTCGAATTCCAAACTTAATAATTGTAAAAGACGGGCAGCGCCTATCTGAAGTTTCTGAGAGCATTATCAACTTTGGTATTAGTAAAGTTGAACTTGAAAAAAGCATAAGGAATGCCTTTCCACCAGAGATGTTTAAGAGCAAAAATATCGAAGGATTTCTCTATCCTGCCCAATACTCTTTTAACAAGAGCGTGGATGGCGATGAAATACTCTCAGCTATGCTAAACAGATTTGTATCAGCAACAAAGGATATTGACTGGAGTAACGAGAGAGAATTCACACCTTTTGAAATTATGGTGATTGCATCCCTGGTGCAGACTGAGGGAACGCCAGATGTTTTTGGAAAAGTCTCTCGGGTTATATATAACAGATTAGAAAAACGCATGCCGCTCCAATTTGATTCAACGGTGCACTATGCCTTAGGGCGTAGAGGCGAAATACGAGTCTCGCTAGTAGATACAAAAGTTAAGAATCGCTATAACACTTTTGTTTATCCAGGGCTACCTCCTGGGCCAATAGGAAGCCCAACTAAGCCAGCAATTGATGCGGCTTTAAAACCTGAGGTTGGCAATTGGCTCTATTTTGTAACGGTTAAACCTTTTGATACTCGATTTACCAATTCCTATGACCAATTCCTAGAGTGGAAGGCTGAATATAAGAGAAACTTCAAAGCGGGGTTATTTGAATGATTAAGCGCGCAGCGGTCTTAGGATCTCCCATTTCACACTCGTTATCTCCTTTGATTCATAATCATGCTTATTATCTTCTCGGTTTCTCTGGATCTTATCAAGCGATAGAGGTTAAAAGTGGTCAGCTTGCTAGTTATTTAGAGCAAGAGTTATTCAAAGAAGATTTGCTTGGTTTTTCGCTGACAATGCCACTTAAAGAAGAGCTAACTGCGATATCAAACCCAGCGCTTCTAGTTGACTCACGATCAAAAGAGATTAATTCGGCTAATACCATCTATCGTGATGGAGATATTTGGAGAACGACTTCAACTGATGTGGATGGTTTTGAATTCTTAACTAAAGATCTTTCCTTCTCTTCAGTGGCAATCCTTGGAGCTGGAGGAACGGCAAGGGCAGCAATTGCAGCGTTAGCACCAAGAGGGATAAAGATTGAGGTATACAGAAGAAGTTCAGATAGAGATCCCTCTCTTATCAATTCAGCTCTGGGCTTCAATATTGAAATTAGGGATTGGGAGCGTTGCGCGCAGGCCTGGGAGAGTGAATTAGTTATCAATACAATTCCCTCGGATCAAGTTCTATCAATGACAAAGGAATTTAAAGCGCCTAAGTTCTTCTTCGATGCAACCTATTGGCCATGGCCCCCAGAGCTATCAAAACTACAATTGGATGCCAGGGGTTTGTTGATTTCAGGCTTACAGCTACTAGCAGCGCAAGCGGTTTTTCAGATATCTCTCATGACAGAACTTGATTTTGATAAAAAGTGGCTCTTTAAGGAGTTACTTCTCAAGTTAGAAGCGGGCAAATAGAGAGAGCTTGTGGATAAGTTCCTCTGATCTATCCTTCAGAAATTAGAGTCTTCATGTGCTCTTTATCCATTTCGCAATTTTTGCAATCATCATTTCTCGGAGAGATTATCAAAAGCACTTAATTTCTAAAAGGGTTACGCACTTAGCCTTTCTTTCTCTCATCCCTCTACTTCACGAATCGTTGCTAGAGGCATCGCTGCTCTCGCTAATCAACTTTATGTTCTATACAACTATCAACCTATTATCAGGGCGCGCAATTGGGCGCGGCGATATAAGACTCTCACTTCTTATTGGGGCCTATATCTCCGCCTTTGGTGGAGACATATCCGACTTAATCTGGAGTAATGCTATTAGCTGGTTAGCTTGCTCAATTACCTTAATCATTCATCTATTAAAGCGAGAGAGCCTGAAAGGCAAGCGAGTTGCATTTGCTCCCTATCTATTCTTTGGGGTCTTTCTCTTTGCAATGAATGGTTGAGCGTGGGTGCGATAAATAGGGAGCAGGAATCCAAATTAATCTGCGATAATTAAGCAATGAGATGGTTAACAGCAGGAGAATCCCATGGTCCAGCTTTGGTTGGAATTTTGGAGGGAATGCCTGCCTCAATATCGGTTACAACTGCAGATATTGATGAAGATCTGCGTAGGCGCAGACTTGGTTTTGGTAGGGGAGCAAGACAGAACTTTGAAGCAGATAAAGTCACCATTGTTGGAGGGATACGACACGGATTAACCCAAGGTGGACCCATCGCTATCCAAATTGCGAATTCAGAGTGGCCTAAATGGGAAAAAGTTATGAGCGCAGATCCAATTGAAAAATCAGAGATCGAATCGCTCGGAAGAAATGCTCCTTTAACAAGACCCAGACCAGGGCATGCTGATTTAGTTGGCATCCAAAAATATGATTTCGATGATGCAAGACCTGTATTGGAACGAGCATCAGCAAGAGAGACAGCTGCTCGAGTAGCGCTAGGAGCGGTTGCGCGAAGATTTCTTAGGCAGGTAGGTGGCATTGAGATATTTAGCCATGTGGTCTCTATTGGAGCAGTAAGTGTCCCTGATGATTATCTACTTCCGCAGCCTAGCGATCGAGAGAGAATTGATAGCGATGAAGTGCGCTCAGCATTTAAAGATGTAAGTGCAAAAATGGTTGAAGAGATAAATGATGCGCATGGCAATGGAGATACATTAGGTGGGGTAGTTGAAGTTTTAGTTTATGGCCTACCACCAGGGCTTGGATCTCATGTTCACTGGGATAGAAGACTTGACTCACGCCTTGCAGGAGCTCTTATGGGTATTCAGGCAATTAAGGGCGTTGAACTCGGTGATGGATTTGCAACCGCTAGAAATCGTGGCAGTAGCGCTCATGACGAAATAGAGAGAGATAGCAAAGGAAATATTCGTCGCAAATCATCAAGGTCTGGCGGAACAGAGGGTGGAATGAGCACAGGCGAAGTTTTAAGAGTTCGTGCTGCAATGAAACCTATTTCAACAGTTCCTAAGGCTCTAGACACAATTGATATTACAAATGGCCAGGCTGCTAAAGCAATAAATCAAAGATCAGATGTTTGCGCTGTTCCAGCTGCAGGGATAGTTGCTGAAGCTATGGTGGCCCTAGTTTTGGCTGAAGCTATGCTTGAAAAATTTGGCGGAGATTCTCTTGGTGAGAGCCAGAGGAACCTAGAGAGCTATCTAGCTAATATGAAAGTGAAGTAGGGCATGCCACCGATAATTCTCATCGGCCCTCCTGGAGCTGGAAAAACTTCGGTCGGAAAAGCTTTGGCAAAAAAACTAACTTTAAAGTTTCTTGATAGCGACAAAATTGTTGAAGAAAAGAGCGGAAAAAGTATCTCTGAAATCTTTATCACCGATGGGGAGCCTGCCTTCAGAGATATGGAGCGCTCTGCTGTAATTGATCTACTTGAGAACCAAGATGGTGTAATCGCACTTGGCGGCGGCTCTGTAATGGATTTAGAAGTTTCCAAGAGATTACTTCCTATGGCCAATGTGGTTTTTCTTGATGTATCAATTTCAAATGCAGCACCAAGAGTTGGGTTCAATAGAGATCGCCCCTTGCTTCTTGGAAACCCCAGACAACAGTGGATTGCTCTAATGGAAAAACGCCGGTCAACATATGAGGCGCTCTCAAAGGCGCGAGTCTCAACTGACAATAAAAAGCCTATTGAGGTTGCTGAAGAGATTGTTAAAGAGTTAGCTCTATGAAACCGATAACTGTTTCTTCCGAGAAGAGCTATGAAGTTATTTTCACAGATGAAGCTTTCAAAGAGGCATCTCTTATAGCTAGAGATAAGAAGGTAGTTATTGTTGCTCCTAAATCTATCGTTGCTAGCTTTGGCGCAAGTTTTCCCTCTAAATATCTGCTCATAGAGGTAGAAGATGGAGAAGAGCAGAAGAGCATGGAATCTTTTGCGAAGGCAATTGAGAAAATCGCTGCCGCTAAGTTGGATAGAAGTTGCCTGATTATTGGAGTTGGGGGAGGGGCAACTACGGATCTAGCGGGCTTTCTTGCCGCCTCGTATCTGCGCGGAGTTGATTGGATTGCTATTCCTACCTCACTTGCTGGGATGGTTGATGCAGCTATCGGCGGGAAAACAGGATTAAATCTTGAGGCGGGAAAAAATCTAATAGGGGCATTTCACTCTCCAAGCGCTGTCTTAGTTGATCAGGGTTTTCTCTCCTCACTTTCTCAGCGCGATCTCAAGGCAGGTATGGCAGAGGTTGCTAAATGCGGCTTCATTGACGATACCCAGATATTGAATCTCATAGAGAGCGACTGGAGAGAAAATCTATCTGAGCTCATTTATCGCTCAATCGCAGTCAAAGCCAGAGTTGTAAGCGCTGACTTTAAGGAATCAGATCTTCGAGAGATATTAAATTATGGTCACACTTTGGGACATGCGATTGAGAAACATTCGAAGTATTCACTTCGCCATGGCGAGGCGGTAGCCCTTGGATTGAGATTTGCTGCTCAACTCTCATTTGAATTCTCAGGTCTATCTAAACAGCACCTAGATAGACAGAATCACATTTTAGATACCCTCGAACTTAATGCGAAATACCCAAGGGCATCATGGTCAGAAATTTTGGAAATTATGCGCAACGATAAGAAGATGCGTGGGGGTAGAATTCGCTTTGTTACCTTAAGCGCTCTGGGAGTGCCAACCAGGCTTGAGGATATAAGCGATCAGCAGTTAGAGAAGTGTTTCCTAGAGAGCATCGGAGAGTAGATGAGCGCGACCAAAGTGCTAGTGCTAAATGGACCTAATCTTTCAAGGCTAGATCTTCGCGAAAAATCCTATTACGGAGATATCTCCTATCCTGATATTGAGCAGATCTGTCTTCAAGGAGCAAAAGAATTTGGTTTCGAAGTTGAGATAAAACAGAGCAATGATGAGTCAGAGTTAATCGGCTGGCTCCATGGAGCAGCTGATAGCAAGACTCCGGTTATCTTTAATCCTGCAGCATTTACTCATTATTCTTATGCAATTCGCGATGCGGTGGTCATGCTTAAGGCTGCCTGCATCGAAGTGCACTTAAGCAATCCACTATCTCGAGAAGAGTTTCGCCACACCTCAGTAATTGCAGGGGTTGTACAAGGCAGCATTGCAGGTTTTGGCCTTGATTCATATCGCTTAGCCTTTGCTGCGCTGAGTAAATTAGTTAAATAGAGATATAAAAGGTAATCTTCGCCGCTATGGCTACCACCAATGATCTTAAGAATGGAATGACCCTGGATATCGAAGGTCAGCTCTGGGGCGTTGTTGAGTTTCAACACGTGAAACCAGGTAAGGGTCCAGCCTTTGTCAGAACCAAGCTTAAAAATGTTCTCTCCGGAAAAGTAGTTGAGAAGACCTTTAATGCAGGCGTTAAAGTTGATGTAGCAATTCTTGAAAAGCGCGATATGCAATTTCTTTACAAAGATCAAGTGGGCTTTGTTTTTATGGACTCCAGCACATACGACCAGATGACAATTTCTGCGGAAACCGTTGGAGATGCTGCCAATTACATGCTCGAAAACACAGAAGCGATAGTTGCAGTTCATGAAGGAAATCCACTCTATGTAGAACTTCCAGCAAATGTTCCCCTGAAGATCACCTACACCGAGCCAGGCTTACAAGGAGATCGCTCATCTGCAGGTTCAAAGCCAGCGACTCTTGAAACAGGAATCACGATTCAAGTTCCACTCTTTATTAAACAAGATGAAGTTGTTTTAGTCGATACTCGCAATGGTGATTATCTCGGGCGCGCAAACTAAGTGAGCAGCCGCTCTAAGGCAAGAAAAGCCGCGCTCGATCTGCTCTATGAAAGTGATATCAGAAAAGGTAGCGCAGCTGAGTTACTTTCAAAGAGAGTCACAGAGATGGAGTATGAAGCTAGAGAGTTTACAAAAGAGTTAATTGATGGAATTGAGTTAAATGAACGAAAAATTGATGAGTTAATTGCTACCTATGCCCAGGGTTGGGATATGGACCGTATGCCAGTTCTTGATAGAAACATCTTACGCCTTGCGATCTTTGAACTGCTCTGGTCACAATCGGTGCCCGAGGCAGTTGCTATCAGCGAAGCGCTGGAGCTAGCTACAAATTTCTCAACTGAGGACTCAAGTAAGTATATAAACGGGGTATTAAGTAAGGTATTGGAAATTAAGCCTGACCTCGTGCTTTAAATAGCAACTCCCTTATCTCCAGAGCTCTCTTTAGCTCTTCTGGTTCTTTTTGTAGCAAGAGCCCCAGAGCCTCATTATCTTGTGAGCGAATGCTCATGATCTCGCCATTCCAATCATCACGCCTTGTGGCAATGAAGGATAATAGGCTGTGAAGCTGATTTATTAAAGGATCATTTTCAGGGAGCCTGCTTCTTAAGTGTCTAAGGTCAATACGTAGCCCAACCCCAGAATCAAATATCTGTTTACTTGCTTCGATTTGAAAAAGAGCTGAGAGGGGAACTCCATAGAACTCGCAGAGAGATTTGGCTTTTGAGATGCTAAGGGATCTTGTGCCCCGTTCATAGGAACCGATCACGACAGCTTTCCATTTTCCGCGTGAACGTATCTCAACTTGCTTTAGCGTTAAGTTCTGTTGTTTTCTAATCTGTCTGAGTCTTCTTGATATCTCGATAGGCGTTGTCATTGGCTCAAAATAGGCGAAATGCAAGAATGGCTTCTTGGTTTTTCCACAGATTTCAAGGCCCCTTGAGGCCCATGCTAGTATTCGGCAACCTTTAACGATCCGTCCTGTGAGGCGGCGAAGGAGCAAGAATGAGCGTTATTTTAAATAGCGGTGAAATCTCCCGCGCGCTACGGCGCATCTCCCATGAAATCCTTGAGAAGAATCACGGCCCTGAAAACCTTCTTCTGCTGGGCATACCCACTAGAGGTGCGTATCTAAGTAGGCGAATAGCAGGGGCTATCTCTGAGATCGAAAAAATGAATCTTGAAAGCGGCACTCTTGATATAACGATGTATCGCGATGATTTACGCCTCAAGGCACCTAGAACTCTACTTCCAACCAATATCCCAGGGGGAAGTATCGATGGAAGAGATGTTGTTCTCATCGATGACGTCTTCTTCTCTGGCAGAACAATTCGAGCCGCCCTTGATGCCTTAAATGAACTGGGTCGTCCAAAGAGCGTTCAACTAGCAGTTCTTATTGATCGCGGCCATAGAGAGCTTCCAATTAGAGCCGACTTTGTAGGAAAGAATATTCCAACGGCTAAAGAAGAATCGGTTCGTGTGCACCTAAGTGAGATTGATTCTGTAGATGAAG
>CAKZXY010000006.1 GCA_937883945.1 uncultured Clavibacter sp. | reverse complement strand
AGATAACTGCCTTTGCTCCATCCTCTGCTGCCTTTGAAATAGCCATCGTCATTCCACGATCTTTGAAAGATCCAGTTGGATTTGCTCCTTCAAATTTAAGCCAGACATCATTTCCCAACATCTCAGAGAGCACGCAGGCATAGATAAGCGGAGTGCCACCTTCATTTAACGTAACAATTGGAGTTTTGCTACTAATAGGTAAACGCTTTTCATACTCTTTTATTACACCGCGCCATTGGTGGGCGCCAGATTTCTTAAATAAGCTCACTATTTACTTCCTTCAATACGAAGCACGCTCTCAACGCTCTTTACTACATCGCTATCTGCTAAGGATTTAACAGTTTTCTTTAGCGCCGACTCTGGAGCGTAGTGAGTTGCAACAATTAACTCTGCGCTATCGCCTCGACCTGTCTGCCTAACTGTTTCAATAGAGACGCTATTGGCAGCAAATAACTGGGCCACACTTGCTAGAACTCCTGGTTTATCAGCCACATCTAGCCTTATTAAATACTGTGATTTCACATTATCTATCGCTGCGATAGCCAAATCAGCATAATCACTCTCGCCATGGCCTTGGCCACCTCTGATTTTATTGCGGGCTATTGCAATTAAATCTCCCAAAATAGCGCTCGCTGTTGGCTCGCCTCCCGCTCCTCTGCCATAGAACATTAACTCTCCAGCTGATTGAGCCTCTATAAATACTGCATTGAAAGCTAGACGAACCGCTGCAAGTGGATGCTTGCGAGAAATTAAGGTGGGATGCACTCGCACAGATATTTCATTATCTTTAGTGAGCTCTGCAATTGCAAGTAACTTAATTACACATCCCATATCTCTTGCTACTGCCACATCTCTAGCGCTGATCTGGCTAATGCCTTCGCAGTAAACATCACTTGAAGTAATTCTTGAGTGGAAGGCAAGACCTGCCAGAATTGCAGCTTTTGCTGCAGCATCATGGCCTGCAATATCTGCTGTGGGATCTGCTTCAGCAAATCCTAGATACTGCGCCTCTTTTAATACCTCTTCAAAAGATAATCCCTCTTCATCCATCTTGGTAAGAATATAATTGGTAGTGCCATTAACAATTCCCATTACTCGATTTACATGATCTCCAACAATTGATTCGCGCATCGGGCGAAGTATTGGAATTGCTCCGCCAACTGATGCCTCATAGTAAAGATCAACGCCAGCTTTATCAGCTGCGCTAAATAGCTCTGCGCCGTGCTGGGCAAGAAGCGCTTTATTAGCGGTGATAATAGATTTACCGTTGCTAATTGCTTTTAAAATTAGAGTTCGAGCAGGCTCAATGCCGCCCATTACTTCAATGACAATATCTACTGATGGATCGCTAACTACAGATTCGCTATCTTGAGTAAGAAGCTCAGTTGGGATCTGCTCGCGACTTGCTTTGCTATCTCTAACTGCAATGCGAGTTAAATTCAATTTAGCGCCAGAGCGAGCAGCAAAATCGCCATCATCTGCCAAGAGCAGGCGAGCTACCTCTGAGCCAACAACGCCGCAGCCGAGCATGGCGACATTAAAACTCTGCTGCGCGCTACTCATCTTTGCTCACCCTTGCCGATCTGTCTTGGTTCTTCCTCGATCTCCAAGGCTAGAAGGTCGCGGTGAGTTTCGCGGCGAATAATGCTGCGCGCCTTGCCATTAAGGACGCAAATCACGGGCGGCCTTGTCATATGGTTGTAATTGCTGGCCATGCTGCGTCCATATGCGCCGGTGGCGGGAACAGCTAGTAAATCTCCTGGAGTGATATCGCTAGGCAGCTGCACATCTCTAATGATGATATCTCCTGTTTCGCAATGTTTTCCAACTACTCGAGATTTTCTAAGTGGGGCGCTGCTACTGCGATTTGCAAGTGCAATTGAATACTGCGCTTCATATAAAGCTGGGCGAATGTTATCGCTCATTCCACCATCAACTGATACATACCAACGAGTGGTGCCATCTGCCAGAGATACCTCTTTAGTTGTTCCTACTTTATAAATTGTTACCATGGCAGGACCGACGATGACTCGACCTGGTTCAATAGAAATTCTTGGAATCTTTAGTAGAGCCTTTTCACACTCCGCCTTAACTTTTGTTGCAATAACACTTAATATCTCTTGAGCAGAACTTGGTTTATCACCTTCAACATATGCAATTGCATATCCGCCGCCAAGATCTAACTCAGCAAGTTCAGCTCCAAACTCATCTCGGTATTTAGCAAGCACAGAGATAAGTCTTGAAGCGCTTAATTCAAAAGAATCTGGGGTAAATATCTGCGAACCAATATGAGCATGTAAGCCTCTTAGCTCAAGAGAGTCATGTTTCTTAACAGATAAGATCGCATCCCATGCAGCACCTGATGCAATGGAAAATCCAAATTTCACATCTTCATGGCCAGTTGAAATAGCCTCATGGGTATCAGCATCAACTCCAGGATTGAGACGGAGTAATACCCCTTGAGTAACTGATTTTTCATGGGCAATTCTGGCTACCCGATCAATTTCCTGCAGTGAATCAATAACAATTACTCCAACGCCATAATCAATGGCTGCAGTAATCTCTGACTCTGATTTGTTATTGCCATGTAACTCAATTTTTTTAGCTGGGAAATTCGCGGCAATAGCTACCGCTAATTCACCATCAGTGCAGACATCAAGTCCAAGACCAGCCTGCTCAATCCAGCGCGCAACTTGAGTTGAGATAAATGACTTTGCCGCGTAATAAGCAGTTCCAGCATTGGTTCCAAATGCCTCTTGCAGAGCTTTAGCCCAGATGCTTGCTCGAGCTTTAAAATCTGATTCATCAAGAATAAATGCTGGCGTTTCAAACTCATCTGCTAAATCACTAACTGAGATATCTCCAATTGTGATTTCGCCATTTACTCTTCTTGCACTCATTGGCCAAATTGCGGGATTTAGATCTTGGCTCATAGCTACATCTTCTCCGGAGCACTTACGCCCAATAGATTCAAAGCATTGCTTATTACCTGACGGGTTGCATCACAGAGCGATGCCCTAGTTGAATGTATTGCACTTGGTGATTCATCACCTAGAGGAAGGACGCGACAATCGTTATAGAAGCCGTGATAGAGAGTTGCTAACTCCTCAATATATCTAGCGATGCGATGAGGCTGACGAAGCTCTGCAGCGCTTGCAACAACTCTAGGAAATTCTGCAAGAGAGCCTAATAGCTCTCTCTCACGATCATGGGTTAGTAGCTCTGCTTGGTAGGAATTGATTCCATAAGGAATTGATAAATCTTTAGCATTTCTTAACACAGCACAAATCCTGGCATGAGCATATTGCACATAAAAGACGGGGTTATCGTTAGTGCGTTTCTTAAGTAGATCGATATCTAAAACCATAGGAGTATCTACTGGATAGCGAATCAAGGTGTAGCGAGCTGCATCAACGCCAACTTTCTCCACCAGCTCCTCTAGAGTAATAATCGTTCCTGCTCTCTTGGAGAGCTTAATTTCCTGGCCACCTTCAATAATCTTGACCAATTGGCCGATTAATACATGGATGTTGTATTCCGGGTCATCTCCAGCGCAAGCAGCAGTTGCCTTAAGCCTGCCGACATATCCATGGTGATCTGCTCCGAGCATATAGATACAGATATCAAAGCCACGTCTTCTCTTATCTAGATAGTAAGCAGTATCAGATGAGAAATAAGTTAGCTCTCCCCCAGATTTCACCAGTACGCGATCTTTATCATCACCAAAGTCAGTTGTTCTAAGCCAGATGGCCCCTTCATCTTCATAGGTATGACCTTGAGATTTAAGAGTTGCTAAAGCTTTATCAATTCCATCACCGCTATGAAGTGAGCGCTCTGAAAACCAGATATCAAAGCGTGTTCCAAAGTTATCTAATACTTTTTTCTGCTGCGCTAACTGCAATTCATATCCTGCTTCGCGAAAAGTCTCGCTCGCACTCTGACCACTAAGTTCTTTATATTCTGGGTGCTTTATGAGAATTTCTTGAGCCAGCTCATCTATATATTGCCCTTGATAACCATCTTCAGGCTTGGCCTGGCCAAGGGCAGATGCTGCAAGTGATGCGCCAAAAAGATCCATCTGATTTCCACGATCGTTTATATAAAATTCACGAGCAACCTTCGCTCCACCAGCGCTTAAAACTCTTGCAAGGGCGTCACCAACAGCTGCCAACGGGTGTGGCCTAGATGTAGCGGTCCGGTGGGATTAGCACTTATAAATTCTAAATTAATCTTTACTCCAGCAAGAATCTTTACCTCTCCATACTTTTCACCTTGGGCAAAGATGGCATTAACTACAGCGCCTTGTGATGCTTTTACTAAAGTTATATTTATGAATCCTGGCCCTGCAATTTCAATTCTTTCAATAATTTCACTTGACTTAAGTGAGGTGGCAATAATTTCAGCGATTTGCCGTGGCGCCTTTCCTGCAACTTTTGCAAGTGCTAGCGCAATTGAAGTTGCATAATCACCATGCTCACGATTCTTTGGTCGCTCCAAAGTAATCTCATCAAGAGCTGCGTTTGAACTCAACTCTGCTGGCAGCTCACCTTTTGCAATAGCGGCTTTGACAGATTCCAAAATTGCAGCGGCAAGGAGCTGATGAGGGGCTAGCTCGATCGAATTTGGTGAATTAGAGGCCGACACCTAGATAAGGCTACCGACCCAGCCTTCCTTCTTGCGTTAACTAGAAATAGGCCTTGATTTAGGCTCAATAGAGGGCATCGTTATCAAAGTGTTATCTGCCAAGGCTCGCAAATCTGAGAAATCGACTACCGCTCTAGGGGTGAATGAAAGTAGGTTTCGCTCCAGGTGAGCCGCCTTATGCGGTTCATTCATTAACTACTTTCGAAAGGTATCTAATAGATATGTCAAAGCGCCGTCTCGCGATCTCTGCACTAGTTGCATCGTTCGCACTAATTCTCACCGGTTGCTCCTCATCAGATGAAGGTTCAGCTGATGGTTTCGTTGGAGTCATCCTTCCAGATGCTGCATCTTCAGCACGTTGGGAAACCGCTGACCGCGGATTCCTACAAGCTGCATTTGATGCCGCTGGAGTAAAAGTTGATATCCAGAACGCAAATGGTGATGCTGCTGCATTCCAGACCATTGCAGATGGAATGTTGTCTGCTGGTGCCAAGGTTCTCATTCTTGTAAACCTTGACTCAGAGTCTGCAAAAGCTGTTCAAGATAAGGCAGCAGAACAAGGTGTACCAACAATTGATTATGACCGCCTAACACTTAACGGTTCAGCGTCATATTACGTTTCATTTGATAACGAAGCAGTTGGACGTCTACAAGGTGAAGGAATCAAGGCTTGCCTTGATGGAGCAGGAAAGACAAAGGCACGCCTTGTCTACCTCAATGGTTCACCAACTGATAACAACGCAACCTTGTTCAAGGCTGGTTATGACTCAGTACTTCGTCCATCAATCGATGCAGGCGATTACACACTCGTTGATGACCAGGCTGTTCCAGACTGGGATAACGTCAAGGGTGGAACAATATTTGAGCAGCAACTATCAAAGGCTGGCGGCAAGCTTGACGCCGTAGTCTCAGCTAACGAAGGCCTTGGCCTTGCAGCTGTTGCTGTTCTAAAGAAGAACGGACTCAACGGAAAGGTTTGCGTATCCGGACAGGATGCAACCGTAGATGGTCTCCGTGCAATTCTTACTGGTGATCTTTCAAACACCGTTTATAAGGCAATCAAGGCTGAAGCAGAAGCTGCTG
>CAKZXY010000005.1 GCA_937883945.1 uncultured Clavibacter sp. | reverse complement strand
TATTTATTGATGCAACGCTCCTTCATAGCCGGATTAACTGCAGGAGCTGTTAAGGGCTAATGAGTACTCCAGTGATTAATAATCGACCTCGCCTGCAGAGCCAGGTGAAGTTGCTCTTAGATCACATTGAAGATGCCGGATTAAAAGCTGGAGATCGCCTTCCATCTGAGCGCGATCTAGCCAAAATCCTTGGTATTAGCCGCTCTTCACTTCGTGAGGCTATTCAGATCCTGCAAGTTCAAGGTCGAATCTTTGTTAAACATGGGATCGGGATATTTATCCTTGATGAGAAAGAGGGCGAGAAGCTCCGTGACACATTGAAAGTGGCAAGACATCGCATGGAAGAACTCTTTCAAATGCGCGAGATTCTTGAAGCCCCCGCAGTTGAGTGGGCAGCTGAGAGGCGAAGTGAGGAGCAGCTTGCGCAGATTAAGAGCGCTGCTAAAGCGCTACAGATAGCAACTGCTGAAGACCCCATCGATTTTGAGAAGGTCCGACTACTAGATATGGAATTTCATTTAACTATCGTTAAGAGCGCTTCCAATCGCTTCCTTAATCAAACACTAGGAACGCTGCAGGAGATTATGTTTAAATCTATGGATAACACTCTCAAGCTGCCAGGTCGTATTGATGCTTCAGAGCATGAGCATGGACTAATTCTAGAGGCCATTGAGAGATGCGATCCCATCGCAGCTCGCTTGATGATAATTCAACACATTCATAATGCTCGAGATGCTTGGGCTAAATATTTACGTAAAGGAAATGAGTAATGACAAGAGTTCTCTCTGTTGGAGTAGCAACTCTTGACACTATTGTTTTAGTTGATAAATACCCAACTGCCAATGAGCGGGTGGTTGCAAAACAAACCACCAGAGCTGTGGGAGGCCCAGCAACTACTGCAGCGGTAACTATGGCCCGATTAGGAATTGATGTTTCACTTGCTTGCGTAATTGGAGATGATGAGGCGGGTCGATATATCTTCGATACTTTAAAGCGTGAAGGTGTTGATACTAAAAATGTACAAATAGATCCAAATACAACCACTGCCATAGGAACGATTATTGTTTCGAAGAGCGAGCAGAGCCGGGCCATTATGGTGCAGCCTCATAACAAACTGCCTCAAAAACCAGCCAATATCAGCGATTACCAATGGATTCATGTAGATCAAGTGGGCATGCAGGCTTTAAAGGATTGGGGGATAAAGCGCGGGGGCGGAGCAAAGATTTCTATCGATATTGGCTATCAAAGCCCTGGGCTAAGTTCAGCAGATTACGATCTCTACGTTCCATCAGAAAATATAACAAGCGATGTCACCACAGCTAAGCAAGATAAAAATCTTGTGGTTATTTCTCAAGGGGAAAAGGGGAGTATCTATTCAGATGGGATTAATTCTGGAGTTGTTAAAGCTTTAGATCTTGAGATTCTAAGCACGCTGGGAGCGGGAGATGTATTTCATGGCGCTCTTCTTGCAGCTCAGATCTGGGGAGAGCCAATTAAAGAATCTGTTGAAATTGCCAATGTAGTTGCAGGACTCTCATGTAGAGGGCTAGATGGACAGAGTGGAATTCCTAGAAAGAATGAGCTGGATGCCTTTATGGCGAAGGCAAAGATCTGATGGGGATAACGGGTAATCGAGATATGGAAAGGAAGTAATGATGGCCAAAGTGCCTGATTTTCTCCTCCACCATGATGGCGACTCAGTTGCTGTTGCAAATGATGATTTGCAACCTGGCACACTGCAAGGGCTATCAGTGAAGGAGCAGACTGCACATACTGCAGTATTAAATGAGCCAATTCCCTTAGGGCATAAGTTCGCACTTCGCGATCATGCAGAGGGAGAGGCGATAGTTAAATATGGAATTAAAGTAGGGATTGCATCCAAAGCAATCAAAAAAGGTGATTACGTTCACACACACAACATGAGGAGTTATCGATGGG
>CAKZXY010000004.1 GCA_937883945.1 uncultured Clavibacter sp. | reverse complement strand
ATGAACGCCCTTTGGAACATAGACAAATGAACCACCAGACCAAACAGCAGTGTTTAGTGCGGCAAATTTATTATCTCCAACCGGAATAACTGTTCCAAAATACTCTTGAAACATTTCTGGATGAGTTTTAAGTGCCGTATCAGTGTCAAGGAATAACACTCCTTGCTTTTCTAAATCTTCACGAATTGAGTGGTAAACCACCTCAGATTCATATTGAGCGGCAACTCCAGAAACTAATCTTTTCTTTTCTGCCTCTGGGATACCCAATCGATCATAAGTGTTCTTAATGTCATCTGGCAGATCTTCCCAAGAGGTAGCTTGCTTCTCAGTTGATCTAACAAAGTATTTAATTGTGTCAAAGAAGATTCCACTTAAATCTGATCCCCAACTTGGCATTGGCTTCTTATCAAAGAGCGCTAAGCCTTTAAGGCGTAGCTCAAGCATCCAAGCAGGTTCATTCTTCTTTGATGAGATATCTCTTACTACCTCTTCGTTTAAACCACGTTTGCTATTGGCGCCGGCATCATTCTTATCCGACCAACCGAACTCGTAGTTTCCGATTCCCTCTAACTCTGGGTGGGCGATTTGGCTCATCGTTTACTCTGCTTTCTATTGCTGGTTTGGGTTTTCTCGATTTTCTTGCTCTTACTTCCTAATTGGGGAATGAAAGTTGTGCAGACTCCATCGCCATGGGCAATTGTTGCAAGTCGCTGAACATGGGTTCCTAATATCTTTGAAAATGCTGCTGTCTCTTCCTCACATAGCTGAGGGTATTCCGCAGCAACATGGGCTATCGGGCAGTGATGTTGGCAGAGCTCAAGTCCAATTGCTTTGGGGTGAACATTTGCTGCATATCCCTCATCGTTTAAGAATTTTACTAAACCATCAACAGGGTTCTTTGAACCGCTTACAGTTTTCTTTGATCGACGAATAATTTCATCAGCGCGATGTTTTGCAAAGCCATCAACTAAATGAGCTCCTGCGCTAGCTGCCATATATTTAAGTGCAGAGACTGCAAGATCATCATATGAATGCTCAAATCTCTCTCGCCCTTTATCGCTCATTACAAATACCTTCGAAGGGCGACCTCTAAGGCCTGCACTTCTAATATGAGGCTCCCGCTCTTCTAGAATTCCTTCGCCCACTAGAGAATCTAAATGGCGGCGAATACCAGCTGGGGTTAGTCCAAGCAAGGCTGCTAAGGCAACCGCTGTTGATGGGCCGCTTTCTAAAATGGCTCGGGCAACCTGGTCTTTAGTTCTTAGGTCCTCAGATGGGGCTAGGGTGGATTTCACAACGCAAGTGTTGCGTAATTCATGGCCAAACGCCACTTCAAAGCCCCCCTTCTCGCTCTAGGGTTGGGCTATGGCCCCAACTGCCGATAGAGCTCTCCTAAAACTCTCCACTTTTATGGTCTTTACTCAATCGGCAATTGTCTTTACTGGAGCTCTAGTACGTATTACCGGCTCTGGTCTTGGCTGCTCAACATGGCCTGAGTGCACACCTGGCTCATATACCCCAACTTCTGATCAACCAGAGGCTCCGCTACATGCCTGGATTGAATTTGGAAATCGACTCCTTACATTCATTCTTCTAATTAATGCTCTTGCTCTGATGTTTACTATTTTAAAGAGTGGAAGAGGTGAGTTAAGAAAATTAGGTGCGCTTCAGATAGTTGGAATTTTGGCTCAAGGAGTACTTGGTGGAGTAACAGTTTTAACTGCTCTAAATCCAGCAACTGTTGCAGCTCACTTCCTGCTCTCAATAATTCTTATCGCAGGGGCTCTCTCCCTGCGACAGAGAGCTCATGGCAAATCCCCAATTGAAATTACTCTAATTCCACTAGTCTCAAAACTTATCTGGCTTCATCTACTGCTGACAGCTTTAGTAATATTTGCAGGAACCATTGTTACTGGTAGTGGTCCTCATGCGGGTGATAGCGCAGCTGAGCGATTTAATCTTGACTCGCGGACTATGGCTTGGCTCCACGCAGATTTGGTCATAGCTCTGTTTGGAGTAAGCATCGCTTTATTAATCGCAATTCGCCTTGGTCTCTCAGGAGTTGCGCGCCAGGTCTTATCTGGGCGGATACAGATATTTTTTATCATAGCCCTTGCCCAAGGAGGCATTGGATATATCCAATATTTCACCAAGTTGCCTGAGGCCCTGGTTGCAGCTCACATCATCGGATCTATCGCGGTGTGGTTATCCGCTTGGAACTTATTTATCTCTAGTAATCTCGGCGCTAATCTCATCGCCCGGAAAGGCTTGTAATGCAACCAGAGATAGCGCCTTGGATAGATTTGGATGATAAGGCAGTAGCAATTGCCAGGGGTATTGCTATGGATGCAGTTCAAAAAGTAGGCAATGGCCACCCTGGAACTGCAATGTCTCTGGCTCCGGTTGCCTATGCCCTATTCCAGCGCTTCTTACGCCATGACCCAAAAGATCCCAATTGGATTGGCAGAGATAGATTCATTCTCTCTTGTGGCCACTCCTCGCTAACTCTATATATTCAATTGCTCTTCTCCGGATATGGATTAACTCTTGATGACTTAAAGTCATTTAGAACTTGGGGCTCACTTACTCCAGGACATCCTGAATATGGCCACACCTTGGGAGTTGAAACAACTACAGGCCCTCTTGGTCAAGGAGTTGCTAACGCTGTTGGAATGGCAATGGCTGCAAGATATGAGCGAGGGCTATTAGATCCTGATGCAACAAAAGGTGAGAGCGTCTTTGACCATAACATCTGGGTGATCTGCAGCGATGGAGATCTGCAAGAAGGAGTAAGCGCTGAAGCATCATCTCTTGCTGGAGTGCAGGAGCTAGGAAATCTAAAAGTTATTTATGATGACAATCGCATCTCAATTGAGGGTGATACCCATTATGCCTTTACTGAAGATGTCTCTATGCGTTATCGCTCCTATGGCTGGCACGTCATTGAAGTTAGCGCAAAGGCAGATGGAGATGTTGATCGAGTAGCAATTGAAGCAGCTATGGGCGAAGTGCTTTTAATTACCGATAAACCAACCCTGATACGTCTAAGAACTGTGATTGCTTGGCCTGCCCCTAAGGCCCGTAATACTGCTAAATCCCATGGCTCTGCACTTGGCGCAGATGAAGTAGCGGCAACAAAGATTGAACTAGATCTTCCTGCGCAAGATTTCTACTTCCCAGAAGAAGTTGAGAAGCATGTAAGAAGAGTTCAGGAGCGAAGCGCTAAGTTAAAGAGTAATTGGCAGGCAGACTTTTCCAAATGGCAGAGCACCAACCCTGAGCGAGCAGCGCTACTTGAGCGATTAATGAAGCGAGATCTGCCAAGTAATTGGAGTGATGATCTTCCCATATTTGCAAGTGATAAAGAGGTTTCAACTAGAAAAGCATCTGGCGATGTAATCAATGCCCTGGCTATAAAAATGCCAGAGTTATTTGGTGGATCTGCCGATCTTGCTGAGAGTAATAACACCACAATTGATGGTGGTGGTTCATTCTTGCCATCTTCTTCCAAGATGAAGGGGGCTTCGCCTTATGGTCGAATCATTCACTTTGGAATCCGTGAACATGCGATGGGTTCAATATTAAATGGCATAGCTCTGTATGGGCTAGCTCGCCCATTCGGTGGGACCTTC
>CAKZXY010000003.1 GCA_937883945.1 uncultured Clavibacter sp. | reverse complement strand
ACTGATTGCGGGCGGTGCTGGATTACTAATCGCTGCCAAAGGGTTTAAAGACAAGAAAAGTTATGGACGAGCTCCAGCTGTTCTTGCTAATTTAATTGCTCTCGGTGTTGCTTACTACATGATCGATGGCGAGCGAGACTTACTTGGAATTGGCCTTGGAAGCTTTGCGCTAATTACTTTACTTGCTGCGCTATCTGCAATTCCTCACCAAGGCACTACCTCTTGATCTTCCCAAAGTAGCCCAGTCTTATCTCCAGGATTAAATGTTCTAGTCGCTAGCCAGATTGCAGTTGCTGCTCCCTCGGCAGCGCTCCTTGGCGCATCTGCTCCACCCATATCAGTTCTACTATGGTTGGGACATATTGCATCAACTAAAAATCCTCTAGCTCCGTGGCTAGTCTCATGAGCCAGATTTCTCACCAGAGCATTTACGCCAGCCTTTGAGATGCGATAAGGAGCAAGACCTCCTGCATTTCCAGGGCCACTCATTCTTCCAAGACAGGCAGAGAAGATAATTACTCGCCCATTTCTTGCCTCAGCCATTGGCCCTGCTATGGAATTTACTAATGTAAAGACAGAGTTGAGATTGATATCTAAAACTCTTGCCCACTCTTGATCATTGCTCCGAAGCGTCTTTGCCATCTTCTCACTCATTACCCCATGGGCTAAAACCAAAATCTCTGGAGTTCCATACTTGGTTAGAAGTTCTTCGCTGACGCTTCTAACTTGAGGAATCTGCTGGCAATCCATTAACTCAAAGGCAATTCCAAGCTCGCTAGATGCCGCCTCGGCCCCCTGGCTATCTCTACTTATACCTATTACTTCATCGCCTCGAGCTTTTAGAGCCTTGGCCACCTCATAGCCCAGCCCCCTGCTTGCCCCAGTAACAAATGCCAAAGCCATTTCTTAAGCCTGCCCTAGAGGAGAGCTTTTTGCATCGCCAAAGTGTGGCCAATAACGCCACTGGGAGGTAGGAAGGCAGTGCGCATCGCAGATAGGCTTACTTTCTGTGGCAGGCATGACTCCTGAGAATAAATTTGGCGGTTCATTCGGCTCTAACGAATGGCTCGTCGATGAGATGTATGAGCGCTACCTAGCCGATCCAAATTCAGTTGAAGCCAATTGGCAAGAGTTCTTCTCTGGATATAAGCCAGCAACAAATGGTGCAGCAAGCCCAGAGGCAAAAGCAGCCACCCCGCCAATTCCAAAACGTCAACAAGTCAGAGAAACTCCTTCGCCAGAGATTACAAATCCTGCAACCCCCATTCAAGAAGTAGTTAGAGCAAATCCTGCTCCAATTCCAACTCCCGCAGAGGTAGTTAAGAAATCTACTCCACAAGTTGCAGCGCCCACAGCTGCAAGAGTTGAAGCGCTTAGAGGAGTCTCTGCTCGCGTTGTTGCAAGTATGGAGGCTTCACTGACAGTTCCAACTGCAACAAGTGTTAGAGCAATCCCTGCAAAATTAATGATTGATAATCGCACAGTAATTAATAATCACTTGAAGCGAGCCAGAGGTGGAAAGGTTTCCTTCACCCACTTAATTGGATATGCCATGATTAAAGCGCTGCGCGAAAATCCAGAGATGAATACCTTCTTTACTGAGCTTGATGGAAAACCAGCAATTGGATATCCCGATCACATTAATCTTGGAATTGCAATTGATTTAACTAAGGAAGATGGTTCTCGCCAATTACTTGTGCCATCAATTAAGGGATGTGAAGGGCTTGACTTTGGAAACTTTTGGAGCGCTTATGAAGCGCTAGTAAAGAAAGCCCGCTCCGGAGCGCTAAGTGTGGAAGATTTCAGTGGCACTACTGTCTCGCTAACTAATCCCGGCACGCTAGGAACAGTTCACTCTGTGCCAAGGTTAGTAAGTGGACAGGGCCTAATTCTCGGCGTTGGAGCGATGGATTATCCAGCAGAGTTTCAAGGGGCAAGTGAGGAAACTATTGCAAACCTTGCAATCTCTAAGGTAATTACTCTGACCTCAACCTATGACCATCGCATTATCCAAGGAGCGCAATCTGGCGACTTCCTAAAGAAAATTCATGAGATTCTGCTCGGGGCAGATAGTTTCTATGAAGAGATCTTTGCCGCACTTCGAATCCCCTACGTTCCAATTACTTGGCATAACGATATTCCAGAGGGCAAAGAGCAGTTAAATAAGGCAGCTCGCTTGCAGCAGTTGATTCAGGCTTATCGCACTAGCGGCCACTTAATGGCCGATACAGATCCACTGGAATACAAACAACGTAGCCATCCAGATCTTGATGTGATTACCCATGGGTTAACACTCTGGGATCTTGATAGGGAGATTGCCACAGGCGGCTTTAGCGGTCGTCCCTCTGCAAAAATGCGAAATGTTCTAGGAATCTTGCGCGACTCTTACTGCAGATCAATTGGCATTGAGTATATGTATATCGACTCACCAGAGGAGCGAAAGTGGATTCAGAGCCAAGTCGAAGTTGGCTCCCCTTTCTTTCCAAGGGAGGAGCAGTTAAGAATTCTGCGCAAATTAAATTCGGCAGAGGCTTTTGAAACATTTCTTCATACAAAGTTTGTGGGCCAAAAGCGCTTCTCACTAGAAGGCGGCGAATCAGTTATTCCAATTCTTGATGCAATTGCTAGATATGCAGCTAAAGCAAAATTAGATGAAGTCTGCATTGGAATGCCACACCGCGGAAGGTTAAATGTTCTAGCTAATGTAGCAGGAAAGAATTATGGACAGATCTTCCAAGAATTTGAAGGCCACTACCAAGAAAATGAAGTTCAGGGCTCAGGAGATGTGAAGTATCACCTTGGAACCTATGGAGATTTCACGACAGAATCTGGCGATCAAACCAAGCTATATCTTGCTGCTAATCCTTCGCATCTAGAGGCAGTAAACCCAGTTCTAGAAGGAATTGTGCGAGCAAAACAAGATAAGAAGAATGTAAGAGATATCTACACCGTTCTTCCAGTATTGATTCATGGCGATGCAGCATTTGCTGGACAGGGCGTGGTTTCAGAGACGCTAAATATGTCACAGCTTCGTGGCTATCGCACCGGAGGAACTATCCATGTAGTGATTAACAATCAGGTGGGCTTTACTACCTCACCAGATTCTGCCCGCACCTCTAGGTACTGCACTGATATTGCCAAGATGATTCAAGCTCCAGTAT
>CAKZXY010000002.1 GCA_937883945.1 uncultured Clavibacter sp. | reverse complement strand
AACAGAGGCAATTGGCGTAACAACAAGGGCCTATCGCCAACTAGGAATTGGTTATGCAAACCTTGGCGCTCTTCTTATGGCATCAGGACTTGCTTATGATTCAGAGGGCGGAAGAGCCCTGGCTGGAGCAATTACCTCACTTATGACTGGAACTTCATATCGTAGATCTGCTGAGATGGCTGGAATTGTTGGCCCATATGAGGGATATGCCAGAAATGCAGCTCCTCATACTCGAGTAATGAAGAAGCACCAGGCGGCATCACTCTCTGCCAAATCAGTTTCAACTCTTGATAGAGATGTATTGGCTGAGGCTAATAAGCAATGGGATAGCTGTATTGCACTTGGTGAGAAGAATGGCTGGAGAAATGCTCAAGCATCCGTTCTTGCACCTACTGGAACTATCGGCTTAATGATGGATTGCGATACCACTGGTATTGAGCCTGATTTCTCACTTGTTAAGTTTAAGAAGATGGTTGGTGGAGGATCACTCCAGATCGTTAACCAAACTGTCCCGCAAGCTCTAAAGAAGCTGGGATATACCGATGAGACTGTTGAAGCAATTATTGAATACATTTCAACTAATGGCCATGTAGTTGATGCCCCAGGGCTAAAGGCTGAGCATTACGATGTCTTTGATTGCGCGCTTGGAACAAGATCTATTGCTCCAATGGGCCATGTAAGAATGATGGCTGCATGCCAACCATTCCTCTCAGGTGCTATCTCAAAGACGGTAAATCTTCCTGCTGATGCAAGCGTTGAAGATGTCGAAGAGGTTTATTACGAAGGATGGAAGTTAGGGCTTAAGGCTCTTGCCGTTTATCGCGATAGTTGCAAAGTTGGTCAGCCACTCTCTGATGCAAAGTCAAAGAACAATGGCAAAGATGATCAGGTAAGCGCAGCTCCTGCTCCTGCAACTCGTAAGCGCCTACCAAAGTCACGTCCTTCAAGAACTACATCGTTCTCAGTTGGCGGGGCAGAGGGTTATATGAATGCTGGAACATATGAAGATGGCCAGCTAGGTGAGATCTTCTTAAAACTTGGAAAGCAAGGTTCAACTCTTGCAGGCGTTATGGATGTCTTCTCAATTGCAGTATCAATCGGTCTGCAATATGGAGTGCCACTAGAGACCTATGTCTCTAAGTTCACAAACTCACGTTTTGAGCCATCCGGAGTAACTGATGATCCAGATATTCGTATGGCCCAATCAATGATGGATTACATCTTCCGCCGCCTGGCACTTGATTACTTGCCATATGAAGAGCGCGCAGCATTTGGAATCTATACCGCAGCAGAGCGAGCAGCAGCCCTTGAAACCGGTGAATATGCTCAAATTGTTGAGGCAAAGCCAGAGGTAGTTGAAGAGAAGAAGGCCAGCGCGCCAGCTGCAAAGCCTGCAAAGGCTGATACTTCGCTCCACCAGATTGGTTCTTCAACAGAGCTACTGGAGAAAATCGCTGGCGTTAAATCAGATGCTCCACTCTGTGTTACCTGTGGAGTAAAGATGAGAGCCTCAGGTGCTTGCTATGTCTGTGAAGGTTGCGGAAATACCTCAGGATGTAGCTAGAAAAGTAATTACAGGAGAGATTGTCGCTCCTTGATCCTTAACCCCCCAAAGAAACTTTGGGGGGTTAAATCATTTAACGCTATTTATTTAGAGTTTAAGTAAGCAATTTCTAATCATTGCAAATCAAATCAGAATAAGGTTGCCACTATGAGCGCAGAGTCGGTTAGAAAGGCGCTAGCAGCAGCAGTTGAAGCAATTGGGGGAAGCCAGAGAGCTGGCCAGATTGCAATGGCAGAGGCAGTTGCAAATGCCCTTGAAGATCGCCATCACCTCCTAGTTCAATCAGGAACTGGGACTGGAAAATCACTGGCTTATTTAGTGCCAGCACTGGTTCATGGCAAACGAGTACTTGTTGCAACAGCAACTCTTGCGCTGCAGCGACAATTAATTGAGCGAGATCTTCCTAAGGTTCAAAAGGCTTTAGAGAAAGAATTAGGAAGAAGTATCTCCTTTGCTGTTTATAAAGGGGTTGGAAATTATCTCTGCCTCCAAAAGATGAATGCTGATGACTCTGGCGTTGATAGCCAGGTATTAGTTGAGATTTCATCTCTTGAATCAGATGCTCGTCGCCTTCGCCAGTGGGCGAGTAGAGATGGAATCTCGGGAGATCGAGACGATGCACCTGAGGTTGATAGAAGGGTCTGGCTAGCTAATTCAACATCTGGAAGAGAGTGTGTGGGGGCAGATGAATGTCGCTTTGGAGCGCAATGTTTTGCAGTGAAGGCTAAAGCAAAAGCACAGAGCGCAGATATTGTCGTTACCAATCACACCTTACTTGCAATTGAAATCGTTGACTCTCATCCAATATTGCCAGAGCGAGATGCAGTGATTTTAGATGAGGCTCATGAGTTTATGGATCGCACTACTCAAGCAGTAACAGAGGAGCTAACGGCAGCAAGAGCTAGTAGAGCAGCAAATATGCTGCGCAAACACCTTCCAGGAAAAGCTGCTGAAGCGCTAGGTAAGGCTTGCGAGGGATTTAGCAGAGCACTTGATGAGTATGGCCAGGAGTTTCGAATTAAAAGTAGCGATGAGAGAAAGCTTCAAGAACTACCACTTCTTCTAGCTCCTTGGGTAAGAAAGATAAAAGAGGGAGCAGAGAGCGCTATTGCGCTAATTAATGCCGATAGTTTAATTGTTGATCCAGATGCTTTAGCTGAGCGGGCTCGGGTAAAGGGGGCGGTAAATGAAATTAAAGTAACTGCATCCAAGATGTTAAAGATAGGTAGCAATCAAGTTCTCTGGTTTGAGCCAACATTTGCCACGCTATATCTCGCTCCACTAGAAGTCTCTCATCTATTGCGTGAGAATTTATTTACTAAAACTCCAGTTATCGCAACTAGCGCAACTTTGAGTGTGGGAAATAGTTTTGCTGCAATTGCTAAGAGTTTTGGAATTGATCCGCTAGAGGCTAGCCAAGATGAAAGTAGTGATAGCGGGGGAGATATTGATCCTGAGAATTTAGTATCACTTGATGTTGGCTCGCCTTTTGATTTTGCCAGCCAAGGAGCGCTCTATCTTCCAAGAGATCTTCCTGAGCCAACAAGAGATGGGCCAAGCGCCCAAGCTCTTGTTGAGTTAGGTGAGCTAATTGATGCTGCAGGGGGAAGAACACTGGCGCTATTTTCATCATGGCGTGGAGTTGAGATGGCCGATGAACATCTAAGACGAGTGTTGGCAGAGCTTCCAATAAAGATTATTACCCAGAGGCGGGGCGATAGCGTTGGAGTATTGGTTGAAAAATTTGCGCAAGATCCAACTTCAATATTGCTTGGAACTATGAGCCTCTGGCAGGGGGTTGATGTGCCGGGGCCATCATGTATTTTGGTAGCAATTGATCGAATACCTTTTCCAAGACCTGATGATCCAGTGATGTCGGCAAGAGCTGCCCAGATAGATGCATCTGGCGGCTCTGGTTTTATGCAAGTCTCTCTGCCAAGGGCTGCACTACTTCTTGCTCAAGGAACGGGAAGATTGATTCGATCTATTGATGATCGCGGGGTGGTGGCAATCCTTGATTCAAGAATTGTTAATAAACGTTATGGATCAGTGCTTTTAAACTCTATGCCGCCGCTATGGAGAAGTAGCGATGGGGCTGTGATTAGAGAATCTCTTAAAAGACTTGCTAGCCAATATAACTCCACAGGGCAGTGATATCCCCAAAGCCTTAAGTTTTGCTATTTCTTAAAGAGATTAAAGAGGCATCATCTGCAGGATGCGAATAACTCTTCTGGCAATTTTCATACTAATTTCTTCGATAACTACTGCTAATAGCG
>CAKZXY010000001.1 GCA_937883945.1 uncultured Clavibacter sp. | reverse complement strand
GTATCAACTCGATGGCGTCCTGATGTAATTACTAGAAGTGATCTCTGATCTGGCAACTTAAATACTAGTGATGAGGCGATCTGTCCAACTTCAATACCTAATCCTGCCGCTGCCTCAGCTGCTGTTCTTGCGCTATCGGCAAGAATTTTTATCTTCCCTGAAATACCATGCATATCAAGGGCTGCTTGAGCTCGCTTAACTGCAGCTTTTTCCAGTATCGAATCCATAGTTGGATTCTAGAGAGTGCTTATCAATTCCTTAACTAGCGACTTGATCTGATCGCGAATCGGGCGGATTGCATCAATGCCTTGCCCGGCAGGATCATCTAAATTCCAATCTAGATAGCGAGTTCCTGGATAGAGGGGACATACATCTCCGCATCCCATTGTGATAACAACATCTGAGGCCTCAACAGCTTCATCGGTAAGAATCTTTGGTCTCTGCGCGCTTAGATCGATACCTTCCTCTTTCATTGCAAGAACCACAGCAGGATTGATTGAATCTGCCGGAGCAGAACCTGCGCTTCTTACCTCAACCCAATCACCAGCAAAGTGCTGGAGATAGCCTGAGGCCATCTGAGAGCGCCCTGCATTATGAACACAGACAAAGAGAACTGATGCTCTCTTAATACTCACCGAGAAATTCTCTCTCTATTTCTTAATACAGCTAGAACTAAAAGGGCACCTAGTAATTGCGCTGCAATAAATCCGGGGAGCGAGGAGCCTGCAATTCCAGCAGGGGCATCAGTAAAGAATCGAGCTAAAGTCACTGCAGGGTTAGCAAAGGATGTAGAGACGGTGAAGAAATATGCGCCAAATATCCAGAGTGGAATTAATTTCCAAACATGCTTCTTCCTTGCGCTAAAAGCGATAAAGACTAGGCCAGTTGTGGCAATTACTTCACCAAGTAATTGAGCTGCCCCACCTCTTTGAATCGAACTACTACTAAATGCCACTTCGTCAAACATAAGATTTGCAAGGATTACCCCAAAGATTGCACCTAAAACTTGAGCAATCAAATAGACCAGCGCCTCAAGAGCTTTAATTCTTCCTAGCAAGAGAGCAGTTAGCGTCACCACGGGATTAAAGTGAGCCCCGCTTAGATTAACTGCGCTTCGAATAATTAAGGCCAGGACCGCTGCTGTCACAGTTGCATTAATAAAAAGCGCAAGAGCGCTATCTTGCGTTAATCGCTCGGCCATAAAAGATGATCCAACGACCGCAAGAAGGAGAGTTGCAGTGCCAAAGAACTCTGCAAGTGCTTTTGAGCCAATCATGAGATTAGCCAAGTATCAACTAGGGTAAATGTTGCGATTGCAAAGACGAAGAGCGCAAAGGCCTTCTTAAGAGTAGCTGGAGAGATATTAGAGCTATGCCTTGAGGCAAGGCGCGAGATGACAAGGGCCATAAGTGCAACAACTAAAGGAATCGACCAATTGACCTCATCCCAATGGCGATAATGAGCAAAGAATCCAGTTAAGGTATTAATGGCGATTATAAATAGTGAGGTACCAGCAGCTTTAGCAGGAGCAACGTTATAGAAGAGAATCAAGATTGGAATAGCTAAGAAACCACCGCCAATGCCAAATAGCCCAGTAATTGCTCCAATAACTAGTGAGATAGCGATAAGAGCAAGAGGCGAAACTTTGCGCTCACTAGATTCCTTAGGAGCTGGGATCAGCATGGAAGTTCCAGCTACAACAAGAACTAAAGCAAAGCCAGTAAGAATTGTCCGCTCTGGAATTTGTGGCAGGAAATATGCTCCGGTGAAGTTAGTGCTAAGTCCTATGGCCCAAATAACGAGGGCCTCTTTAATGAGTATCTCGTTTTTTCTAAGTTTTGGTAGCGCTCCAGAAGCTGCGCCAATAAAGACAACGATGAGAGCAGCTGTTGTTGCTTGAACTGGATTAAATCCAAAGATGTAGATGAAGGCCGGAACTGCCAACATCGATCCACCAGCTCCGACGTATCCTAAAATCGCTCCAATTGCGATACCTGTAAGAATTGCAAGAACTATCTCCATGGGAAGAGGCTATCTAAGACAATAGAAAACCCCCCGCTAGTGATACCTAATAGCGGGGGGTTTCGCTTCAGAATTCAACTGATGTTCAACTAGAGGTTAAAGATTCCCTCTGTGATTGTTGGGCCAAATTCGCCGCCACTTCCAACCAATACGAAGATAATCAGAGAAGCTCCAGCAAGTGCAAGATTCTTCATGAAGCTAGTCATCTCAGCCTGCTTAGCCTGCTCATCGCTGATCGTCCAGAAGTCATGCATTTTAAATGCTGAAAGCAGGAGGAAAATAGCGAGTAGTAGCGCACCTAAATCAGCATAGATACCTAGAGCTACATAGAGACCACCAATGATCAACATTAGCCCGGTGGCAATTACAGATAACTTAGCTGCTGGAACTTTCTTATATTGCGCATATCCCGTCATTGCTTCAAGCTTTGTTAAGTGAGCTACTCCTGATGCTACAAATATAAGCGAGAATAAAACTCTTCCGATGATTAAAACAATATCCATTAGAACTCCTTAATTATTTGGAAACCAACTTTTCTAGTCTAAGGCGGTTGATACGAAAATCCCCGCTAATGCATCGGCCGTGTTGCCACCGAGATTTAGCGGGGATTTCCATCAAATTACTTCTTTAGGGTAGCCAGGTGAAGCGACCATCCCCAGTTGTCTTGCTATAGCGAACATCACTTGATGGTATCTCTGGAAGCCCCGCAGCATTCTTTGGGAAACTTAAGAGATAGTCATAGAGCGCTTGTTCGTAGGAGACACCAAATCCAACCTTCACAAGCTTGGCTAAGGTTGGATAGTTATCTCCACCTTCTGCTGTGAAGTTATTTGTCACAACCGTTACAGCTGGAGCATTTGCTACTACTGCTCCATCCTTAACTAGTGCGCGACCATCCAGAAGAGTGACATCTTTTACTCTAGCTCCGGCAGTAGTTACACTTCCAGCATAAGAATCACCGGTTGGATTTGAAACTACTATCGCAGTTCCAGCTCTTGAGCAGGTTACCTTCATTCCGGCCACTTGTAGGAATTGTCCGCCACCAGATGTACCAACAGAGCAGGATCTCTCAAGAATCTCCTTGATGTTTGCAGCGCTAACACTTGTAATCGCAACTAGTCGATTATCAAAGGGTAGAAGATCAAAAGTGTTGCCTCGGCTAATTGCCCCCACAGCTCCACTTGTTGGCAGAGTTACTCCACCATTTTGTCTGATACCTCCACCGTTTTGCAGAGCTACTACCGGGTTTGCACTTCCTGCTGCCGGAAGGCTTGCTCCAGCTGCTCTGGTGTTATAGGCATGTATAAATGAATCAGCAACTAAGTTTCCACCATTTGTCTCAGCAGTTCTTACTCCAAGAACAGTAGCGCTACCGCGATCTGTAGCAAAGACAATCTGACTCGAAGCAATTGGTTTGGCAAATCCAGTCAAGCAGGCATTTAATGGCACTTCAACAGCGCTTACAATCCTGGCATCAGGAGTTACTGCATCGCTTACACCTAGAGCCTTTGAGACAGAGGATGAAGGAATAACTCGTCTTGGATAAGAAGTTGTTTTGTTATAGGAACTAACTTTGCCTTTGGCATCAAATGTGACATCAAAGCGACCTAGATAGCCGTAATTTCCTTTAGCTGTGATGAGGGGAACATCCACTCCATCGGCATCCTTAACCATCTCAGGATATTTGCCGACTGGCTTTCCCTCACCAGGAATTAATTGGATTGATTCAGCTACATCTGGGTTTGTTAATAGGTCATCGCCGCCTCCAGCGATAGCGACATCAACGTTCTTTAGAAGCGCAATTAGCTGCTTGTCATAGGCAACGCCCTGTAAGTGGCTGACCAAAATGATTTTATTAACACCCTTTGCCTGAAGTTCTGCCGCTTGCTTATTTACCAAGGCTGCAGTTGTGGCGATATCTGAAGTTGTTAGCTTAGAAGTTCCAGGTGAGGAGATTGTTCTAAGAGTGGGAGTAATGGCGCTTACCACACCAAAGACTGCTCCAGTGGTGTAATCCTTATGGACATAAGATTGACCAAGTTTTTTGCCAATCATAATTCCGCGAAGAATCGGCTCTTTCTTGCTTACCATAGAAGATAGGTCAGCATTAGCTGTGAAATCCATGTTTCCTGAAATGAATGGATAGCGATTCTTGCTTGAGAAGGATTCGATATAGCGTTTTAGAAATCCAGTTCCATAATCAAATTCGTGATTGCCTAGGACATGAACGTCATATGGCATCAGAGATTGCGCAACGCCATCATAAACAGTTGCCGTGGAGGCATTGTTAGCAGGCTCAGAACAAATCAAGTTCTTGCTAGCAAGGAATGAGTCACCAGCATAAACAGAGAGCAGGGCGTTTCTTGCAGATTTAGCTGCTTTGACCTCACGCTTCATAACCGATGAAAAGGCTGCAGCGCTGCCATAAATAAGTGTTCCCTGCGCTGTTTTAAATGACTGATCGGGCAAGAGAGCAGATTCGCCATCGTTGTTATGCAGGATGGTTAGAGTGACGGCAGATCCAGGATCTGAATAAAAACTGGCATTGGCAAGTGACATCTGAGCAATTAGCGAGGTTGCTGCTAGCGCCACAACTATTTTCTTGAGTTTCAAAGTTTCCTCCATGAGGCTTAGTCGAGTTTTGCATTATTTGGCATTTCGGGATGGGAAGGCCCCGAGAATTGGAAGAAGATTATCTATTTGTTTAGGGGCAGACTGGCTGAAGTTGGTTAACAAGGCCCTAACTTTTGGTTACTGCTTAGGGGCGTATCAGGAAGGGATTTGAGGGGGTCAGGGGGTAGGTATAGTATTCGAACAAATGTTCGAAAAATCAGAGAATCAGAGACCGGAGATCTACCTATCCGGCGGTGAGCCAATTGAGTTCACCTATAAAGGTCAGCGCTATCGAATTTACGCCCTTCTTAGCTCTTGGCGTGAATCTGGTGGTTGGTGGAATAGAGCTAGCGATGGCTTATTTCGCCCAGATGATGGTGGACGGATTTTATGGCGCGTAGAGGCAGCTCCTATTGGAGTGATGAAAACTTTTGAAATAGAACGCATTGAAGTAATTCCAGAAGGGGCTAGTAACGCTCCTGGTCTTTGGCAGATTCGCCCCACCTCAAGACCAGCATGAGTTTTACTCACCTTCATCTTGCTAGTGGATTTTCATTTAAATATGGAACCACTCTTCCTCATCTCTTAGTTGAGAAGGCTCGCGACTTTGGCATGAGCTCACTTGCACTAACTGATCGTGATGGCTTATATGGCGCAATTCGATTTACTCAGAGCTGTGTTGAAAATGGAGTTACTCCAATTATTGGAGTTGATATCACTTGCAAGAATCAGAGTCGCATAACGCTACTTGCCACCCCAGGTAAAGGCTGGAGATCTTTAGTAAGGGTAGTTAGCGAACTTAAAAGCTATGGCGAGTGTGATTTAGACTTTCTAAAGCAACACTCTAATTACACCAGTAACCTGATATCACTACAAGGCCCGGACTCTTTAATTGCTAGAGCCATTACCAATCGTCAATATGAGAAAGCTCTATCGCTATATAACGATAGCCGTGAACTATTTCAAAGCCAAGTAATTGAAATTGTCTCTCATCTAATTTATGGAGATGGAGCAAGATCGACTACCCATGCTTCAAGGATGCTTGGTTTTGCTGAAGATAATGATCTTCCAGCGATACTTAGTAATGCTGCCAGAATGCGCTTAAGGCAGGATGCGCCAATAGCAGATATTCTCGATGCAAGTCGAAGGTTATTGCCACTTCATAAAAATGTTGTAGAGCGCGAAAATAGCGAGGCCTTTCTTAAAAGCTCCCAAGAGATGCATCATTTAGCAGAGATAATTACTCGCGCCTCGGGCCAGAGAAATAGTCGTAAATTACTAAGTACTACTCAGGATCTTGCTAAGCAGGCAGAGCTATCACCTAGCCAAGATATTGGTCTTGGATCTATCCATCTTCCAGAGCCTGAGCTTTTAGGGGCTAAAGGACAAGATGAGCTAACTGCTCAACTAAGGCAGCGCTCAATTGCAGGTATTAATTGGCGCTATGGCCAGAGCAATAGCAAGGTCAGCCAAAGGTTAGAAAAAGAGTTAGAGATTATTAAGAGTCTAGGTTTTGAATCATATTTTCTAACTGTTGCTGATATTACAGATCGCGCGCGAGCCTCTGGAATTAGAGTAGCGGCAAGAGGAAGCGGGGCTGGATCGCTAATCTGTCATCTCTTGGGAATTTCTGGAGTTGAACCGCTCTCACTAGGTTTATTAATGGAGCGATTCTGCTCTCCACTTCGAAGGGCTTTGCCTGATATTGATATCGATGTGGAATCTGCTAGAAGGTTAGAAATTTATGATCAGGTATTTGCTAATTACCCGATGAGATCTGCAACAGTTGCAATGTTTGATACCTATAGAGCTCGCCATGCCATAAGAGATGTGGGCGCAGCTCTCTCAATTGCCCCCATGGAGATAGATCTAGTTGCTAAATCACTTCCTCATATTAGAGCTCGCAATATTTCACAGGCGCTAATTAATCTTCCTGAACTTGCTAATTTAAATATAACTAGCCCAATCTGGAAGATGGCAGTAGGTCTTGCAGAGCGCTTAGATGGCCTACCTAGAAATGTTGCAATGCATCCCTGCGCAGTAGTGATCTCTAGCGCTGAGCTATATCAGAGAGCCCCAATTGAGATAAATGCTAGTAATTATCCGATGGTGCAGTGGGATAAAGATGATGTGGAAGCTATTGGGCTTTTAAAGCTAGATATTTTAGGAGTTCGAATGCAATCATCTCTGGCCTATGCCATATCTGAGATAGAGAGAAGTGCTGGGAAAGTAATAGATATTGATGCAATAGCTTTAGATGATAGTGAAACATTTTCGCTCATCCAATCTGCTCAGACTTTAGGTATCTTTCAAATAGAGAGCCCAGGCCAGCGTGAATTAGTTGGAAAGTTAACCCCTGAGACTTTTACTGATTTAATAATTGATATCTCACTTTTTAGACCAGGGCCAGTAAAGAGCGACATGATCACTCCATTTCTAAATGCCCGCCAAGGTTTTAAAACTAGGGAGATATTCCACCCTGATTTAGCTGAAATCTTGAGTGATACCCAAGGGGTAGTGGTATTTCACGAGCAAGTTATTGAAATTATCGCCACTTTAACTGGATCATCTCTTGGTCAAGCCGATGAGAAGCGAAGAGCTCTTGGTAGTAGGCAGGGTCAGCAAGAGGTCTGTGATTGGTTCTTTGCCCAAGCTTTATCAAAAGGCTATGAGCTAAAAGTTATTACTAAAATCTGGGATGTCTTAAGAGCCTTTGCCTCCTTTGGATTCTGCAAAGCCCATGCCGCTGCCTTTGCTCTTCCCACTTATCAATCTGCTTGGTTAAAGCGCCATTACCCAGCAGCATTTCTTGCCGGAGTTCTAACTCATGAACCTGGAATGTATCCAAAGCGTCTTCTATTAGATGAGGCTAGACGAAATGGATTAACTATCGCCCCTCTTGATATTAATCACTCTGATATTAGCTATCGAGTGGAAGGCGATAATCAGAGAAGTATCAGGCTATCTCTTAGCGATATCTCAGGGATTAGTAGCGCAGAGATATCAGCAATTATCGCTAATCGCCCTTATTTAGATCTAGCTGATTTTGTCCATCGCAGCTCAGTTAGCAGACCAACTTCTGAAGCCTTATTAATGGTGGGAGCCTTTGATCGCCTCTATGGCGATGAGATAAATCGTAGAGATTTATTACTACATCTAAATGATTTATATAAATGGTCTGGTGGTAGTAGAACTAAAGTAATTACTGGTTCGCAGTTAAGCCTAGGTTTTACCCCCACTTTATCTAAGACAGGGCTACCTGATTTAGAAGATCATGAACTGGTAAGAAATGAAGTTAAGTATCTAGGGATGGATATCTCTCATCATATGATTGAGTTTTATGCTGATTTTCTCAATCAGGTAGGAGCAATAAAATCTAACCAGCTCCTAGAACAAAGATCAGGATCTTTAGTATTGGTAGCTGGGGTTAAAGTAGCGCTACAAACCCCACCAGTTCGCTCTGGCAGACGAGTTATCTTTCTAACTCTTGATGATGGATATGGCTGTAGCGATGCAACATTTTTTGAAGACGCTCAACATAGCTATGCCGAGGTGCTCTATAACTCGCAGCTACTATTAATTCGCGGCGCTACCCGTAGAACTGGGCTACGCGGTATCTCACTTAGAGCTATTGGGGCATGGGATTTATCAGCTGCTTATCAAAAGTGGCGTAGCCTAGCTATCTGTGAGTAAGCAGATGGGCGAGCATTCCACAATTCTCCATGTTGATATGGATGCTTTCTATGCCTCAGTTTCAGAGTTGGATTATCCGCAATATAAAGGAAAGCCTTTAGTAGTTGGGGCAGGCGCCAGGGGAGTAGTTCTCTCTGCAAATTATGCTGCTAGAAAATTTGGTATTAAAGCTGCTATGCCAGTATCAAGAGCGCAGCGAATGGCGCCAAGTGCAATCTTTATTCCGCCAGATCATGAGAGATACTCACAGGTCTCTAGAAAAATTATGGAGATATTCTTTGAATTTAGCCCGCATGTTGAGCCGCTCTCCCTAGATGAGGCATTTATCGATGTCACAGGTTCAAGAAAATTATTTGGTAGCGGTCGACAGATTGCAGAGTTGATAAGACAGCGAGTCTTTGCCTCCGAGAAGATCACCTGCTCTGTGGGAATTGCGACAACTAAATTTATTGCCAAATTAGCATCAGGGCGCTGCAAACCAAATGGGATACTTGAAATTGCACATGATCGAGTCTTGACCTTTCTTCATCCACTTCCAGTTTCAGAAATCTGGGGAGTGGGGCCAAAAACTAATGAAGAGCTGCAAGCTCTGGGTCTTAGAACAGTTGCCGATATTGCCAACACCCCACTTGAAACTTTAAAGCGAGCACTTGGTCCAAGTGCTGGAGTATCACTCTATGAACTTGCTTGGGCTAGAGATTATCGAGAAGTAGTTGCAGATGCTCCAGAGAAGAGCATTAGCGCTGCAGAGACCTTTGCCTATGATTTGGAAGATCAAGAGGAGATATTTAGAGAACTTCTGCGATTAACTGAAAGGGCTGCCACAAGGCTAAGGGCTCGCAGTTTGCGAAGTAAGACAATTGGTTTGAAGGTGCGTTTCTCTGACTTTTCTAATCTCACGCGCTCTAAAACTCTCCCACTTTCTATAAGCGGCAGCCATGAAATTTATGAAGTAGTTAAAGACCTCTATCTAGCGCTCAAGATTGCTGGCTCAAGAGTCCGACTTCTCGGAGTTTCACTCGAGCAATTAGTTGATCAAAGTGGAGCAGTTGAGCAGTTAGAGCTTGGCGAGCGGGAGGTTGGATGGAGCCAGGCGCAGGTTGCTATCGATCGGGCAATTGCTCGCTTCGGAAGTGGCTCTGTGAAACCGGCACGACTTATTGGAGAGGAAGATGATGAGAGTGAAGATTCATAGCAACTTCTCATCCTTTCGACTTTCCAGATGGGCCCGCCTCTACTATTCTCATGCCTATGCCACTATCTGAGCATGAAAAAAGGCTTCTAGCCGAGATGGAAGAGGCGCTGGCCGCTGATGATCCTCGCCTAATTTCAACTTTTAGCGGCAAGAGCCCTTCAAGGAACCGAGTTGTAATTGGTTTCGGCCTAATCCTTATTGGCCTCTTTATCCTCTTTGGCGGCTTAATTTCTCAAGTTCCCTTAGTTGGGGTTGCTGGATTTATCGCCTCACTTGTTGGGGCAGTCCTAGCCATCTCAAATCTTGGGGGACTTATGAATGGGGTCATCTCCAAAGCTCAGAACATTGGGCCTAAGAAAGGGCCAGGTAAGTGGAGCCAAGGCTTTGAGCAGAGATGGGATCGACGTAATCTCGGTGAGCAGTTAATTAGATTTAAGTAGCCCCCACCCGCCTCTGGCGGGTTTTTTTATGCCCAAAAGAG